>JAOPYG010000261.1 GCA_025964685.1 Actinoallomurus sp. | reverse complement strand
TCCGCGGCGTCCCGCGTGGCGAGGCGGAGGGCGGCCGTGCGGCCCGTGCCCGGCTGCTGTGGAAAGCCGTGCCCGCCGAACCGGGACACCCGAGCGGCGGCGAACAGCCGGTAGCCGGCCAGCTCAGGATCGGTGAAGCAGTTCATGATCTGGCCGCGCAGCGACGGCGGCAGCGGCGCGTGGGGCAACAGGTCATAGACCTTTCCCGGCGCGATGTTCTCCGGCAGGTGGCGCGCGCACGGGGGGCACTCGAGGGAGTGGCGTACGAGCGTCTCGCGCAGGTCGTCGTCGATCTCCTCCTTACGCGGCCGCAGGATCGCCGCGCGGCGGGAGCAGCTCTCCAGGCCGTCGTGGGCGAGGATCTCCGCGATGAGGGCGGCCTCCAGCAGCACGCCCGCCTGCACCAGAAGCTCCTCGATCTCCTTGGCGCGTAACCCGACGATGAGGGCGATGTCGACGTCGCCCAGCTCGTGGCGGTGCCGGAGGTCGAGCAGCTCGCGGCTGAGCGGCGGCAGCCCGGTGACCGCCCGCCACGCCATCAGGCGCAGGTCAACGTCGTCCTGGTCATGCCTGGCCACCGGGACGTCGGGCTGGACCGGCCCCGCCGGCCTCCGGCGCCGGCACTCGATCCGCGCGAGGGCGTAGAGCCACGCGCCGAAGCGTGAGGGCGACCGCAGCCTGCCGACGTGCGCCTCGGCGCACATCAACGTGTCGCGGAACGCCACCTGTGCCGCGTCGCCGTTGCGCAGCTGGAACCAGCAGTAGCCGTAAAGGCGTTCGGCGTAGTCGTCGTAGACGGCACCCATCGCGATCGGATCACGGGAGCGCAGCGCATCGACCAAAAGCCGGTCTTCCATGGCGCTGAAGTTAAAGCCTTTTACTACCCGTCTTCAACAGTTTCCGAAGAACCTTCGCCAGATTATTCGCGCTCTTACGGGGTACCACTAGCAAGTTGGAAGGCTTTATCGCGAAAAACAATTATCCGAGGCTTTTGCGAGCTTTGCGGGTGTCTCATCAGGCTTGTGACCTGGCCATACGCTGAGTGTCAGCCGGTGACCCGGGCGATGCCGGCCATCGCACAGCCCGCCTCGACTTCGGAAAGCCCGAACGCCCTCACCGGCCCCAAAGCACCTGTTTCCACCATATGTCGAGAAAGTTGGCAGGCTGCCCAAGAAAGGGCGTTAGCCGTGAATTGATACGGATCTCCGCCGGAAAGGTGCACGTCGGTCAGGAGCGCCCCCTCGGCGTCGTAGGCCACCGCGACGATGCGTGACGTCAGCGTGCCCTTTCCGCCCCGCCGCCGCGCGAGCCGCGCCATCGCGCTCAGCCCCAGCCGGAGCCCGTACCGGGTGGCCTGTCCGCGCGCCAGCATCGCGACCGGGCGCGTACCCCGTCCGAACCAGCCCAGATAGGCGTTGACCTCGTACAGCGCCGGATACGAAGCGGGAAGGGCGAAGTGCTCACCCGCACCGATCGACAGGCCGGGACGCGACCGCCCGGCCACCTGGAAGTCGCGTACGCGCGGGTGGCTCTCGTCGTGGATGCGCCCCCGGAAGGTGTACATCGGAACGGTGGCGACGCCGGCCACCGAGTCGAGGGTGCCGGCGGACAGGCCACGGAACAGCTCACTACCACCGAGGAAGTAGCCGATGTCGACGCGGAAGCCGTCGTCACCCACCCGGTCGAGAGCGAGGGCACCGGCCAGGATTCCCGGCAGATACTGGTAGCCGACGGCAGGGATGAGCGCCGAGCGCGCCTTCGGGCCGTAGCGTTCGAAGACCTCCCGGATGAACGGCGGCTCCCCGGTGCAGTCGAGATAGTGCGCGCCGGCGTCGACCGCCGCCTCCAGCGCCGCGCGCCCGTACCGGGCGTACGGGCCGACGGTGCTGACGAGGACGTCGTCGTGCTCGACCAGAGCCCGTACGCTGCGCGGCTCGCCCGCGTCGGCCCAGGCCGTCTCCAGGCCACCGAGCTCGGCCGCCAGCCTGCCGAGCGCCTCGGTGTCGCGACCGGCGAGCACAGGCCGCGCGCCGTACTCGACGAGCGCCCGAGCCGTCAGCGTGCCGGTGTAGCCGGTGGCGCCGAAGACGACGATGCGGCCCGGCATGCGCTTCCTCCCAGCGTCCGAAGTCGATTCGGTCTGTTGCGCTGAGAGTACTAATCAGTCACGAAGGGTGCTGGTTTTTCGTCACACGTCGATCATGGGGGGAAGTATCCGTTCTGCCGCGGCGGCGATCGCGGCCACCTGGGCGGTGGTGAACACCGCCGGCTGCCGATCGATGAGCCGTTGTCCCCGCTTGGCGCGCTGGACGGTCACGCCGTCGATCAGGATGCCGGCGTGCGGCAGCCGGGTGCCGTGTACCGCGATGATCGCGCCGACCTCCACCTGGTGACCGAGGTCCGCCGACAGGCGCTCGGCCACGATGTGCGCCGCGCTCTTCGCCGTCACGAGCAGACGCGTCGCCGGCCGCGGCCCGGCCCACAGGCGTTCGTCCGCGACATGCAGCCGGGTGAGGGGTGGCCACCGGCGCGAGACGATCGCGTAGACCCCCGTGAGTCCGACGACGAGGTGGTCGAGGTTCGCGCGGGAGGCGGTGGGCAGCGCACGGTCGTGCAGCACGTGGAAGTAGGCCGGGTCGAGCCGGGACAGCCGTCGTCCCGTACGGCGTTCGGCCGCCGCGCCCCGGCGCCAGCGGGTGACCTGGTCCGGCTTGACGCGCAGGTAGAGGGAGTGCAGGAGGAACAACGTCAGACCGGCCGTCAGGCCGGGCGGCCAGTCGAAGATCCCGGCCGTCATCGAGCCCACCAGGCCCGCCAGCACGAGCCGCGCCAGCACCCGCTCCTGACGGTACTCGGCCCGCAGGCGCCGGTAACGGGCGTGCGCCGACGCACCGGCCACGGAAGCACCTCGTCCAGGCACCGCTCCTCCTCAAAGGACAGAGTGATGTCGAGCGGACGCGGGTTCAAGGCATTTGACGACCTGTCGACCGAGTCATGGGCGAGTGCCGGTCAGGCGACGGGAATCGCGGTGAGCCCTTCGTCCCGAAGCCGGGCGCTCAGACCGCGGTTGATCTTCCGCGGCCAGGACGGGCCGCCGTAGATCAGGCCGGTGTAGGCCTGGACGAGGGTGGCCCCGGCCTGGAGCCGTGCCCAGACGTCGTCGGCGTCCTCGACGCCGCCGACCGAGATGAGCACGAGCCGGTCACCGGCGCGGTCGCGCAGGCGCCGCAGGACCTCCAGCGAACGTTCCTTCAACGGTGCCCCGGACAGTCCACCCGCCCCGGCCGCGTCGACCTTCGACGGCCGGCTCGCCAGGCCGCCGCGGGAGATCGTGGTGTTGGTCGCGATGACGCCCTCGAGGCCGAGCTCGAGCGCCAGGTCGGCGACAGCGTCGACGTCCGCGTCGGCTAGTTCCGGGGCGATCTTCACGAGCAGGGGGACACGCCGTGGGGTGGCGCGGCCGGCCGCCTCGCGTACGGCCTGGAGCAGCGGCCTGAGGTGCTCGACGGCCTGGAGGTCGCGCAGGCCCGGGGTGTTCGGCGAGCTGACGTTGACGACGAGGTAGTCGGCGAGCGCGGCGAGCCGCTCGGTGCTCTCGACGTAGTCGGCGACGGCCTCACCCTCCGGGACGACCTTGGTCTTGCCGATGTTGACGCCGACGACCACGCGGCGCCGCCCGCGGAGCCGGCCCGCGGCCGCTAGCGCGCCCTCATTGTTGAAGCCCATGCGGTTCACGATCGCCCGGTCCTTGACGAGGCGGAACAGCCGTGGTTTCGGGTTGCCGGGCTGCGGTCGCGCCGTCACCGTGCCGATCTCGACGAACCCGAAGCCGAACGCGCCCAGCGCCTCGTACGCCTCGGCGTCCTTGTCGAAACCGGCGGCGAGCCCTAGCGGGCTGGGGAACTCCAGCCCGAGCGCGCGTACGCGCAGGGCGGCGTCACGCGGGCCGAGGAGGCGGCGCAGGAACAACAGCGCGCCGGGCACGCCGGACAGGAACCGCAGGGCGCGGAAGCTGAGCCGGTGGACGGTCTCGGCCGGCAGCCGACGGAGCAGCGTGGTGAATAGGAGTCGGTACATCGCGTCCGATTGTCCCAGTGCCGCCGAAGGAACGGTGACCTGACCGGCGTTCGCTACCGTGGACGCCGTGGCACCGCGCATCGAGATCAACGGTCATGCCGCGACGGCGGCGGAGCTGAGCTACCCCGCGACCGTCAACTACGGCCATTTCACCGCGATGCAGGTCCGCGGCCGGGCGACGCGCGGGCTGGACCTGCATCTGACCCGGCTGGACGCCGCCAACCACACTCTCTATGGCGCCGGCCTGGACGGCGAGCGGGTGCGCGACCACATCCGCCACGCTCTCGGCGACGTGGAGGACGCGGCCGTACGGGTCAGCGTCTTCTGGCCCGAGGAAGACCCCAGCCCGTCGATCATGGTCATCGTGCGGCCGCCGGTCGCCGCGCCGACCGCTCCCCAGAGCCTGCGGACGGTGGTCTACCAGCGTCCGCTGGCCCAGGTGAAGCACGTCGGCGGCTTCGGGCAGGCCCACTACGGCCGTCTCGCCGAACGCGACGGCTTCGACGACGCCCTGCTCATCGACGCGGGCGGCGTCGTGTCCGAAGGCGCGATCACCAACCTCGGCTGCTATGACGGCACCTCGATCCTCTGGCCCGACGCGCCCGCCCTGGACGGGATCACGATGCTGCTCCTCGAGCGGACACTGCCCGCGTTGGGCGTGCCCTCGCGGCGGGCCACCGTGCGGGTCGCCGACCTGGCGTCGTACGAGAACGTCCTGATCACCAACTCCCGGGGCGTCGCCACCGTCGAACGCGTCGACGACATGCGCCTCCGGACCGATCAGACGTTCATGAAGACGGTCATGCAGGCGTACGACTCGGTCCCGTGGGACCGGATCTGATCAGGCGTTCGGCGAGGTTCACCCGCGCGAGCTGGGGCGGGCGTGTCGCGGCCGTGAGTCACTCCCGGTCGGGGCGGCGGGCGGTCTCAACGTCGAAGACCCCGCCAGAATCCTGGCGGGGTCTTCGACGTTGTGGTACCGGTGCGCGGGTCGCCTCACGGCGAAACGCACAACACGGCTCCAGCCGAACGGTATTCCGTGAAGGCAATGGGTAGGCCCGGGGGACTCCAGACGCACCGGCCACGATGAGTGTAACAAGGGGGGCCGGAGGGATGTTCCCGTCCGCGGTCCGGGTTTTTCCCGTCAGGTCAGCACCTTGCGGACCTCCATCGCGAACCACTTCGCGTCCGGCCAGCGCGCCGCGATCTCCACGGCCCGCTCCTCGCTCGCGCAGTCGACCAGGAGATAGCCGGCGAACTGCTCCTTGGCCTCGATGAAGGGCCCGTCCGTGATCGCGGGCGCACCCTCACGCACCCGTACGGTCTTCGTGGTGGACGGGTCGGCGAGCGCTTCGGTCCCAAGCAGCTCACCCGACTCGGTGAGCTCTTTCAGGATCGCGTCCACCTCGCCGAACAGCTCGTTCTGCTCCGGCTCGGTCAGGTCCGTGGTGAACTGCGGGCGGTTGTAGATCAGCACCATGTACTTCACAGGTCTTCGCTCCTCGTGGGATCCGGCGGCGGCCGGGTCGTCGGCCGCCATCACCGATCAGTCGGAGCGGAGCGAGAGGTCTCGACATCCCTCGCGGGAAGAATCCGTCCGCGTTCACGGCACTACGGATCTCCCACCGTACGGGCGGCGCCGTGCCGCCGTCAGCGCCGCGGAGCCGCCGGCCGGGCGCCGCCGAGCAGCCCGGCGATCTGGAGCGCTTCCCGGGAGCCGACGCAGTGTCCGGCCGCGTCCGGGCGGCTGGGCGCGACGCTGTGGCGGGGCTCGCCGTCCTCGTCGTCGAACTCATCGAGCTGGTCGGTCTCGTCGTTCTGGCACCGTACGACGCTCCGGGGGCGGTGGTGGCCGGTCCTTCTGCCGCCTCCCTGTCCGGCGCGTCCCGTCGTGTGGTCCTGCTGCGTCCGGGACCGGCCGCCCGGTTGGGGCGAAGGCCCGGTGTCGGCTCTGCCCGCCGGCGCGCAGAGCGCCACCATGCCGGCACACACGGCCGTGACCAGCCACAAGACATGCCGAGCCCTCGCGTTGCGCTTGCGCCCCGTCATTCGCTCCCCTTCGCCGGTGTACTCGTCGAGGAACCTGTAACCGGGCGCGTCTAGCGAAGACCCTGTGCCGCGTTAGATCTTCCTTTTCCGCGTACGTACGGTGGGCCGGGTGACCGGCGAAACCGACCTCGGCCGCCTGCTGGCCGGCCTGGACCCTGAGCTCCACGACGGCGTGTACGTCTTCGCGACTCTGCCGGAGGATGTTCCCGGTCTGGACCCGATCATGGTCTTCACCGAATCCGAGGGCCGTACCGTCATCGCACGAGCCGAGGACGCCCACCGCGCCGGCCTGCGCGGAGTCTTCCCCAACGCGTGGATCACCCTGCGCGTCCACTCATCGCTGGAAGCGGTCGGGCTGATGGCCGCCGTCTCGACCGCTCTGGCCGAGGCCGGCATCAGCTGCAACGCCGTCTCGGCCTACCACCACGATCATCTGTTCGTCCCGTACGCCCGCGCCCAGGACGCACTGGACGTCCTTCACCGCCTCAGGTCTCAACGGCCTCGACGCGGATGACCTCCTCGCGCAGGGCCCGGGTGAGCTCGACGGCGTCGCCGTTGTAGCCGGTCCGGCGACGCAGCTCCTTGCGTACGGCGTCCACGACGACGTCGGACACGAGGACTCCGGCGAGCGACTTGGGCGCCGTGGCGGCCTTGGCCTTCCACAGGTCGTCCAGCAGCCGCCGCTTCAGCGCCTCCTTGGTCAGGTGGAAGAGCCTGTCGGCCTTGTGGGCGAGCGAGTCGTCGCTCAGCAGGTCCACCTCGAGCGCGAGGTCGATGATCAGCGGCAGCCCGCCGGTCAGGTGGTAGACCTGCCACACCTGGCCGTTCGTGAGGATGATCCATTCGACGCCCTCGTTGACGGCGTACATCTGGACCTGCCGCAGGTGCCTCATGTTGAGCTTCTGCGTGCACCGCTTGACCTCGATGAACGCGATGAGCTGCCGGTCGATGCGCACGCCGTAGTCGGCGAACTCCCCCTTGACCTGGTATTCGGTGGTCAGATCCTCGTACTTGTCATAGCCGAGCCCCTCACAGAGGAAGTCGGTGACGAGCAGCCGGGTGTCTCCCTCGTTGGCATCCCGCTCCAGGAGGTCGACCAGCGGCTTGGTGAAGCGGCGGATCGCGGCTTTGGTCCGATCGTGGCCCAGTTCGGTCATGCTCTCCCCCACCCGTCGCACCGGATTCACATTCCGTCCCTTGAATGTGACGCGGGACACAGCCGAGCGGATTACCTATCCCGGTGTGGCGGTGCCGGCGCGTGGGCGGACACACGCCTTCTGCCCGAAAGTCGATGCCAGAACGTGTCGGCGTACGCGCCTTTCGTCACCAACGGGCCTAACCCAGTCCTGTTCACCTGGAAAGATATGCCTTACGCATGCAGCGGCCGGAAGATTCGTCGGTATTTACTTCATCCCGCGCCGTTAGCCCCGCTAAGGTATTGGACGTGAAAATCAGGGGAATAGGCACTCGTGCTTTCGTCGGCCTCGCCGCCGCGACCGCATTGCTGGGCACCGCGATCGCACCGGCCCAGGCGGCCGAGCACACGAATGGCTCCGGGGGCGACGTCGCCCAGGAGCTTCAGCAGACAATGGACCAGCTGCGTTTCGAGCAGGTCCTTGACCTTGCACCGCCGACATCGCCGCAGCTCCGAGCGCTGGCCACCCAGTCGGTGGACAAGGACGCGACCACGCGCGCGCAACGCGCGAACCGGTTCGCCGCACTGGCGGAGCCTCAGCCCATCGTCCAGCAGCCGCAGATCGACGCGACCGTCATCGAGCTGGACAATCACGGTCGGCCCGTCTCATCGGGCACTGTGCTGATGAGCCCGCAGTATCCGCACGGAATCGTCGTACCGGTGGACAAGAATTACCACACCGACGCCGTTCGCTGGCGTCAATGGGACGACGCCGGTTGGTACACCAACCACGCTCAGGGCACCATCGATGTCGTTCCCGGCCGCGAAAACGCGCCGCTCGATTTCATGGAGCCTTACCCCGCGTCGGTTCTGAAGCTGTTGGTCAACTTCGGCGTGCTCCGGCTGGTCGACCAAGGCGTGATCAAGCTGGACGACACCTACGCCTACCAGCCGACGACGATCAGCTCGCTCTGCGGCAACGCCTCGAGCGACACGATCCGCAACTACATCGACGCGTCGATCACCTACTCCTCGAACGCCGCGTCCTGCGCGCTCGTCAAGCTGCTGTGGGACCGGGGCGCGGTCGCCGGGCTCAACCAGACGTTCCAGGACCTCGGCCTGGAGACGATGCAGCTCAAGGAGACCAACCCGGCGAATGGCGGCCACTGGTCCAACCCCGTCACCATGACCTCGCTGGACACGGCGAAGCTGCTGATGATCATCAACGGTTCGCCGGGCCGGCTGTGGACGACGCCGAACGGCACCCCCGTCACCAGCGCGGCGCTGAGCCCGTCCTCACGGCAGTTCTTCAAGAACGAGCTCGCCCAGCAGGGCTTCAACGACGTGCTGTCGACCACGAGCTGGTGCGGCGCCGACTACCCGGCTCCGGGCATCCCCCAGGTCACCCCGGCCCGGTGGATCGCCGCCGACGGCACCACGACGGTCGGCGGCGACGCGTACGGCCACGACGTGCGGCCGTGCAACCGGACCGCCGAGGTGACGTTCGCGCACAAGACCGGCCTGGTCGGCAACTCGGCCTCGGACGCCGGCATCGTACGATCGTTGCCCGGTGAGCGGGGTCGCAGCTACATCATCGCGATGTTCTCCAACCTCGGCGACCAGTACCAGGACCCGAACCGTCCCCCGACGGCACCGGGCGCCCACCCCGTGGCCTACACGGAGAAGTTCGCCCAGATGGGCAAGATCCTCGACCAGTACGAGGCGGCGCACGGCCACCACTAGCCGGCACGTACGCACCCGCGGCCTGGCAGCGAATCGACGCTGCCAGGCCGCGGCGTTTTCCGTGGGCACCGTGGCCGTAGCGCTTGACCAGGGGCGCACCGGGTAGATCGCGCAGTGGTGCGGCTTTCGGGGGAACAAGGAGGCGAGGTCGATGTCCTCTGACGCGTCCCCTTCATCGGCCGACCGCTCGATCTGGGCGGGCGTGTTGATCGGAATCGGCATCTCGGCGTTCATCGACGAGACCGTGTTCCATCAGTTGCTGCACTGGCATCACTTCTATGACAGGTCCACTCCGGCCGTAGGCCTAGTCTCGGACGGTCTCTTCCACGCTTTCGGATGGTTCGCCGTCGTCATCGGCCTGGTCATGGTCATCGACCTGGTCCGCCGTACGGCCCTGTCGACGCGTGCCCTGACTGGCGGGATTCTGCTGGGTGCCGGTGGCTTTCAGCTGTACGACGGCACGATCCAGCACAAGATCCTGCGGCTGCACCAGATTCGGTACAACGTCGACATCGCGCCGTACGACTGGACCTGGAACGTCATCGCGGGGGTCCTGGTCCTCATCGGGGCGGTGCTGCTGAGAAGAGTCCTTCGCGGCCGTGCCGGCCGGCGGTGAGTCCGCTCGAGTACCTGGCGGCGGCCGGTGCGCTGGTCGCCGCCGTGCTCTATGCCGCCGGGACGGTCCGGCTGCGCCGGCGTGGCGATGCCTGGCCGAGGTGGCGTGATGTGTCATTCACCGTGGGGGCTCTTGGCGTCGCCGTGGCGGCACTGGCACGGTTGCCGGGCGGGGAATTCACCGCCCACATGCTCCAGCACCTGATCGTGGGGATGTTCGCCCCGCTGCTGCTGGTCCTGGGCCGCCCGATCACTCTGGCGCTGCGCGCTCTCCCCCCTGGCCGCGCACGCCGTGGGCTGGTGGCTCAGTCCCGCCTCGCCGCCTTCCTGCTGTTCCCTCCGGTCGCGGCGGCACTGGACGTGGGTGGCCTGTGGATCCTCTACCGGACGCGGTTGTTCGCCACCACTCACGATCATCCATGGCTGCACGGGCTCGTCCATCTGCACGTACTCATGGCCGGGGTGGTGTTCAGCGCTTCGATCTGCCGGCTGGACCCGATGCGGCACCGCTCTTCCTTCACCGCCCGCGGCGCGACGTTGGTCGTCGCGGGTACCGCGCACGGCGTACTGGCCAAGTCCCTGTGGGTGACACCGCCGCCTGGGTTCTCCGCCACCGACCTGCACGCCGGCGCCGAGCTGATGTATTACGGCGGCGATGTCGCCGAGATCGCCCTGGCGGTCGTGATGGCCGCACAGTGGTACGCGGCCGGCGGCCGAGCCCTGCGCCGCTCGCGTCTGAGCCTCTGACCGGAGTCGGGCATATCCGTTGACGTCCACGCGGCGCGGGGAGTGTCATGATCCCAGCGGCCACGATCGAGGGACTTTGGGGCATCCAGTGACGTTCAGCTCTTTCACGACCGACGACACCCGGCAGCGGCTGCCCCGGATGGCCCGATCGTGGCCGGCCTCGTGTCAGGCCGGCATCGTCTCCGTCGGAGGCCTCTGCGCCGTCATCGTCCTCGCGATGGTGACGCACCGGAGCAGCCCCTGGGTGATGGCCGGAGCGCTCGCCGTCCCCACACTTGTCATCGGGGCTTTCACGGCCTACGAATGGCTGGCCGGCCGCCGGCTGGAGATCACGCTGACCCCACTGCACCTGTTCGGCGTCGCCGCGGGCCTCGTGCTGTGGCTGATGTACCAGACGGCCCCGGGCAGCCTGCCGTTCGATCCCACGTCGGCACAGCTGTGCGAGTACGTCGGCCGCCCCCTGGACCACGCGTGCCTGGCCAAGGCGTCCGCCGCCCGCCTGCACAGCGACATCGCCTGGTGGTCGACCGGCGCGCTGATCGTCGTCTTCGGGCTGTTCGCCCGCCGTTCCCGTACGGCGGCCTGGAGCGCGCCCGCCGTCGCGATCGCGGGCAGCGCCCTGGCCCTGTACTTCCTTGAGGTCTTCGTCCGCACCGCCACCTCGGGCGGCTTCATCTTCTGACGTCACCGATGAGGAGGATCAAGGGATGAGCACTACGGACTTCCCCGAGGGCATCAGCGCACCCGCGACACGGGCCCTCACATCGGCCGGATACACCGAGCTCGGGCAGCTCGCGAACGTACCGGCCGCCGAGCTGAAGAAGCTCCACGGCGTAGGCCCCAAGGCCTTGCGCCTCCTCCAGGAAGCCCTCGAACACCAGGGAATGTCGCTCCGCTAGCGCTCGGGACGTGCACCGTGGCTCCTGCGCATTCACGCAGGAGCCACAGAATTCTCCCTAAGATCACCAAATACCGTCGTGGCCCAAGGGGAGCGTCTCGGGGTCGGCGTGCTGCTTGCGCACCAGTGCCACAATGTGCGCGCTGTCCGAGCCGATGACCACGTTGCCGAGCTCCGCATCGGCCGAGCCCAGGTCGACCGGGTGGACGGTGCCGGTGGCGGGGTCGAAGATCCGCAGGCTCCGTTTTTTCGGCGTCTCGGTGATGTAGGCGATATTACGGCCGTCCGGCGCCCAGGCCAGATGGTCGGCCGCCTCTCCCTGCGGCAGGGCGATGGCTTTATGACCGCCGGTGGCGAGGTCGACGATGGTGACGCGCTCACGGATCCGGCGACTGATGACCGCGGAGAAATCCTTGGTGGTGTAGCTGACCTTCGCTCCGGTCTCGGTGACGAAGGCGAGCTTGGTTCCCCCCTTCGTCGCGGCGAGCATGCGTGAGCGGCCTGATCCCGTCAGAGGTGACGGTCGCGGCGGCCTTGCCAAGAGCGTCGCGCAACAGCTAGAGCGCCAGCCTGACGAGCGACACATGATGAGCACGGAACAACTCCGCGATCTCGCCCACCGGGGCGGCTGCGTCTTGCCCACCCCCGGCGCCGACCGCGGACACGGTCGAGACTTGCTTGAACGTCATGCCCATAGGACCACCGAACCGCCCGAAGGTTGCTTCCAAGGTCGGATTGAGTTCACGACCCGGCCCTTAAGCCATGAACCACCAATGGCGGGAAAGCGGAAGCCGGTTGCGGTTGATACCTCTGTGACCGCCATCCGCGCCATGGAAAGGCACCACATGACAGGGGATCCCCCGCCCCGCCCGGCTGAGCGTTTCGACGAGGTCTTCGACGTCTACTTCGCCGAGATCCACCGGTACGCGGCCAAGCGGCTCGGTCCGGACGCCGCCGCCGACGTCGCGGCGCAGACGTTCCTGGAGGCGTTCCGGCAGCGTCGGCGCTACGACCCGGAACGCGCGGGCGTGCGCACCTGGCTGTACGGCATCGCGACCAAGGTGGTCGGCAGGCACCAGCGGGCCGAGACGCGCGCGCTGCGGGCACGCGCCCGCCTCGGCCCGGGCCGCCACGCCGAGGAGCACACCGAACGGGTCGATTCGCGGGTCAGCGCCGAGGGCCTGCGAGGCGAGCTCGCCGGGGCGATCGCGGCACTGCCGCGCGGGCAGCGCGACGTGCTGCTGCTCGTCGCCTTGGCCGACCTCAGCCACGACGAGGTCGCGGCGGCACTGGGGATCTCCTACGGCACGGTCGGCTCCCGGCTGAACCGTGCCCGAACCACGCTGCGCAAGGCGCTGGGCGGGACCAATCCGATGCTCAATTTGGAGGAACAGCATGGATGAAGTTCGGATGGTCCGGGACGGCTACCACGAGCCCGCGCCGCCCACCGCCCGGGTGATCGCCGGGGCGAAGGCACTGCTGAACGAGCCGCCGCGCCGTTCACTGCCCCGGCTGCGGTGGGGGCTGGGCGGCGTGGTCGCGGCGGGCGCGGCGGCGACCGTGGCGATCGCACTCGTCGGCGGGAACACTCCCGCGCCGCCCCGCCCGGTGAACCTGGACGACAGGGGGGCGATCCTCGCGGCGGCGGAGAAGGCGGAACGGCAGCCGATCGGCAAGTACTGGTACATCGACAAGATCGAGGGCCAGTCCTACATCATGCGTCCTAAGACCGGGACCTACGCGATCACAGGTGCGCACACCGAGACGTTCAGCTGGTGGGGCGCGAAGCATGGCATGGGCGAGGCGTTCTACGGCCGCGACCTCTCGGCCCGCCCACCGACCGCCCGGGACGCGTCACTGTGGCGTAGGGCCGGGTCGCCGTCGAGCTTCCGCGTCTGGTCGGGCGACCACTACTACACCTACACGACCAAGGCGACGAAGTGGAAGGCGAACGGCCACCCGAACACCCGTGGCGGCGGGGAGTTCCCGGGCGGGATGTCGGCCGAGGACCTGCAGAACCTGCCGACCGACCCGGCCAAGCTCGCTGAGATGTTCCTGAGCGAGACGCAGGTGAGGAAGGCGGAGGGCCTGCCGCCGACGGCCCGGCCGCCGGCGAGGCTGCGGATGCTGGAACCCGGCATCAAGGTCATGAGGGTGACCTCACTCCTGGCCGGCCCGATGCCGCCGAAGGTACGTGCGGGCTTGATGCGGGCGCTGGCCGACCAGCCGGGCATCCGCTCGATCGGCCGCGCCACCGACCCGCTGGGCCGCCGGGGTGTCGCGCTGGCCTCCGACGACCGCGCCATGACGGTCACCGGCGAGTTCGGCGGGCCGAAGGCCGAACAGGGGACCTACCGCTCCCGCCCAGTGATCGTCTTCGATGAGCGCACCGGCGCGGTGCTGTCCGAACAGGAGGAGCTGACCAAACCCGGCGGCCCGTACGCGGAGATGAAGCCGGGCTTCGTCATCAACTACTTGGCCGTCCGCTCGGCGAAGTGGACCGACACCAAGCCCACGCCCCCGGCCGAGCTACCGTTCCGCTAACCCTTCGACCGGTCCATCAGCCGGGTCTCGATGCCGCCCAGGACGGCCTCGGGGCCGAAGGCGATCGTCGCCTGGATCGCGGAACAATACGACGCGATCCAGGCGACGATCGGTGACGGGCCGCGCGATCAGCCGGTGATGCTGTCCGTGCCGTCTTCGAGGTGGCCGACGTAATGCCGGGACCAAGAGCTGTCCCCGCTGATCGTGGCCGTCAGGTCGTACCATCCGTGGCTGGACTCCAACGGATCCACCGAGTGCGTCGCGTGGCCGTGCGCGGGCACGCGGTAGGTCTTCGCGCGGTCCTTGGAGTAGTTGTTCGACGCGATCGTGAACGTCACGGGCGTCGTGCCGTTGTTGGTGAGGGTGAGCGTGATCCTGGGCTTGGAGCCGTGACCGTTCTGGTGGTACGCCGCTTCCACGTGTGCGTTCTTGCCGGCGGCGTTGACGTCACCCGTGAAGTGCCGCAGGAAGCGGTTCGGGCCCACGACCGTCAGGTCGTACTTGCCTTCGCCGCTGCCCGCGCCGATCTGGACCGCTCCGGGCACGGTTTCGTTCCCGGTCGTGTGCGACGGGGCGACCGTGTACTGCCCCGGGTACTTTGCCGGATAGTCGGCGAGCGACTGGGACGGAGCGGCGTTGTCGTAGACGGCGAAGTGGCTGGCCTTGCGGACGTGCGTCCCATTGTTGCTGAACGACAGCTTCGCCTCGACTGCCCCGTTGCTGCCGGAGGTGAACCCGACCAGGTTGGCGTTGGGCTGGTACGGCAGCGGCCGCGCCCGCTTGGTGCCCGGCTCCTGTTTCGGCATCTCGTTGGTCGTGACCGGCGGGTTGTACGAGCCGCCCGCGGGATCGCCGATGACCGTGGTCTTGGGCAGCTTCGGCAGGCCGAACACCGGTGAGCCGAAGTCGAAGGCGCCGGTCAGGTCACCGCACACGCTGCGCCGCCAGGCGCTGATGTTCGGGCTGATCGCAGGTCTGCCGAGCGCCCCGGTCCACTTCTCCATGAACTGGATCACCGAGGTGTGGTCGGAGACCTCCGAGGTGACCCAGCCGCCCCGAGTCCACGGCGAGATCAGGATCAGCGGGACACGGAAGCCGAGGCCGACGGGCATCGGCTCTTTGAGACCGGCGTTCGCGAGGGCGCCGGACGTCTCGAGGTAGAACTCGTCCTTCGTCCCGGGTGCCGGCACCGGCGGCGGCACGAGGTCGAACTGGCCGTCGTTCTCGTCGTAGTCGATGACCACGAGGGTCGAGTTGAAGACGTCCGGATCGGAGTTGAGCGCCTCGAGGACGCTGTTCACGTAGTACGCGCCGTCGTTCGGCGCGCCGTCCGGGTGCTCGGAGAACGCCTGGTTGGTGACGACCCAGGACACCTGCGGCAACGTGCCCGCCTTCACGTCGGCCTTGATCGCGTTGGCGAGGTTGTCGGCGTTCGCGCTCAGGCCGGTCAGCGGCTCGGGGACGTTCGCGACGCCGTTGTCGTAGAGGACGTTGCCGGGAGCGGACTTGCCACCCTGAGTGGGGTCGTACTGGGCGAAGTTGGCGAAGTACTCAAGGCCGTTGTCGCCGTAGTCGTCCGCGCCTTGGTAGACCTTCCACGTCACGCCTGCCTTCTGCAGCGTCTCCGCGTACGTTTCCCAGAGCAGTTTCTTGCCCAGCTCGTCTCCACCGTTGAAGGCGACGAAGTCGCTGAACTTCTTCTGGGCGTCGATCGTGCCGCTCCACAGGTACGTGCGGTTCGGGCCGGTCGCGCTGAGCACGGAGCAGTGGTACGCGTCGCCGACCGTGTAGGCGTCGGCGAGGGCGTAGTGGAACGGGATGTCCGTCCGGTTGAGGTAGCCGAGCGTCGTCAGGCCGCCCTTGGCGTACACCCAGCCGTGCATCAGGCCGCCGAACCAGGCGCCGTGCTGGTCGTCCCAGCTGTGTGACGTACCGCCGTACCCCTGCGCGCCGACCTC
>JAOPYG010000220.1 GCA_025964685.1 Actinoallomurus sp. | reverse complement strand
ACCCTCGACGCCGTCGCCTCCGCCGGCAGCACGGTCGTGGCGATCGGCTCCGAACAGGGCGGCGACTACTCCCGCGCGCAGTTCCTGACCTCGGCCGACGGGGGCCATTCCTGGAGGCTGGCGAAGGTGCGGGCGGCGGACGGCGGTGACCCGCCGCAGGGGGAGTACCCCGGGCTGGTGGCCGGCGGAGCCGGAGCATGGGCGGCGCTGGGCAACACCCACGACGGCACCGTGCAGTGGACGAGCCATGACGCGCGCACGTGGACGCGCCGGCCGCTGTCCGGCGCCTTCGGCGCCGGCGACAACGTCAAGCAACTGGCCCGTACGACGTCCGGCTTCGTCGCCGTGGGGACCGCCACGGTGAAGGACGTGACGCAGGCGGTGCTCTGGACCTCCCCCGACGGCGGCTCGTGGACGCGGCTGGGCGGTGACCGGTTGCAGCCGCCGTCGGGTGGCCGGACCGTCGGCCTGTCGGACGTCGCGGCGCACGGCGACATCGTCGTCGCGCACGGGCGAGTGCGCACCACCAAGACGGTGACCAAGACGGTGCGGAGGAAGAAGCGCAAGGTCCACCAGACCGTTGAGAACGAGGCGTTCTGGCGGTCGCCCGACGGCGGCCGCACCTGGGCGCCCGTGACGGTGCCGCAGGGGCAGGGCTCGTCCGGCGACGTCGTGTCGGTCGCCGCCACCCAGACCGGTTTCTTCGCCGCCCGCGAGGCGTCGCACACGACCGGCCGGAGACAGAAGCGAAAGACCACCGTCTACGGGGTGTTCTTCGGCTCGGCGGACGGGAAGAACTGGGCCGCGTCCGGTCGCCTGCTGACGAGCGGCTACTCCCGGATCGGTGTCGTGCGCGGCACCGACAGCGGCCTGACCGTGCTCGTGGCCGCACAGGGCGGCAAGACCGCCGTGATGACGAGCGGTGACGCGAAGGCCTGGCGGCACGTCGGCGACCTGACCGGCGGCCGCACGCTCACCGGCGCCGCGCTCACGCCTCAGGGACCGGTCGTGAGCGGGCGTCTCGACGGGGGCAACGCGTACCTGACGATGGCGGGCGCGGGCGATGTCACGCTCGCCGCGATACCCGACGCGGTGCATCCGGAGCGTACGGTCGACGGCATCGTGGCCGACGCTGGGCGGATCCTCGCGGTGGGCAGCACCAACGGGCGCGCCGCGCTGTGGTCCTCGGCGGACGGAACCGCGTGGACCCGTGCCAAGCTCCCGGCGTCCAGGGAGCCCGGTCAGCAGCGGCTCGTGGACGCGGTGCACGGCGGCGTCGGCTGGCTGGCCGTCGGGGGCACCGGCCCACGTTCACTCGTGCTCACGTCGGGCGACGGAGGCACCTGGCAGCCGGCCTCCGGCCGGGCGTTCAGCGGTGACCTGGTCCCGTCCGCGGCCGCCGCGAACGGCACGGCGTACGTCGTCGTCGGCACCGAGGGCGGCACGATCGCCGCGGCGTGGTCCTCCACCGATCTCAAGAGCTGGAGCCGTGCCGGCAGCCCCGGCAAGGCCGACCTGGCCGGCACTCGTGACGCCCCCAAGTGGATGAGCGACGTGGCCGCCGGGCCGAACGGCTTCGTCGCGGTCGGCGGTCAGACGAAGAACAAGACGTCACAGCCCGCGCTGTGGACCTCGCCCGACGGCAGGAAATGGACACTGTCGGCGGCCGCACCCGCGTTGCCGAGCGGCACCACGCAGGGTTCGCTGACGAAGGTCGTGGCGCGGGGCGGCGTGCTGGTCGCGACCGGCGTGGCCGGTGCGTACACCTTCGTGTCGGTCTCCGCGGACGGCGGGCGCACCTGGCAGCCGACCACGCTGCCCGGAGCCGCGCCGGGGATACGCCTTACGGCGGCCACCGTGACACCGCACGGTTTCGTGCTGGCCGGCACGGCCGGATCGGACGTGGCGACGTGGTCCTCGCCGGACGGCCGGTCCTGGCGCGCCGGGCGCCCGCACGGCCTCGGCCTCGACGGGCCGGGCGTCCAGCAACTCCAGGGCATGACGGTCGTCGGCGGCGATCTGCTGGCGATCGGCTTCACCGGCGACTATCGCACGGACGGTCCGACGCTCTGGCGGACGCCGCTGCCCTGATCCCTGAACGATCTTCGCGGCCGCTCCGGCGGGGCGGAGCGGCCGCGAAAGGGAGTGCCGTCAGCTGACGTGGAGGCTGACGCCGAGGAGGACGAGGAACCACAGGAATATCGCGAGCAGCGCGCTGAGCACCTTCTTGAGCAGGCTGATCGTGATGTAGTCGCGGTCCCAAGCCACGAAGATGCCAATCAATATGTAGATCAGGCCGATAAAGCTGACTCCGCCCCGTATCCGCATCGGGACCTCCTTGGCTCGGTATGAACGCCCGCGATTTGCCCGATAGGCGGCAAACGAAACATTTGTCCGTTAATTACGGGGGCTTGACTGTAGCGTCCGTGCCGGTGGACGCGATGTAACAGTTGAGTCACCGACGTCAGGTGACGCGCGTCCCGGTCGGGACGCTCATCACAGGCGAGGCACCCACCCCGCGATCCGCGGAGCGACCGGGTGTCGCGAAGGGGCGGCCGGCAGCCTGGCAGCGCATACCGGTCGCCCCTTTTCATGCCGTTCCACGGGGAGCCGGGTGGGTGGTCAGGCGGTGACGCGCAGCGGGGCCGGGGCGGCGGGGACCGAGGCGAGCGCCGACTTGAGGCGACGTCCCAGGGTGATGGCGAGGCGGTCCCGTACGGCGGCGAGCTTCCTGCCGTCGATCCCCGTGCCGATGCCCTCGCGATGGCAGATGTCGACCAGGTCGCCGGTGGCGATGTTCCCGGAGGCCCGTGGCACGAACCGGCGATCCTCCGCCGGAGGCGGGAGGATCGCCGGTCGGCACGGACTCAGTCGAACAGTACGATCTGCCGGATCGCCTCGCCGCGTTCGAGCGTGGCGATGGCGTCGTTGAGCTCCTCGAACCGGATGCGCCGGGTGATCAGGCTCTCCAGGTCCAGCTTGCCGCTACGCCACAAGGCGACGAACCGCGGAACGTCGCGGCGCAGGTCCGAGCTGCCGTACAGCGAGGACCGGAGGTTCTTGCCGTCGAAGAGCAGCTCGAACGCGTTGAACTGCACGTTGTCGTCGACCGCGCCGGCGCCGACCACGATCACGTCACCGCCGCGCCGGGTGAGCTGCCACGCGGCACGGATCGTGACGCTCTTGCCCACGACCTCGAAGCCGTAGTCGAAGCCTTGCCCGCCGGTGAGGAGGTTCTTGAGCTCGTCCACCTGGTCCGGCGTCGCGGTGTGGGTCGCCCCGAACTTCTCGGCGATCGCGTGCTTGGACTCCAGTGGGTCGATCGCCAGGATCGCGGCCGCGCCCGCGGCCTTGGCGCCCTGGATGACCGACAGGCCGACACCGCCGCAGCCGACGACCGCCACCGTGGTGCCGGGGCGCACCTGGGCGGTGTTGAACACGGCTCCCACGCCGGTCGAGATGCCGCAGCCGAGCAGGGCGGCGTACTCGTACGGGACGTCGTCGGGGACCTTGATGCAGGCCTCCCAGGGCACCACCATCTCCTCGGCCCACGTGCCACAGCCCGCCATGCCGTACGCCGGCGCGTCGTCGCCCAGCCGGAACCGCGGCTTGGTGTAGCCCTCGATGATGTACTTCAGGCAGAGGAACGGCCGGCCGGCCACGCAGTCCGGGCAGAGGCCGCACGACGGCGTCCAGCTGACGACGACGTGGTCGCCGACCGCGACGTTCGTGACGTGCTCGCCGACCTCGATGATCTCGCCGGCCGCCTCGTGGCCGAGCACCGCCGGGTAGTTGTTCGGCAGGGTCCCGTTGAGGATGGACAGGTCGGAGTGGCAGACCCCGGTCGCCTTGATCTTGACCTTGACCTCGGCGGGATCGGGACCGACCGTCGTCGCGTCGTCGCGGAGCTCGACCTCTTTGACACCAGGACCTTGGATCACGGCGGCTCGCACGTAACACACCTCCAGGAGGGGGACCGGCCCGTGGCCGGCCGATGATCGGGGGGTTAGTCCTCGTCGAGGGTCAGCGCGGCCTTGGGACAGGACCGTACGGCGTGCCGGACGCGGTCGGCCAGCTCCGCGGGCGGCTCTGGCTGGATCACCTGCAGCTCGTCGTCGTCATCGAGGTCGAAGACCTCCGGGGCGAGACCTACGCACACGCCGTTGGCCTCGCAGACCAGTGGGTCGACCCGGACTTGCATGACACCGTCCCCCTCTATGTGAGCTTGCGGTGGTCCCAGGAGGCGACACGGACGGGCTCGACGATGTAGGCGTACCGCTTGGCCGCGGTCTGGTCCACCAGCTCGGCGATCCCCGCGTCGTCGTCCTTGAGTCCGGTCATCCTGCGGACCACTTCGGACCCAACATACCGAACGTCATTCGGCTCTGTCAGGACCTTCGCGGTGCCGTAGAGCATCAGCCCCCGCAGCTCGAAGTACTCCACGCCCGTCTCGATCAGGCAGGTGACGCGAGGGTCGCGGGCGAGGTTGAGCGCCTTACGGGAGGCGCGATAGGTCCAGAACGCGATCTTGCCCTCGACCAGCCCGGAGAACATCGTCACCAGGTGTGGCGTGCCGTCGGGATTGATCGTGGCGAGCTGGAACTTGGGCTGCTGGTCGATGAATGCCGCGACTTCGTCGTCGGTCATCGTGATGCGAGAGCGCTGACTCACGCCGAAAGTAGAACACGTTTCAATCTGTGGCGGCAAGGGGCCGCCCGGCATGTCAGAAGGCCACCCCGCAGCGCACGATCACATTGGCGTACGGCGTCGCCTCACCGGTACGGACCACCAGTTTGACGGCGTGCGCGAGCAGCTTGAGCTCGTCGTGCGGCACGTAGACCAGGGCCGGCAACCGCTCGTCCAGGAACACATGGCACTCCGGGTTGCCCACCTCGACCTCCTGGGCCGCGATCGCCCCCTCCACGGCCAGCTCGGTCAGCAACCCGTCGAGCACCTCGGCGAACGACGGGATGCCGGGCAGGAACGCCAGGTCCACGACGTCCGCGTCGCGGGGGAGCGGCATGCCGCTGTCGCAGATCAGTACCTGGTCGGTGTGCCCGAGACGGGCCAGCGATCCGGCCAGGGCCCCGTTGAGGATTCCGGCACGCTTCATCATTCCTCCCGTTCGCCGTCCATGGGCGGCGTGATGTTGTCCCGCCCTACAGGTCGCTCAGGGTCGGGAACGAGCTCTGCGCGCCCGCCTTCCGTACGGCCGCCGCGCCGACGCGGGCGGCGAGCCGGGCGGCGGTGGCCAGGTCGTCGCCGTGCGCGAGACGCAGGCAGAGCGCACCGGTGAACGCGTCGCCCGCGCCGGTCGTGTCCACTACGTCGACCTGCGGGCTGGGCACCTCGGTGACGCCGCTCGCATCGGCCACGACGGCGCCGTCAGCGCCCCGTGTGATGACGACCGAGCGCACACCGCGGGTCAGCAGACCGGTCGGCCGGGTGTCGCCGAGGAACTCCGCCTCGTGCTCGTTGACCACCAGCGGATCGCAGAGGGCGAGCAGCTCGTCCGGTACGGCGGCGGCCGGCGACAGGTTCAGCACGACCCGCGCGCCCTCCTCGGCCGCGGTGCGAGCGGCGGCCAGCACGGCGGCCGGGGGGATCTCCATCTGCAGCGACACCACCGAGGCCGCCGCGAAGAGCGGCCGTGCCGCGGCGACGTCCTGTTCGGTGACCCTCGCGTTGGCGCCCGGCGAGACGATGATGCTGTTGTCCCCCTCGGGGTCCACGGTGATCAGGGCGACGCCGGTGGGTCCCGGCGTGGTGATCAGGTGGCCGATGTCGACGCCGTCGCCGCGGAGCGCCTCGCGGACCAGGTCACCGTGGCCGTCGGTGCCCGCGCGGCCGAGGAAGGCGACGCGGCCGCCCAGCCGCGCCGCGGCGACGGACTGGTTGGCGCCCTTGCCGCCCGGATGGGTCGCGAGGTCGGAGCCGAGCACGGTCTCGCCGGCCGCCGGGCGCCGGTCGACGCGGACCACGAGATCCGCGTTGACCGACCCGGCGACCACGACGTCGTACGCCCTCGCCGGCATCAGGAACCGTTGAGGAACTGGGCGACGTTCGTCTTGTCGGCCACCTTCACCGGAACGGCCACGGTCACCGGGACCTTGTCGCCCTTGGCGGCCTTCACCGCGCTCTGCACCGCGAGCTGCCCGAGGAGCTTCGGCTGCTGGGCGACGTCCGCGGAAAGAGTGCCCATCTGGACCGCCTTCAGCCCGTCCGGCGTGCCGTCGAACCCGACCACCTTGACCTGCTTGCCGGCCTTGGCGCCGAGCGCCTTGATGCCGCCGAGCGCCATCTCGTCGTTGGCCGCGAACACCCCGGTGATGCCCGGGTTGGCCTGCACCATATTGGTCAGGACGTCCAGGCCCTTGGCCCGGTCGAAGTCGGCGGGCTGCTGCGCGACGACCTGGATGCCGGGGAAGGCCTTGATGCCCTCGGCGAAGCCCTGCTGCCGGTCGCGGGCGGCGGAGGTGCCGGCCGTGCCCTGCAGGACGCCGACCTTGCCCTTCCCGCCCAGCGCCTTGCCCAGCTGCTGGGCGGCGAGCCGCCCGCCGGCGACGTTGTCGGAGGCGACGGTCTGCGCGACCGACGCGCCGTTGACGCCCCGGTCCGCGGCGATCACCGGGATCTTGGCACGGTCGGCGGCCTTGACCGCGGGCGCGGCGGCGTCGGAGTCGACCGGGTTGAGGATGATCGCCTTCATGCTCTGGCCGGTGAAGTTCTGCACCTGGTTGGTCTGCTGAGAGGCGTCGTTCTGGGCGTCGGTCGTGGTGAGCTTGACGCCCTCCTTCTTCGCCTCCTCCTCCGCACCCTGCCGGAACTGCACGAAGTACGGGTTGTTCAGCGTGGAGACGGACATGCCGAGCTTGATGTCGCCGCCGCTCGAGGATCCGCCCCGGCAGGCCGCGAGGCCGAGGGCGAGTGTGGCCGCGGCAGCGGCGATCGCGACCGGCTTGGTGATGCGCATGACGATGTACCTCCGATTGATCTTTCAGTTCGCCTGGCGGCGGCGCAGGGTGTCCAGCAGGACGGCGAGAGCGATCACGACGCCGATCACGACCTGCTGCCAGAACGCCGAAACGGAGAGCAGGTTCAGTCCGTTTCGCAGCACCGCGAGGATGAGTGCGCCGACGAGCGTGCCCAGAGCCCGGCCCTTGCCGCCGGACAGGCTGGCACCGCCGATCACGACGGCCGCGATCGCGTCCAGCTCGTAACCGAGCGCGGCCTGCGGCTGGGCCGAGGCGAGCCTGCTGGCCAGGACGATCCCGGCCACCGCGGCGAAGCCACCCGCCAGCGCGTATGTGATGATCTTCTGCCGGGTGACCTTGATCCCGGACAGCCGGGCGGCCTCCTCGTTGCCGCCGATCGCGTACATCGTGCGCCCGGCGTACGTCCGGTTCAGGACCACCGCCGTGATCACGCCCATCGCGACCATGACGATCACCGGGACCGGCAGGTAGCTGCCGATGGTGTCACCGAGGTGCGCGACCGCGTCCGGCAGCGGGATCGGACTGCCCTGGGAGATGACGAGGCCGAGCCCGCGGGCCACACCCTGCATGGCCAGCGTCGCGATGAACGGAGGCAGCCGTCCGTACGTGATCAGCACGCCGTTCACCAGGCCGCAGACGATGCCGGCGACGAGCGCGACGATCAGCGCGACGGGCCACGGCACGCCGTGGCTGGTGGCGGTCCAGGCCAGGACGACCGCGGACAGCGCGGCGACCGCGCCGACGGACAGGTCGATGCCGGCCGTGATGATGACGTACGTCGAGCCGAACGCGAGGATCGCGGTGACGGCCGCCTGCACGCCGACGTTGAGCAGGTTCGTCACGGTGAGGAAGTCACCGGACAGCAGCGTGAGTGCCACCACCAGGACCACCAGCCCGGCGAGCGAACCGTTCTCACCGAGCAGCCCGCCGCTCTTCCGCAGCCGCATTACTGCCGTGGTCATACAACCTCCTCCGTCTCGCTGACGGCGAGGGCCATCACCGAGTCCTGCGTCGCCTCGCCGGCGCTGAGCTCGCCGGCGATCCTGCCTCGCGCCATCACCAGCACGCGGTCGCTCATGCCCAGCACCTCGGGGAGGTCGCTGGAGATCATCAGGACCGCGCGTCCGGCGGCGGTGAGGGCGTTGATGAGCTGGTAGATCTCGACCTTGGCGCCGACGTCGATGCCCCGCGTCGGCTCGTCGAGGATGAGGACGTTCGCCTCCGCGAGCAGCCATTTACCGATGACGATCTTCTGCTGGTTGCCGCCGGAGAGGGTGCGGACCTCCTGATCGAGGCCGCCCATCCGTACGCCCAGCCGACTCGCGATCTCGGCCGCGGCCCGGCCCTGGCCGGTCCGGTCGACGAACCCGCCGTGGCTGGCACGGCGCAGGGTGACGAGCCCGAGGTTCTCCCGTACGTCGGCGCCCAGGACGAGACCCTGTCCCTTGCGGTCCTCCGGGACCAGGCCGAGCCCGGCCTCCATGGCCGCGCCGACGTTGCGGCGGGGGATGGGCCGCCCGTCGACCAGCACGGTGCCGGAGTCGTACCCGTCCGCGCCGAAGATCGCGCGAGCCACTTCGGTACGGCCGGCGCCGACCAGACCGGCCAGCCCCACCACCTCGCCGGCGCGGACTTCGAAGGACACGTCCTCGAAGACGCCCTCGCGCGTGAGGTTCCGCACCTCCAGGAGGGGCGCCCCCGCTTCGGCCGGCTCGCGCGGGTACTGCTGGTCGATCGAGCGGCCGACCATCAGCCGTACGAGTTCCTCCTGAGGCGTGTCGGCCGGGACCTCGCCCACGGTCGTGCCGTCGCGCAGCACCGTGACCCGGTCGCCGATGGCCGCGATCTCCTCCAGGTGATGGGTGATGAAGACGATCGCCACGCCCTGGTCCCTGAGCTGGCGGACGATCGTGAAGAGCTGCTCCACCTCGGTCGAGGTGAGGACGGCGGTCGGCTCATCCATGATCAGAACGCGGGCGTCGAGGCTGAGCGCCTTGGCGATCTCGATCATCTGCATGCGGGCGATGCCCAGCGACGCCACGGGCCGGCGGGGATCGACGTCGACGCCCACCCGGTCCAGCAGTTCACGCGCCCGGCCGTACATCGCCTTCTTGTCCACGAGGCCGAAGCGCCGCGGCGGGCGGCCGAGGAGGAGGTTCTCCGCCACGGTCAGCTGGGGGACCAGGTTGAACTCCTGGTAGATCGTGGCGATGCCGAGCCGCTGGGCGTCCTCGGCGGTACGGATCACGGTCGGCTCGCCGTCGACGAGGATCGTGCCCTCGTCCGGGTGGTACGCACCGGACAGCATCTTGATCAGAGTGCTCTTGCCGGCCCCGTTCTCGCCGAGCAGCACGTGCACCTCGCCCGGACGCAGATCGAAGTCCACGCCGTCGAGCGCCATCACTCCGGGGAACCGCTTGCGCAGCCCCCGCACACTCAGGATTTCGGTCATGGTTTTCCTGTCTCTCCGCAGGAGCGGCGGGTCACGAGGCGGGCCGGGAGCACGACCGGCTCCACCGGCCGGTGCTCGATGCGCTCCAGCAGGGCCCGCACCGCTCGCCGCCCGAGTTCCTCGGCGGGCTGGGCGATCGCCGTGATCGGCGGGTCCACGTGAACGAACCAGGCGACGTCGTCGAACGAGGCGAGCGCGACGTCCTCGGGGATTCGCATCCCGCGTGCCCGGATCTCGTCCAGGGCGCCGAGCGCCATGAGGTTGTCGCCCGCGAAGATCACCTGGGGCGGCTCCGGCAGCTCGAGGAATCGTGCCGCGATGGCCTGGCCGCTCGCCGCCTGGAAGTCACCGGCCTCCATGTACTCCTCGCGGATCTCCAGGCCGCTCGCGCGCATGGCGTCCATGTACGCCTGAGTGCGCTCACGGCCGGTGGACAGCAGTTCCGGGCCGGAGATGAAGGCGATCCGCCGGTATCCCAGGTCGTGGAGGTGCCGGATCAGCTCGTGGATGGCGCTCGTCCCGTCGACCCGTACGGACGGGACCTCCAGGCCGGGCAGCGTGCGGTCGAGGAAGACCAGTGGCCCGCCCGCGGCGACGCAGTCCTCGACCAGGGGGGTCACCTCCGCCGTCGGGCAGATCAGCAGACCGTCGACGCGCTGCTCGAGCAGCGTCCGGACGTAGTGGTCCTGCTGCTCGGGGCGCTCGTCGGCGTTGCCGATGACGACCGTGTAGCCGGCCGCGCGCGCCTCGTCCTCCACCGCCCGCGCGAGCACGGCGAAGAACGGGTTGAGGATGTCACCGATGATCAGACCCAGAGTGTGCGTGGCCTCGGTGCGCAGCGAGCGCGCCACCGCGTTGGGCCGGTAGCGCAGCGCCTTGACGGCCGCGTGGACCTTGGCCCGTGTCTCCTCGGTGACCTTCGGGCTGTCGTTGAGCACACGGGAGACGGTGGCGACCGAGACTCCCGCGTGAGCGGCGACCTCCTTGATGCCCACCACCGAGCCTCCCTTCATGGAAACGATTACATGGGAGGATATGGAAACGATTACACGGGCGATAGACGTAAAAATGGTGACGTCGGTCACATGGGTCATCGGCGCTAGAGTGCGCGGGTGGATGACCTGACGACGCGAACCGGTGCCCCGCCGATGCCGTCCGACCTGCGACGTGCCGCCGAGGAGGCCAAGGGGTTCATGCCCGTGGCCGAGGGACTCGCGCTGTACGAGACGGCGCTCGCGTACGGCAGGCGCGGGGCGATCCTGGAGGTCGGCACCTACTGCGGCAAGTCCGCGATCTACCTCGGCGCCGCCGCGCGCGCGGCCGACTCGGTCGTGGTCACCGTCGACCACCACCACGGCTCGGAGGAGAACCAGGCCGGCTGGGAGTACCACGACGACACTCTGGTCGACCCGCGGACCGGCCGGATGGACACGCTCCCGACGTTCCGGCGGACGATCGTCTCCGCGGGCCTGGAGGACAGTGTCGTCGCGGTCATCGGCACCTCCGGCACGGCCGCGAAGCTGTGGGCCAAGCCGCTGGGCATGCTCTTCATCGACGGCGGCCACGCCGAGGACCTCGCCCAGGCCGACTACGACGGCTGGGCCTGCCACGTCATGCCGGGCGGGGCGCTGGCGTTCCACGACATCTTCCCGGACCCGGCCGACGGCGGCCAGGCGCCGTACCGCGTCTACCGGCGCGCCCTGCGGACCGGCCACTGGGAGGAGCGCCGCGTCGAAGGCTCTCTCCGGGTGCTCGAACGCCGCTGACCGCCGCGGTCGAGGCCTGACCTCGTCGCGAAGAGAACCCGCGAAAGATTCGTCCTTGAGAAAACGGCCATGTCGGGCGTACCGTACTGGACATGTTTGAACAGGTTCGGGCAGAGCGGTGGACAGGGTGAAGAACGTGTACGCGCTCAAGCACCAGAACATCGCCCAGGCCCTCGCACGGGAGATCCGGACGGGCAGGCTCAAGCGTGGGAGCCGGCTTCCCGGCGAGCACGCGCTGGCCGCGCGGTTCTCGGTCAGTCGCAACACGATCCGCTCCGCGCTGACCGAGCTGAGCCGGGAAGGGCTCATCTCCACTCACTCGGGGAAGGGATCGTTCGTCACCTTCGACGGGCGGCCACTCGACGACCGGCTGGGCTGGGCCCACGCACTGGCCGCTCAGGGGGTGCCCGCCGAGACCCGGCTGCTGCGGCTGGAGAAGGTCGACGATCCCGTCCTCGCCGGCCGACTGGGCCTGGCCTCCTCCTCGTTCTTCGCCATCGACCGCGTCCGCACCCTGGCGGACGGACCGGCGGTCTCCCTGGAGCGCAGCCGCATCCCCGTTGTCGACGGACTACTCGACCTGCCGGCCCGCGGCCTGATCGACGAGTCGTTGACCGCGACGCTTGCCTCCGTCGGGCTGTACGCCGACCACGGCGACGAATGGGTCACCGCCGCGCCACTGGGCGACGCCGACGCCGACGAGCTGGGACGACGCCCCGGTGAGTGGTTCCTGCGCGCGCGACGCGTCAGCTGGACCGTGGCGGGGGACCTGGTGGAGCACGTCGAAAGCCTGCTGGACCCGCTCCGGTTCGAACTGCACCTGCGCTTCGGGAACACGCCATGACCGGCACCGAGGCCCGCGCCACCGGGGCACTGTACGGACTGGCGATCGGCGACGCGCTGGGCATGCCGACCCAATCCCTGCCCCGTCAGCGGATCCTCGATGACTTCGGCGTACTCACCGGCTTCGAACCCGCCGCCCCCGACCATCCGCTGGCCGCCGGGATGCGCGCGGGGTCGGTCACCGACGACACCGAACAGGCCGTCCTACTCGCCCGGCTGCTTCTCGACGGCGCCGGACACATCGACCCCGTCGCACTGGCGCGGTCCCTCCTCGAATGGGAGGACAGCATGCGCCGGCGTGGTTCGCTGGACCTGCTCGGCCCGTCGACGAAACGCGCCGTCGCGGCCGTCGCCGCCGGCACACCGGTCGAGGAGGCGGGCCGTCACGGCGACACCAACGGCGCCGCCATGCGGATCGCCCCGGTCGGGATCGCCTCCGGCGGTGAGCCCGCCGCACTGCTCGACAGTGTCGTCGAGGCCAGCTGGGTGACGCACAACACGAGCGTCGCCCTGGCCGGCGCCGCGGCCGTCGCGGCGGCCGTCAGCGCCGGAATCGACGGAGCCGACGTGAAAGAGGCCGTCCTGCACGCGGAGAGGGCCGCCGCCGCCGGTGTGCGCCGCGGTCACTGGATCGCCGCCGCCGACGTCGCCTCTCGCATCCGGTGGGCCGGCGAGCTGGTCGCGGGCCGGTCCGCCGCGGTCGCCGCCGACGACATCTACCGCCTCGTGGGTACCAGCGTCGCCACCCAGGAGTCCGTGCCGGCCGCGTTCGCCGTCCTGTCCCTGTACCCGGACGACCCGTGGCAGGCGTGCCTGCTCGCGGCGTCGCTCGGGGGCGACTGCGACACCATCGCGGCCATCGCCGGAGCCGTCGCCGGCGCCTGCCACGGCATCGGCTCCTTCCCCGATGACGCGGTCGCCACCATCCGCACGGTCAACGGACTCCCCCTCGACGATCTGGCGTGCGGCCTGCTCGCCCTGCGCGAGCGGGCGTGACCGCCCCGCCCCACCTGATCTCTCTCCTCCGAAGAAGGTCACATGACCAGTGACAACAAGGTCGGCGCCGTGGAGACCCGCGGCATCGAGCCGGTGCCCGGCGACGAACGGCACGGCAACCCGCTCGAGCTCTTCTGGGTGTGGTTCGCCGCCAACATCTCCATCCTCGCGCTGCCCCTCGGCGCCACCCTGGTCGCACTGCGCGGCATGAACATCTGGCAGGCCGTGCTCGTCGGCGCCATCGGCTCCTTCGGCTCGTTCGCCGTCGTCGGACTCATCAGCGTCGCGGGCAAGTGGGGCGGGGCGCCGAGCATGACACTGTCCCGCGCGGTGTTCGGTCCACGAGGCAACCACGGTCCCACGCTGGTGTCCTGGCTGTCGCGGGTCGGCTGGGAGGTGGTGAACACCACCACCGCCGCGTACGCGCTGCTCGCCATCCTGCATCTCGCCTTCGGCGTGGGAGCAAGTTCCGCGCTCACCATCGTCTGCCTGCTCGCCTTCGTGGCCCTCACCCTGCTCGTTTCCGGACTGGGCCATGCCACCCTGGTGTGGATCCAGCAGAAGGCGACGTACGTCTTCGGCGTCCTCAACCTCATCGTGGGCGGTTTTCTCGTCACGAAGGTGCACTGGCACGCGGTCCTGCACGCACACGCCGCACCGGCCAGCGCGGTGATCGCCGGGATCGGTGTGATCGCCGGAGGAACGGGCATCGGCTGGGCGAACGCCGGAGCCGACATGGCGCGCTACCAGCCGCGGCGGGTCTCCAGCCGCCGGATCATCGCGGCCGCCGCGGCCGGCGCCGGCATCCCGCTGGTCCTTCTCATCACGCTGGGCGGCCTGCTGTCGACCGGCGACCACACCCTCGCCGCCGCGTCCGACCCGGTGGCGGCGATCCAGGCCATGCTGCCGTCGTGGATGGCCATCCCGTACCTGCTCACGGCCTTCGGCGGCCTCCTGCTGTCCAACCACCTGTCCGTGTACTCCGCGGGTCTCACCATGATCACCTTGGGTGTCCGTCTCCGTCGTGTGTTCGCCGTCAGCATCGACGTGGTGCTCACGCTGGCCGGCGGCGTCTACCTGATGCTGATCGCCAAGAACTTCTACGGCCCGTTCATCACCTTCATCTCCCTTCTCGCCGTCGCGATCACCTCCTGGGTGGCGGTCTTCCTCGTGGACATGCTCACCCGGCGGGAGTACGACCCCTCCGGGCTGATGGACACCACGCGCGCCGGCGTCTACTGGCACCGCGGCGGTGTGGCCTGGTCCGCCTTCGTCGCATGGGTCGCCGGCATCGTCACCGGGCTGCTCTTCACCGTGGCCCAGACCTCCGAGACGGAGGTGTGGTTCGCCGGACCGCTCTCGAAGACCTGGCCCGCGCGCAACGGGCTCGGCTGGCTCGTCGCCTTCGCCGTCGCCGCCGTCCTCTACCTCGCTCTCCGGGCCGTGACGGGCCGTGGCGCCGCACCCCAAGAGGGGCAGCCGGCCCGGACGGTGAGCGAGGTGAGCTCATGAGCAGCCCGGTCAACCGGCTGGTCCACGTCGGTAACGTGGTCATCGACCTCGTCATGGAGGTTCCCGCGCTTCCGCGACCCGGCGGCGACGTGCTCGCCACCTCCAGCCAGGTGACGCCCGGCGGCGGCTACAACGTCATGGTGGCGAGCGCACGCCAGGGCATCGAGGTCGCTTACGGCGGCGCGCACGGCAGCGGCCCCTTCGGTGAACTCGCCCGCGCCCGGCTCGCCGAGGCCGGCATCTCCATCCTGCAGAAGGCGACTCCAGACGCGGACACCGGCTTCGACGTCGCGTTCGTCGACGGCGACGGGGAACGCACGTTCGCGACGAGCGTCGGCGCGGAGGCCACCCTGACGTACGAACAGCTCGCCGGGATCGGCCTGCGAAGCGGCGACGCGATCTACGTGTCCGGCTACGGCCTGCTGTACCCGGCCAACCAGGCCGCTCTCACGCACTGGCTCGGGACGCTGCCGGGCGACGCCACCGTGGTCGTGGACCCCGGACCGCTGGTCGCCGACATCCCCGCCGACGTGCTCGGGCCGGTGCTCGACCGCACGGACTGGTGGAGCTGCAACCACGACGAGGCGACCGCGATGACCGGGCACGCCGACCCGGATCAGGCCGCCGTCGCGCTGGCCCGGAGGACCGGACGTTCCGGCGTCGTGCTCCGCATGGGTCCGCGCGGCTGCATCCTCGCCATGCCCGGTTCCGGAACCCTGCGGATCCCCGCCTTCGAGGTGACGGCCGTCGACAGCAACGGCGCCGGCGACGCGCACGTCGGCGTGTTCGTCGCCGCGCTCGCGGACGGGCTGCCGCCGGAACGTGCCGCACGACGGGCCAACGCCGCGTCCGCCCTCGCCGTCACGCGGCGCGGCCCCGCGACGGCACCGAGCCGGGAGGAAGTCGATCGGTTCCTGGACGGGGGTTGAGACTAGGCATCATGGAGCCCGCGGCGTACGTCCATCAGGGCGAAGCCGAGCAGGTTGAGGCCGCGCCACTGTGACGGGTGCCGCGCCTCCGGCTGAGCCGCGGACAGCCCGATGCCCCAGACCGTGTCGTACGGGCTCGCCTCGACCAGCACGCGCTCACCGGTGCCCAGCAGGAACGCCCCCAGGGCCGGATGCTGCCCGAACTTGGCCGTGTTCGCGGCGACGACGAGGTCGTAGCGGTGCGCGGCCCAGGTGTCCTCGTCAAAACCGCGGACCCGGCGTCCGGCACCCTTCGCCTTGCCCGGATCGCCGGACGCGAGCACGAGCCGCTCGGCCTCGGCGTCACCGAACAGCCGTGCCTTGCCCGCCATCATGTAGTGCTCGGCCGTGGCGTACCGCACGCCGTCGGCCGTGAACGGTGCCGGATACCACTGGCTGAGGCAGCCCGTGCCCACTCCGCCGCCGGGAGGGGGCCGGTGCCCCCAGAACAGCAGCAGCTCGGGCACGGTCCCGGCCTCTTCGAGGCGAGTGAGTTCTTCCACGCGCATGCCACGATCCTCCTGACCGGGAAGTCCCGGCGGCAACCGGATTCCCGCCTGAGTTCGGGAAGCGCCGTTCAGCGGCGGGTGTGGATCGGGTCGGCCATCGACCGGGACTCACAGCCGCAGGCGACCGGGTCCGCCGGCTCCGACGGGCCGAGGTCGCGGTCGGCGACGCGCTTGAAGATGCGGGCGGCCGGGGAGGCGTCGGCCAGGGCGTCGGCGGCAAGGATCACGGCGGCGGCCGTGTAGGTCGACCGGTCGCCCGGGAAGTGCCGCTGGTCGGCGTACTGCCAGCCCGTCCAGTACGACCCGTCCTCGTGCCGCAGGTGCTGGATGGTGGCGAAGAGTTCGCGGGCCCGTGCCGTGTCGCCCATCGCGTCCAGCGCGAGGACGAGCTCGCAGCTCTCCGCGCCCGTCACCCAGGGCTGGTCCGAGACGCACCGGCAGCCCAGCCCGGCGACCACGAAGTCGTCCCACCGCTCGTCGATCCGGCGGTACGCCGCGGGTCCGCGGAGGGGCCCGCTGAGGATGGGGTAGTACCAGTCCATCGAGAACCGGTTCTTGTCCGCGAACGCCTCCGGGTGGCAGGCGACGACGTGGCCGAGCTGGTCCGCGGCCAGTTCCCAGTCCGGTTGGGGCTCGTCGAGGTGCTCGGCCAGCGCGACCGCGCAGCGCAGGGACTGGTAGATCGACGAGCAGCCGGTGAGCAGGGCGTGGTCGGCGATGGAGCCGTCGGGGTTGCGCATCCACATGATCTCGCCGCGGGCGCTCTGCAGGCCCAGGACGAAGTCGACGGCCCGGCGTACGGACGGCCACATGTGCGCGGCGAAGGTGAGGTCGCCGGTCAGCGTCAGCTCGTGCCAGACGCCGACGGCGAGGTACGCGGCGTGGTTGGACTCCGAGCCCGGCTCGGTCACCTCACCGATGACCCATTTGGCGGGCCATGAGCCGTCCTCGCGCTGGACGCGGCGTACCCAGTCGTACGCTCGCCGGGCCTCGGCGGCCAGACCGGCGGTGGACAGTGCCATCGCGGCCTCGATGTGGTTCCAGGTGTCGACGTGGCCGGGCACGCCGTCCGTGGGAGCGAACCACGGGATGGCGCCCGACGGCTCCTGCTGTGCGGCGATGGACTGTGCGGTGGCGGCGAGGTCGGCGGAGGCCAGGATTCCCGGTACGGCGTCAGGCCGCCGCATGCGCCCGCTCCCGCGATGCCGGCGCGGTCGGTTTGGTGAAGTAGACGACGATGCTCTTGCCGATGAGCGGGTTGAGCACGCGGTCGGCCAGGCGGGTGGCGCGGGGGCGCTTCATGATGTCCCAGACCAGCAGCTGGTGGTAGGCCCTGGCGAGCGGGTGGGCCTCGTTGCTCACGCCCACCGCGCACTTGATCCACCAGTACGGCGCGTGCAGGCCGTGCGCGTGGTGGTGGCCGCCGACCTCGAATCCGATGGCCTTGAGCTTGGCCTCCAGCTCGGCGCGCGTGTAGATGCGCACGTGCCCGCCCGGAGCGGTGTGGTAGTCCTCCGACAGCGCCCAGCAGATGCGCTCGGGCAGCCACGAGGGCACGGTGACGGCGAGCCGGCCGCCGGGCTTGAGCACGCGCAGCAGCTCGGTCATCGCCGCCATGTCGTCCGGGATGTGCTCCAGCACCTCGGCGGCGACGATCTTGTCGAAGGAGTCGTCGGGGAACGGCAGGCTGAGCGCGTCGCCCGTCACGGTCCGCGCCGAAGCCTCCGCGGGCACCTGATCCTCGAGCTCCATGGCACCGAACATCGTCGCGACCGCCGCCAGCTCCTTTTCGTCGCGGTCGAACGCCACGACGTTCGCGCCGCGCCGATAGAGCTCGAACGCGTGCCGGCCGGCGCCACAGCCCATGTCGAGCACGTGCTCGCCGGGCGAGACACGGAACCGGTCAAAGTCCACGGTCAGCAGGGCCGTGCTCCTTTCGTACGGTGCCCGCCGCGCGGCGGGCGATGGCGTCCTGGTAGTGACGGACGGTGGCGCGCGCGACGGCGGACCAGGTGAAGCGCTCCTGGACGCGGGCGTAGCCGGCGGCGCCGACGCGTTCGCGTTCTTCGGGGGAGTCGTGCAGCCGCCGGAAGGCGGCGGCCAGCTCCTCGACGTCGCCCGGCTCGACGAGGACGGCGGCGTCGCCGACCACCTCGGGCAGCGCGCCGGTACGGCTGGCGACGAGGGGAGTGCCCGAGGCCATGTGCTCGACCGCGGGCAGGGAGAACCCTTCGTACAGGGAGGGGACCGCCGCGATCTCGGCGCTCGCGAGCAGCTCGCCCAGCTCGTCGTCGGAGATGCCGGACACGAAGCGGACGCGGTCGCCGAGGGACAGCTCGCCGACGAGCTTGTCGGTCGGGCCGCCCGGCGTCGGCCGGCCGACGACCACGACGTGCACGTCGCGCTCGGTGGCCAGTTTCGCGACCGCGCGCAGGAGTGTCGAGACGCCCTTGAGCGGTGAGTCCGCGCTGGCGACGGCGACGATGCGGCCGCGGACCCGCTCGCCGCGCGGGTGGAAGTGATGGTCGTCGACGCCGAGCGGCAGGATGTGCACCTGCTCGGGGAGGACGCCGAAGTCGCGGACGATGTCGTGCTTGGAGGAGCCGGAGACGGTCAGGACCGGGCCGACGCGGGCGGCGACGCGTGCCTGCATCCGGACGAAGCCGTACCAGCGCCGCTTGCCGAACCGCTGCTTGAGCCCCTTGGCGGCCTCGAGCTCGATGCGCCGGTCGACGCTGATCGGGTGATGGATGCTCGTCACGAGGGGCAGGCCGAGGCGCGGGATGCCGAGGTTGCCGTAGCCGAGCACCTGGTTGTCGTGGATCACGTCGTACGCTTCGCGCCGCCTGCGCAGCTCGCGCAGCACCCGGAGGCTGAAGGTCAGCGGCTCGGGGAAGCCGCCCGTGCGCATGTGGGCGAACTCCAGCACGTCGATCCAGTCGCGGAACTCCGACAACCTGGGCGTGCGGAAGGGGTTCTCGTCGGCGTAGAGGTCCAGGCTGGGGATCCGGTGCAGGGTGATCTCGTCCCGGTCGAGCTCGGGGTACGGCTGGCCGGAGAAGACGTCGACGTGGTGCCCGAGATCGAGCAGTTCGCGGGACAGGTGGCGAAGATAGACGCCCTGGCCGCCGCAGTGGGGTTTACTCCGGTACGAGAGCAGTGCGACGCGCAACGGTTCGTCTACCTCATCCACGCTCGCCCCTCCCGAAAAGGTGCCACTCAGCGAACTAAGACCTTAGCCTGACCGGTCCTACCTGCGCGTTCGATATTAGGCACCAAGTCCAAAAGGTGGTGAACGCCACTTAGCCGGAGAAACGGACCGGCATCTCCTTGATGCCGTTGATGAAGTTCGACCGCAGCCGGCGCGCCTCGCCGGCCTGCGCGATGTCCGGCATCCGCTCCAGGAGTGCCTCGAACAGCACCCGCAGCTCCATCCGGGCCAGGTGCGCGCCCAGGCAGAAGTGCGGTCCGCCGCCGCCGAACCCGATCTGCGGGTTGGGGTCGCGGCCGATGTCGAAGGCGTACGGGTCGCCGAAGACGTCCTCGTCGCGGTTGGCCGAGGAGTAGAACACGACCACCTTGTCGCCCTCCGCGATGCGCTGGCCGCCCAGGTCGGTGTCGCGCACCGCCGTGCGCCGGAACATGTTGACCGGGCTGACCCAGCGCACGATCTCGTCGGGGAACGTCTCCGACAGCCGACCGCCCCCGGGCGCGTGCCCGTCGAGGAGGCGACGCCATTGATCCGGGTGCTCGAAGAACGCCAGCATGCCGCCGGAGGCGGCGTTGCGGGTCGTCTCGTTGCCGGCCACCGTCAGCAGCATCACGAAAAGGTCGAACTCATCGACCGAGAGTTCCTCGCCGTCGTGCGGCTGGAGGAGCTTGGTCACGATGTCGTCGCGGGGCTGCTCGCGGCGGCGTACGGCCAGCTCGTTCGCGTAGGCGTACAGCTCGCCGGCGGCGGCCATGCCGTCGTCGCCCGGCGTGCGGAACTCCGGGTCGTCCTGGGCGATCAGGCGGTTGGACCAGTCGAAGATCTTCTCCCGGTCCTCCGGAGGGGCGCCGAGGAGCTCGCAGATCACGTACAGCGGCAGCGGCGCGGAGATGTCGTGGACGAAGTCGGCCTCGCCCTGGTCCGCGATCTCGTCGATCAGGGAGTCGCAGATCACGCGGATGTGCTCCTCCAGCTTGCCGATCGTGCGCGGCGTGAAGCCGCGGTTCACGATCGAACGCTTCCGCGTGTGCTCCGGCGGGTCCTGGTTGAGCATCATCATCCGCTGCAGCACGAGGTGCTCGTCCGTCGGCTCGTGGAAGAGCGCGAGCCTGCGGTGCGAGGAGAAGATCTCGGGGTGCCGCGAGACGTGCACGACGTCGTCGAAGCGGGTTATCGCCCAGAAGTTCGGATCGCCGTGGTGCCGGTACACCGGTGCGTGCCCCCGGAGCCACTGGAACTGCTCGTGCGGGATGCCGTCGTTCGCGTACAGGTCGGGGTCGACGAGGTCGATGTCCATGGCAACCGCCCTTTGAGGGTGGGATTCCTGAGCGTAAACGACGTCGCGGCTAAATGGAACTTGTTCTAGTCAGACGCTCGGACGGAGTGAAGCGCACCGGCATCTCCTTGATGCCGTTGATGAAGTTGGAGCGCAGCCGGCGCGCCTCGCCCGCCTGCCGGATGTCGGGCATCCGGTCCAGCAGCAGCTCGAACAGCACGGTCAGCTCGAGCCGGGCCAGGTGCGTGCCCAGGCAGAAGTGCGGGCCTCCTCCGCCGAACCCGATCTGGGGGTTGGGGTCGCGGCCGACGTCGAAGGCGTACGGGTCGTCGAAGATGTCCTCGTCGCGGTTGGCAGAGGAGTAGAACATCACGACCTTGTCGCCCTCGGCGATGCGCTGTCCGCGCAGTTCGGTGTCGCTGAGCGCCGTGCGCCGGAACAGGTTGACCGGGCAGACCCACCGCACGATCTCGTCGGCGGTGGTCCTGAGGAGGCCGCGGTTGCCGATCAGCCGGCGCCACTGCTCCGGGTGCTGGAAGAACGCGAGCATGCCGCCGGAGGCGGCGTTACGGGTGGTCTCGTTGCCCGCCATGATCAGCAGCAGGATGAACATCGCGAACTCGTCCGCGCCGAGCCGCCGGCCGTCGGCGTCCGGCTCCAGCAGGCTCGTCGCGATGTCGTCGCGCGGCTGCCTCCTGCGCTGAGCGGCCAGCTCGTGGGCGTAGTCGAGGATCAGCGCCGACACGTCGCGCGCGTGCTCGGCGGAGCTGGCGAAGTCGGGGTCGTCGAACCCGATGAGGGCGTTGGACCAGTCGAAGATCTGCTGCCGGTCCTCGACCGGCGCGCCGATCAGCTCGCAGATCACGTACAGCGGGAACGGTGCGGCGATGTCGCGGACGAAGCAGGCCTCGCCGCGGGTCACGACCTCGTCGATGAGCCGGTGGCCGACGTCGCGGATGTGCTCCTCGAGCTGCTTGATCATGCGCGGCGTGAAGCCGCGGTTGACGAAGCTCCGCTGCCGGGTGTGCTGAGGAGGGTCCATGAACAGCATCATCAGCTGGTAGAGGCTGATGTCCTCGTCGGCGAACTCCTCGAACATCGACGTGCGCACGTGCGAGGAGAACACCTCCGGGTGCCGCGACACGTGGACGACGTCGTCGTACCTGGTCACCGCCCAGAAGCCGGGCACATTGCGGGCGGGATCCTCGTGCCAGTACACGGGCGACTCGCGGCGCAGCCGGCGGAAGTCCTCATCTGGGAAGCCCCTCGTCTCGTAGAGCTCCGGCGTGACGATGTCGATTGCCATCGGGTCTCCTCCGGATCGCCTTCCTGTAACACGTTCTAAACCAAGCGATTGTTAGGGTCAACGTGGTACGGGTCTCATCACGGTGTGTAGCGGCGGTGAACGATCCCCGAAGGGGCGGCGGGCTGGGGCCCGAGGTGCTCGAGATGGTGACGGCGGGTGGGCTCAGAGGCGTTCGAGGACGGTGGCGGTGGACAGGGCGCCGCCGGCGCACATCGTGACGAGGGCGGTCGCGGCGTCGCGGCGTTCCATCTCGTGCAGTGCCGTGGTGATGAGCCGCGCGCCGGTGGCGCCCACCGGATGGCCGAGGGCGATCGCGCCCCCGTTGACGTTGACGCGCTCCATGTCCGGCTCGTGCACCGACGCCCACGACAGCACCACCGACGCGAACGCCTCGTTGACCTCGAACAACTCGATGTCGGCCATCGTCATCCCGGCCGATTCCAGGACGCGCGCGGTCGACTCCACCGGTCCGTCGAGGTGGAAGTACGGCTCGGCGCCCACGAGTGCCTGCGCGCGGATCCGGGCCCGGGGACGAAGCCCGCGCGCACGGGCGGCCTGCTCCGACATCACGAGCACGGCCGCGGCGCCGTCGGAGATCTGCGAGGACGTGCCCGCCGTGTGCAGGCACTCGCCGAAGACCGGCCTGAGCCGGGACAACCCGTCCAGGGTGGTCTCGCGCAGGCCCTCGTCACGGCTGACCGTGCGGGTCCCACCGGTCGGGGCGCCCTCGCCGTCGAGCACCGGCGCCTCGATGGGGGTGATCTCCCGGTCGAAGCGGCCACCGGCCCTGGCCTCGGCGGCGAGCCGCTGGGAGCGTACGCCGAACGCGTCGAGGTCGGCGCGGGTGAGGCCGCGGCGGGCGGCGATGCGCTCGGCGGCGGTGAACTGGTCGGGCAGGTCGATCGACCAGTCGTCTGGGCGCGGGTTCGCGGGCAGCACGTTGCTGCCGAGTGGCGCGCGGCTCATCACCTCGACGCCGCAGCCGATCGCCGCCTCGACCACGTCCGCGTGGACGAGTGCGGCGGCGAGGTGCACCGCCTGCTGGCTGGAGCCGCACTGGGCGTCGACGGTCGTGACGCCCGTGCGGTGGTCGAGCCCGGCGTACAGCCAGGCGTACCGGCCGATATGGCCGCCCTGTTCGCCCGCCTGGGTCACGCAGCCGGCGAATACCTGGCCGACATCGGCCGCGTCGACTCCGACGCGGCCGACCACGGCGCGCTGCGCGTGGGCGAGCACGACCTGCGGCTTCAGTCCGGCCAGTACGCCGCGGCGCTTGCCGATGGGGGTACGGACGGCCGAAACGATCACGGGGTTGCTCATGTGGCCTCCCACTAGAACCGGCTAAAACCATAACCTGTTCTAGTGGACGGCCGGCAAGACCGATGATGTTCCCGATCCGGGGAGGAACACGTTCTACAAAGAGATCTCAGACGAGAAGGCTGTCGAAGTCACCGGCCTTGGCGCCCTGGATGAGCGCCTGCATCTCGGCCTTGGTGTAGACGAGGGCCGGCCCGGTGGGATGCCGGGAGTTGCGTACGGCGACGCTGCCGTCGGGCAGCTTCGCGAGCTCGACGCAGTTGCCCTGGGAGTTGCTGCGATGGCTCTTCTGCCAGCTCACGTCGAGTAGGTCGGTGGCGGGAACGCCGTTGTAGGTGGGGTACTGCATCTATGTCTCCTGGAGAATCCTGCTGAGGATCTCGGCGGTGTCGTCCGGAGGCGCACTGACCACACAGAGGCGCTCCATGGCCTCCATATAGCTGTCGACGTCGTCGCGTCTGTCCAGGTACAAAGCGCTGGTCAGTTGCTCGACGTAGACCACATCCGGCAGGTCCGACTCGGGAAAACGCAGGAAGGTGAAGGCTCCGGCCTCGGCGGTGTGACCGCCGACCCGGAACGGCAGCACCTGGAGGATGACGCCCGGCAGTTTGGTGGCCTCGATCAGCCGCTCGATCTGCCCGCGCATCACATCCCGGCCCCCGATCGGACGGCGCAACGCCGCCTCATCCACGACAGCCCACAAGCGAGGGGAGTCCCCGCGCGTGAGTAGTTTCTGACGTGTTGTTCGCAGGCTGACCCTCTGCTCGATCTCCTCCGGAGGCGCGGTGGAGTTGCCCAGGGAGATCACGGCACGGGCATATGCCTCGGTCTGCAGCAGACCGGGGATGAACTGGACTTCGTAGGTGCGGACCAGGGCCGCCGCCTCTTCGAGGCCGACGTATGTCTCGAACCAGCCCGGCAGAACGTCACCGTACCTGTGCCACCAGCCGGGACTGTTGGCGTCCTGGGCGAGGGCCAGCAGCGTGTCCCGATCGGTCTCGTCGGTGACGCCGTACAGGGTGAGCAGGTCCGTGACGTCGCGTTCCTTGAACCCGACCCGCCCCAGCTCGAGGCGGCTCATCTTCGAGCCCGAGGCCCGGATGGCGTATCCGGCCTCCTCACGCGTGATGCCCTGCCGTTCACGCAACCGGCGCAGCTGCGCACCGAGGAGCCGGCGAAGAACGGTCGGTCCTCCGGCGGGCTGCGCTGTTTCCACCCCTACCTCCATGAGCATCGGTCAGCGCACAGTCTGCCACTCCTCCCGTCGCTGTCAGAGTGCGCACGGGCATCTGCACGTGCATCGGGCCTTGCATCTGCAAGACATGTCGAGCAGGATAGCGCGCGGACACGTCGATCACTGATTGCCAGAGCATCGCGGATGACGGCACACGGAGCGCGCTCGATGACAGGCGAACGAACAGGGGAAACGGTCGACGAGGCGCAGGAGTGGTTGTCCACGATCGCGCAGGGCGAGCGGTGGCACGACCACCGCGCCGCGCCGATCCCCCCCACGCCTCAGACGATGTCCGTCGGACTGCCCGCCGCTCCGGAGTCCGTCAAGGAGGCACGCGACTTCGCCCAGGACGTGCTGCACTCCTGGGACCTCGCCGACATGTACGACGACGTACGGCTCGTCGTCTCCGAACTCGTCACCAACGCCCTGCGCTACGCCGGATACTCCACCGAGCGCCACGAAGGCGTTCCGATCCGCGTCAGCCTGCTGCGTACGAGCGGCCGGCTGACCTGCGCCGTCACCGATCCCTGCGACCAGATCCCGATGCTCCGGGAGCCGGACTCCACCTCCCAGAGCGGGCGCGGCCTGCACCTGGTCGAGGCGTTCAGCGACTCGTGGAACTGGGCGCCGCTGTCCAGCCGCGGAAAGGTCGTCTGGGCCTGCTTCCGCTGCCCGGACTGCTGATCAGAACAACAGCGCGCCGGCAAGCGAGATCAGCACGCAGGCGGCCGCCGTCAGCATCGCGGCTCCACGCGACAGTGTGGGCGGGGTGCCGCCGTCCCTGAGCTGCCGCCGTCTGGCGTGCGCGATCGCGGTCAGCGCCACCGGGCCCGTCATGGCGAGGAGCCCCAACGGGAACGCCAGCCGGACCGTGAGCGCGGCCATCGCCCAGGATGAGAGCGTCATCCGCAGCCAGGCCAGCTCGGTGCGCTGCCCTTGGAGCCCGGAGCTCATGTGGTGGCCACGCTGACCAGCGTCGTCACGAGCAGCACGGCCACGCCCGACGCGAGGATCACCGGCAGCGGGTCACGGGGGAGCCGTACGCCGAGCCGCATGGCGAGCTGGGCGCGGCGCCAGTTGCGGTACGCCGCCGGCACGATCATCACGCTGAGCGCGATCGCGCCCATTCCGATCTCGTGGTGCCAGCGCGGCAGCGCCACCCCATGGATGCCCCCGGCGAGCGGCAGGCCGAGCGCGAGCAGCGCGAACGCCGTCTGGATCCAGGACAGCAGTGTCCGTTCGTTGGCCAGGGAGAATCGGTAGTCGGGCTCATAACCGGGCTCCTGGCGCGCCATTTGTCCCCACTCCTCAGGTCTTAATCGGGCCGTCCGTATCCGTACCCTCGGGCGCGCCGGCCGCGTACTTCCGGAGACGTCGGATATCGGGGACAAGAAGTATCATGATCGTAACCGTCGGTGAGATGCGGCTGGTCAGAGGATGTCCCGGCTGCCGGCCGTGGCGAAGATGCCTGGCCGCCGGCAGTGACCCTGTGGTGATGTGGCGCCGCTTCCCATTACGCCGCCGTGACCAGGGAAAAGGTCGGTCTGGATCTGCCGCGTGACGCTTGGGGCGGCCCACTTACGGAAACAACGTGGACTTAACCGGACAACGCGTTCGGGCACGTGAGCGGGGGGATGGACCGGTATGGCGGATGCTGGGCGAGCGACCAACGAGAAGACCGCGCCGCGGAACGCTTCCGCGCGCACGACGACCTCTGCGGCCAGGACATCCGGTGGCGGAACGTCCAGTGGCAGGACATCCGGTGGCGGGACGTCCGGGAGCGGGACCTCCGGTGGCCGGACGACGGGCGGCGGATCCAGCGCCCGTACCTCCAGTGCCCGTACGTCCGCCGCCCGCACCTCAGGGAGCGGAACCTCCAGGGCCCGGACCTCCGCAGCCCGCACCTCCGGCGGCGCAACCTCCAGCGCCCGTACGTCCAGCGCCCGTACCTCCGGCGGCGGGACGTCCAGGGCGGCCGGCAAGCCATCCGGCAGCGGGGCCTCGACCGGCAGGGCGTCCACCAGCAGAGCCTCGACAAGTAAAGCGTCCACCAGCAGGGCCGGCGGGACGTCCGGTACGCGAAGCCCGGCCGGCCGCACCTCCGCATCCAGGACGACCGGCGCGTCCGGTGCCAGGACGTCCGGCCGTCGGACGAGCGCGGCGTCCGGTGGCCGCCGGACCGCCGGCAACGGCAACGGCGTGAACGTCCCGGTCCCCGTCCTCACGCCCCATCTCAAGGTCATGCACGTCCCCGCCCCGGGAATGTCCTATGTCGGTGAGGCCGGGAGGGTCGTCGCCGGCTTCCTTCCGCCGCCCGAACGCCTCGTCTTCTACGGCGGGCTCGGCATCGCGGCCGTCCTCGGCGCGATCGACTGGCCGGTCGCGGCGGCGATCGGCCTAGGCACCATGATCGCGCGCCGGACCGGCCGCGGCATGGGAGGCATGCGGCGTACCGGCGAGCGGTCGGGCAGCACCTCCGGCAGCACCTCGCGCCGCTGACGCGGGCCCCGGTGCCGCTCTTCGGGGCGTGGGTCCGGGACGAACCCCGCGGCGGACGTGCGTCCCGCCGTGCCGCCACGCGGGACCGGTGACGGAGAACCGGCGCCACCACCGATTCCGTGCCGCACAGGCACGCCATCAGGAAGACGGCCATGCGACTGCGAGGACTACTCGACCACGCGACCGGGGCGCCCGGCACCGTACTGCGGACGGTTTCGGGCGCGGTCGCCGGTGTGGTGGAGCGACGCCAGGTGCACACGGCACCGGGCCGTACGCGTATCCGGGTCCGCGGCGTGCACCGACCGGGCGGCGAAGCCGTCGCCAAGGCACTCACCGGCCGGCTGGAGAAGGTGGCCGGGGTGACGCGTGCGGAGGTCAACGCGCCCCTGGGGCTCGTCCTGGTGGCCCACGGCGACGAGACGCCGATCGAGGCGTTGCTCGACGTCGTCGAGGCCATCGAGCGGCACCACGACGTCTCGCATCAGCCGTTCGCGGGTCATCCGGCGAGCCGGCAGACGGTCCTGCGCGAGGCGGCGCTGGCCGGCGTCTACCTGGCGGGGGGCGGCGCGGCCGTGCTGGGCCGCCTGATCCGGACCGCTCCGCTGCCGCCCGGCGTGTCGACCCTCATCGCGATGGCCGACGCGGCACCCCAGGTGCGGATCGCGCTGGAACGGCGGATCGGCCGCCCGGCCACCGACCTGCTCCTCGGCACGAGCATCGTGGTCAGTCACACGCTGGCGTACCAGCCGACCGGTCCGCTCATCAGCTCCGTGCACCGTCTGATCCGGACCGCCGAGATGCACGGGCACGCGGAGACCTGGAACCGGCGCGCCCACAGCCTCGGGCCGATCGCGGGCGCCTTCCAGGCCCGGCCGCTCGAGGTGCCGCCGCGACCGGTGCCGTTGCCGTACGGGCCTGTGGAGCGCGCCGCCTGGGTCATCCCGGCGGCACTGACCGCGGCCGTCGGCACGTATGTGCTCGGCCGTGACATCGACCGGGCCCAGGGGGTGCTGGCCGCGGGCGTGCCCAAGGCGGCGCGGCTGGGCCGGGACGCCTTCGCCGCCCAGCTCGGGATCGCGGCGTCCCACCATGACGTCGTCGTGGTCGTGCCGGAGGCGCTGCGCCGCCTCGACCGGGTGGACCAGCTGGTGATCGACGCGTCGGCGCTGCGTACCGGCGACCTGCTCGTCGAGGACGTCGTCCCTCTGCGCGATGACGTCCCGCCGGAGGAGGCGTACGAGCGCGCCCACACACTGGTCGACGTGCACCGGCTGAGCCAACGGCACGAGGACGGTCCCTGGGCGGTGACGCCTCTGCGGGCCTCGGACCCGCGGCTCCGCGCGATGCCCCAAGCCAGGGAACGGGCGGAGGAGATGCGCAAGAGCGGTGCGACCGTGCTCCTGCTGGCGCGTGACGAAAGGCCGGTCGCCCTCGTCCCGGTGGTCGTGGAGCTGGACCCCGTGGCCGAGTCGCTGATCGCGGCCGCGCGGCGCGCCTGCCCGGTGGCGGTGGCGGGCGCCGGGGCCGGCATGCGCCGGCGCCTCGAGGTCGAACAGGCCGTACCGGGCGGGAGCCGCCTCCTGGCGTCCGTCCGCGGGCTCCAGGAGGACGGGCGCACGGTCATGCTGATCTCCGCGCGTGGCGGCTCCGCCCTGGCCGCCGCCGACGTCGGGGTGGGGCTCCTGGGCACCAGCGGCCACCCGCCCTGGGGGGCCCACATCCTGTGCGGTCCCGGCCTGGCCAAGGCGTATCCGCTGGTCGACGCGCTGGTGCCCGCACGGGAGGCCAGCGTGCGCTCGGCCCGGATCGCCGAGGTCGGGTCGATGGCCGGCGCGCTGCTCGCCGCGACCGGCACGCCGCGCAACGCCGCCCGCCGGGCCCAGGTCGCGATCGACACGGCGGCACTGTCCGCCCTGGCGACCGGCACCTGGGCGGGACTGGCGGTGAGCCGGCGGCCCGGCGTCGTGCCGGCCGACCGTACCCCCTGGCACGCGTGGCCGGCCCAGGCCGTACTGGACCGGCTCGACTCCTCCTCCTCGGGCATCACCGAGACCGAGGCCGAGCGGCGGCGGACGCTGGCGGACACCGGCACGACCCCGCTCCCCGGCCTGGCCCGTGTCACGGTCGAGGAGCTCGACAACCCGCTCACGCCCGCCCTGGCGGCCGGTGCGGGCGTCTCCGCAGTGGTGGGTTCCATCACCGACGCGGCCCTGATCGGCACGGTTCTGGGCGTCAACGCCCTGATGTCCGGCGTGCAGCGCGTCGGCGCGGACCGTGCCCTGCGGCAGCTCGTGGATCTGAGCGCGGTCCGGGTACGGCTGCGGCGGCCCGAGGAGGCGGACACCGACGTCAAGGCGACGGCGGAGCAGCTCGTGCCCGGCGACGTCGTCATGCTCAGCGCCGGTGACGCGGTGCCCGCCGACTGCCGGCTTCTCGCCGCGAAGGGACTGGAGGTCGACGAGTCCAGCCTCACCGGCGAGTCGCAGCTCGTCACCAAGAGCGCCCGGCCGAGCGTGTCCACCTTCGTGGCGGACCGAACCTCGATGCTGTACGAGGGCACGGTCATCGCGGCGGGAGAGGCCACGTGCGTGGTCGTGGCCACCGGGGACCGGACCGAGATCGGCCGTACCGCCCAGCTCGCCGGCGAACGCCGCCCCGGCGGCGTCGAGTCGCGGCTGCAGGCGCTCACCGCGGTCACGCTCCCGGTCGCCCTGGGCGCCGGCGTCGGACTGTTCCTGTCGGACCTGATGCGCGGGCGCCCGCTCGCTCAGGCGCTCGGCCCGGCCGTCAGCCTCGCCGTCGCCGCGGTGCCCGAGGGGCTGCCCTTCGTCGCGACCGCCGCGGAGCTGGCGACGGCGCGCCGCATGTCCCAGCGCGGCGCGCTCGTCCGCAACCCGGCGACGATCGAGGCCCTCGGCCGGATCGACATCCTGTGCTTCGACAAGACCGGCACGCTGACCATGGGACGGCTGCGGCTGCGGCTCGTCTCCGACGGAGAGTCGAGCTCACCGGCCGAGAAAATGCCGCCGCGGTACCGGGTGATCGTCGCCGCAGCGCTCCGCGCCAGCCCGGAGCAGGTCGGCCGGAAACTTCCCCACCCCACCGACCGGGCGATCATCCGCGCGGCCCGGAAGCTGGAGATGAAGGACGCCGAGGGGCTGGGGTCCTGGGAACGCGTCGACGAGATGCCGTTCGAGCCCGGGCGCGGCTACCACGCCGTGCTGGGGCGTACCCCCGACGGTCAGCTCCTCAGCGTCAAGGGCGCCCCGGAGATCGTGCTGGACCGCTGTGACCGGTGGGTGCGTGAGGACGGCGTCGTGCCATTCGGCCCGGACGCGCGCGCGAAGGTCGACCAGGAGGTGGACCGGCTGGCGCGCCTCGGCTACCGGGTCCTCGCGGTCGGCGAACGCAAGGCGTCGGGCCGGCAGGACCTCACCGAGTCGCGTATCGACCGGCTGTGCCTGCTCGGCCTGGTCTGCATCGCCGACCCGGTGCGCCCGACCGCCGCCGAGGCCGTCGGACGGCTGCGCAAGGCCGGCATCGACATCATGATGATCACCGGTGATCATCCCACCACCGCCGAGGCCATCGCCGCCGAGCTGAACCTCCTGAACGGCAAGATCTTGACCGGTGCGGACCTGGATGCCCTGGCGGACGAGGATCTCGCCGAGGCGCTGGCCGGCGTCTCGGTGTTCGCGCGGGTGAGCCCGAGCCAGAAGGCGCGCGTGGTGCAGGCCCTTCGCACCGCGGGCCGAGTGGTCGCGGTCACCGGGGACGGCGCCAACGACGCCCCGGCGATCCGCCTGGCCGACGTCGGGATCGCGCTCGGCGAGCGCGCCACACCGGCCGCCCGCGAGACCGCGGACGTCGTCGTGACCGACGACCGGATCGAGACCATCACCGATGCGATCGCCGACTGCCGGGCGATGTGGCGGTCGACCCGCGACGCGCTCGCGGTGCTGCTCGGCGGCAACCTGGGGGAGATCGCCTTCACGGTGCTCACCGGGCTGGTGAGCGGCAGCAGCCCGCTCAACGTCCGCCAGCTCCTCCTGGTCAACCTGCTCACCGACATGCTCCCGGCGGTCGCCCTCGCGGCCCGCCCGCCGTCGGGGGTCACCCGCGAGGAGTTGCTCCAAGAGGGACCGGAACGCTCGCTCGGCTCGGCCCTCACCCGCGACATCGCCGTACGCGGGTGCGCGACGGCGGGCGCGGCCATGACCGCCTGGATGCTGGGGCGGATGAGCGGCACCCGGCACCAGGCCGACACGATCGGGCTGGTCGCCCTGGTCGGTACCCAGCTGGCGCAGACGATCGTGGCCGGCGGGCGCGACCCGCTGGTGCTGGTGTCCGGAGTCGCCTCGCTGGCCGCGCTCGGGATCATCGTGCAGGTGCCGGTGCTGAGCCATTTCTTCGGCAGCAGGCCGCTGCTGCCGCACGGCTGGGTGATCGCGATGGGCTGCGCCGGGGCGTTCGCGGCGGGGGCGGTGCTGGTGACGCGCCTGCCCGCCGGCACCCTGGTGGCGTGGGTGCCGGGTGCCGCGCCGGCCGGGCGGCTGGCCGCGTCCGTGGCCGAAGGCCTCAAGGACGTGATCGCCGACGCCATGAAGGACGGGCTGCCGAGCGGTATCACGGACGCCCTGCCGGACCGCGTCGCGGCCGACATCGAGCGGAGCATGCGGGCGGTCTGGCCCACGGCGTGACATCCGGCGTGACGCAGAGGCTCGACGGCGGTAACGCGACGTCAGCGGATGTTCACCTTCTGGTTACCGCCTGGGTTTTCCTAAAATCGGACAAGAAGGCATACTCATGTCGAAAGCACCCCCTGATGAGTTAGGTGTTCCCCGTGCCGGACCTCGTCTCGACCATCCTCGCGAAGGCCCTGGTGATGCTCCTCCAGGCCCTTCTCGCCCGGTTGATCGTTCAGTTCATGCGCTCCGGGCTTTACCGCGACCTTCGGACGGCCGGAGTGGCCGCCTGACCAGGGCGCGGTTCCAGCGGTTCTAGAAGCCGGCGAGCAGACGCTCGGCGGCGATCTCCAAGCGCGCCTGGATCCGCTCGTTGCCGCTGCGGCCACGGAGCAGTTCGATCATCTCCATGACCCAGACGCTGGACAGCGAGCGCAGGAGTATCTGTTGTTCCTCGTGAGGGACGCCGTCACCGGCGACCCGTGCGAGCATTCCCGCCATCCGGTCACCCAGGTCGGTCTTGACGTCCGACAGCAGCAGTGACCGGATCAAGGCGTCCGCGAGCTCGGGCTCGCGCATCAGTCCGCGCGTCGCGCGCATCAGCACCTCGACGGCCCGGCCGGCCGGCGTGCCCGAACTCGGGGGACGCCGCTCCAGGCTCGCCTCGAGGGTGTCCATCTCCTCGTTGACGACCGCCACCACGAGGTCCATCTTGGAGGGGAAGTAGCGGTAGAGCGTGCCCAGGGCCACGCCGGCGCGCTCGGCCACGGTACGCATCTGCATCGCCTCAACGCCGCCGCGCGAGGCGAGTGCGGCTGCCGCCTGGAGGATGCGCTTGCGACGCTGGTGCTGGCTGCGGGAGCGGCCCGTCGGGTGACCGGCCGCTGCCGGATCTGCGGTCACGTCGGCACACCTCCGGTCGGAGCGCGGCGACTCCTGTCCGCGCGATCACTTTGCACAAGGGTACATGCCGCGAGAACACGTTATTCCGCACCACCGGCCTCGTCGGCCTCCCGAAGATCAGTGGATCCCGTGCCACATGGCGAGATGAGACGCACCTCTCAACAGTGGACACGTACTAGAATCCGTTCTAGTTTGCATCGCAGGCCCGCTGCCTCCCGCCGCGAGAGGGGATCATGGACTTCGATCTCGACGACGACTCCCAGGAGCTGCAGAGACTGGCGGCCGGCTTGCTGGACCGCGAGGCGGCCTCCGCGCGGATCGAGGCCCACGAGCGATCCGGTGAGCCCTATGACGCCAAGCTGTGGACGGCGCTCGCCAGTGCCGGCCTGCTCGGCGCCTGCCTGCCGGAGGACCTCGGCGGTGCCGGGCTCGGCGCGGTCGCGCTGGCGGTGATCCTGCGGGAGATCAGCGCGCACGCCGCGCCGGTGCCCGCATACGCCTCCCTCACCGCCGCCCTCACCGTCGCACGGCACGGCACCGGCGACCGCCGCGCGCGGCTCGCCGCGCTGGCCGAGGGCGGGATGGTGCTCACCGCGGCGGTACGCGAGCCGGGCAGCGGCCTGGCGCCCTCGGCGGCCGTCACGCCGGACACGACCGCGCGTCGCGACGGCGACGCGTACGTCATCGACGGCGTGAAGACCTTCGTGTCCTACGCCGAGCAGGCGGCCTTCATCCTCGTCCCGGCGCGCACCGATGACGGAGGCGTCGGCGTCTTCCTTCTCGAACCCGGCCAGGTCGCCCTCACACCGCAGCCGGCGGCCACCGGCGAGCCGATGTCGCGGCTGGGCCTGGACGGCGTACGGACCGGCGCGGACTCTCTGCTCGGGCCCGGAGCGTACGAGACGCTGGTCGGCCACACCTCGGCCGGAGCCGTCGCCTCCGCCTCGGGCGCGCTCGCCGCCGCCCTGGACCTCACCACCGAGCACGTGAAGACGCGCGAGCAGTTCGGCCGTCCGCTCGCCGGGTTCCAGGCCGTCACGATGCAGATCGGCGACGTCTACATCGCCAAACGCGCCCTCGACGTGGCCATGTGGGCCGGTGTTTGGCGGCTCGCCGAGGGGCACGACGACGCCGCCGAGGTGCTCGCGGTGGCGGCCTGGGCGGCCTGCGAAGGTGCGCTGCGGGCCCTCTACACCTGCCAGCACCTGCACGGCGGACTCGGACTGGACGTGACCTACCCGCTGCACCGGCACTTCGCGTGGGGCAAGCACTACGTGCACCTGCTCGGCGGCGCGGAGGAACAGCTCGACGCGATCGGAGCTCTGGTGGCCTGATGTTGATCGACCTGACCAGCGAGCAGAAGACACTCCGCGACGAGCTGCGCGACTACTTCCGCGGCTGCCTGACCGACGAGCAGCGCGACCGGATCCACCGCGACTCGTTCGGCCCCGCGTACATGGAGCACTGCCGGCGACTGGGCCGCGACGGCATGCTGGGCATCGCGCTCCCGAAGGAGTACGGCGGGCGCGGCTTCGGCCCGCTCGAGCAGCAGATCTTCGCCAACGAGATCGCCCGCGCCGAGGTGCCGTACCCGCTCATCACGCTGAACACCGTCGCACCGACGCTCGTGCAGTACGGGACCGAGGAGCAGAAGAAGCGGTTCCTGCCCCGGATCCTCGCCGGAGAGTGTCATTTCGCCATCGGCTACAGCGAGCCCGGCGCCGGCACCGACCTCGCCGCGCTCCGCACCACGGCGGTCAGGGACGGCGACCACTACGTCGTCAACGGCCAGAAGATCTTCACCTCGGGCGCGCACCACGCCGACCACGTCTGGCTGGCCGTGCGCACCGACCCGGACGCCAAGAAGCACAAGGGCATCTCGATGCTCATCGCCGACTGCACCGACCCGGGGTACTCCTGGACGCCGATCGTCACGATGGACGGCCGCCACCACACCAACTCGACGTACTACCAGGACGTACGCGTGCCGGTCGACATGCTCGTCGGCGAGGAGAACCGCGGCTGGGACCTCATCGTCAACCAGCTCAACCACGAACGCGTCACGCTCGGCCCGGCCGGCAACATCGCCCATACCTACGACCGGTTCCTACGCTGGGCGCGCACCAAGCCGGGCCGCGACGGGCGGCCGCTGATCGAGCAGCCCGCCGTACGCCGCGCCGTCGCCGAGATACACGCGTTCACGCGCATCAATGAGCTGCTCAACTGGCAGGTCGCCGCGAACATGGACCTCGGCTGGCTCGGCGCGCCGGACGCCTCCGCCACCAAGATCTATGGCTCCGAGCGCATGCAGGACGCCGGGCGCATCGCCGGCGAGGTGCTGGCGCGCTACGGCGACCCGGGCGATGAGGAGACCCGGGACCTGATCGACCGCATCGACCGCGGCGTGAAGGGCGGCCTCGTGCTGACCTTCGGAGGCGGCGTCAACGAGATCCAGCGTGAGATCATCGCCATGATCGGCCTCGGCCTGCCGCGGGCCTCTCGCTGACGTCACGCGGCGGAGGGAGAGACATGCACGATCGGCTCATGGCGCTCGCGGACGAACTCGCGGCCGAGGGGGAGGTCCCGGTCTCCCCGTGCCCCGATCCGGTGAACGCCGCGATGATCCGCAACTGGACCCAGGCACTCGGCGACCGCGACGGCCGCTGGACGGAGTTCGCCCCGCCGGCCATGATCCAGGTCTGGTCGATGACCGGCCTCGGCGACCGGCCGGAGACCACCCCTGACCGCACCCTGCGGATGCTGGACGAGGCGGGATTCACGGGCGTGGTCGCCACGAACTGCGAGCAGACCTACGACCGGTACGTCCGGCTCGGCGAGGAGCTCCGCACGACGTCGCGGTTCGAGGGCGTGACCGGGCCGAAGCGCACCGCGCTCGGCGAGGGCTACTTCGTGACCTGGTACCAGAGCTGGTACTCCGGCGACGAGCGCGTCGCGGAGATGCTGTTCCGGGTCCTGAAGTTCACGCCGCGCGCCGGTGACGCGCCGCCGCCGCGGACCGGAGGCGAGTACCCGCTGCGGCCCGTCATCGGCCCGGACACCGCCTTCTTCTGGGAGGGCGTGCAGGAGGGTGAGCTGCGCGTCCAGCGCTGCGCCGAGTGCGGTGAGCTGCGCCATCCGCCCGGCCCGATGTGCCCGCACTGCCACTCCACCAAGCGCGACCACGTCGCGGCACGCGGGCGCGGCGTCGTGCACAGCTACGTCGTGCACCACCATCCGCCCGTGCCCGGCCTGCGGCCGCCGTACGCCGTGGTCCTGGTCGAGCTCGACGAGGGCGTGCGGATGGTCGGCAACCTGCTCGGCTGCCCGCCCGGCGACGCGTACGTCGGCATGCCGGTGGAGCTGGAGTTCCAGCGGATGGACGATGAGCTGACGCTGCCGCAGTGGCGTCCGGCCGGGACCCGTCCCGAGGATCCCTCCCCGCACGCGGACGGCGGATGGCCGGCTCTGCGGATCGAGCTGACGCCGACGTTCGTGATCTCCACCGCGCTGGCCACCCGCGACCTCACGCCGGTGCACCACGATCCGGGCGTGGCGCGCGCGCAGGGGTCGCAGGACATCTTCCTCAACATCCTCACCACGACGGGCCTGGTCCAGAGATGCGTGCTCGAACACCTGCCGGACGCGCGCCTGGCGGGCGTCTCGCTGCGGCTCGGCGCGCCGGCGTACGCCGGGGAGACGCTGACCCTGACCGGCCGGGCGGTGGACGAGCAGACCGTCGAGGTACGCGGCACGGTGAGCCTCGGTGACCACGTGACGGCCACCGTACGGTTGAAGGAGCCCTCGTGACGATCTCCGGCCGTGCGGCGATCGCCGGCATCGGCGCGACCGAGTTCTCCAAGGAGTCGGGCCGTTCTGAGCTGCAGCTCGCCGCCGAGGCGTGCATCGCCGCGATCAAGGACGCCGGTCTGACGCCCTCGGACGTCGACGGCCTGGTGACGTTCACCCACGACACCAACTCCGAGATCGCCGTCGCGCGCGAGCTGGGCATCCCGGAGCTCTCGTTCTTCTCGCGCGTGGACTACGGCGGCGGTGCGGCCTGTGGCACGGTCGCGCACGCCGCGATGGCCGTCGCGTCCGGGCAGGCGAAGACGGTCGTGTGCTACCGGGCGTTCAACGAACGGTCCGGCCACCGCTTCGGCCAGGCGAGCACGCTCACCCGGCCCGGCGCGGCCTCGATGGAGTCCTCCTGGCACCTGCCGTACGGCTTCGCCACCCCCGCCGCGTGGGTCGCCATGCAGGCACGGCGCTACATGCATGAGTACGGCGCGACCAGCGAGGACTTCGGGCGCGTGGCGGTCGCGATGCGCCGGCACGCCGCTACCAACCCACGGGCGTGGTTCCACGACCGGCCGATCACGCTGGAGGAGCACCAGGCCAGCCGCTGGGTGGTCGAACCGCTGCACCTGCTGGACTGCTGCCAGGAGTCCGACGGCGGTGTGGCGATCGTGGTGACGGGCGCCGACCACGCCCGCGATCTCGCCTGCCCGCCCGTCGTCGTCTCGGCCGCCGCGCAGGGCTCCGGGCCGAACCAGATGATGATGTTCGGCTACTACGACACCGACGTGGCCGCCCTACCCGCGATGGGCGTGGTCGGCCGCGCCCTGTGGCGGCGGTCCGGCCTGGGCCCTGGGGATGTGCAGACCGCGATCCTGTACGACCACTTCACGCCGTTCGTGCTGATCCAGCTGGAGGAGCTGGGCCTCTGCGGCCGGGGGGAGGCCCGCGACTTCGTCGCGGACGGCGGCATCGAGCTCGGCGGCCGCCTGCCGGTCAACCCCAACGGCGGCCAGCTCGGCGAGGCGTACATCCACGGCATGAACGGCATCGCCGAGGGAGTGCGCCAGGTGCGCGGCACGTCGGTCAACCAGGTCGCCGACGTGTCGAACGTCCTGGTCACCGCCGGCACCGGCGTGCCGACCAGCGGCCTCATCCTCAGCCGCGACGCGTGAGGCGAGAGGCGATCTGCCGGGCGCACGCCGGCGACTCGGTGTGAGTCGTGTCCACTTCCAGGTCATAGACCACGCCCCGGTGCACCAGCTCCGTGGAGTGCTGTCCGGAGAGTCCCGCGCAGATGACGGTGTACGCCGCGCTACCGGCGTGTGGCACTGGGTGATACCCGCTAGCCGGAATGCTCGCGCTGCTGCTGGCAGGCGCGGGATTTGGGGGGTGGCGTCGCTGACTCCGGGCATTTGGCGAGCAATCGTGGTGTTATAGCCCAATGCATCTAGGAAGAAAGGGGAAGTGACATGTGCCAACACCGGCCTCCATGCCCCACGGCGACCGCGCTCGATCACACGGCGGCACGTGTCGTGTCGTCCCACCCCGAGCAGGGTTGGTGCCTGCTCTGCAACGGTGTCGTCGTCTTCGATGACACCGGCGAGCTCGCCCCCGACGGCCACACCACGGAGCCCCACCGCTCACGACCGCGTTCCCTCGCCGCCTGACGCCAAGAGCGGCTCCCCTGTAGAACGGCACAGTCCGCCCGGCGAACGTACGCAGACCTTCGCCCCTGGGGTCTCGCGGCGGGTGTCCGCACGGGCCGGGGCGTGCCACTGCCGCCCCCGAGGACGTGCCGGTCCACGGAGACCCCTTGCTCCGTGGGCCGGTGGTGCGTGCCTCAGCGGGACGGCGTCTTTTTCTCCTCGACGGTGTCCGTCATGAGGCAGGGTGTCTCGGCGGCGAGCCGGAGGTTGAGTCCGTCTTCCATGACGGCGAAGACCTTGTCGAGCACCTCGGAGAAGCGCGCGGTGTCGGCCATGCCCGACGCCAGCACCTCGAAGGCGCTGCGGAACGCGCAGTTGGACAGGCCGGCGGCCACGTGGGGGCGCAGGTCGACGGTCGGGTCGACGTCCATGCGCTCGGCGATGACCCGGGTGATCTCGGCCTGTTTCTTCTGACCGTGTTCGAGGCTGCGGCCGAACACCGCGGGGCTGCTCTCCATCATCTGCTGGATGCAGCCGAACCGCTCCGGGTCGAACCCGTAGTCGCCGTCTTCGCAGGCGCGCAGCACCGAGACGGCCGCGTTGCGAAGGGCGGTCATCACCGGCTCGGCCTTCGGCCGGGCGGCGAGCTCCTCGAGCATCGTGGTGAACTGCTCTTCCTGGTACGTCAGGACCACGTCTTCCTTCGACGCGAAGTAGCGGAAGAAGGTCCGTGACGAGACGTCGACCGCGTCGGCGATCTCCTCGACGGTCGTCGCCTCGAAGCCCTTCTCCTGGAAGAGCCGGAATGCCGCGTCGACCAGCGACTCGCGAGTGCGTTGCTTCTTGCGCTCACGCCGACCGGCCGTGGGCGTCACACAGCTTTGTTCCACCGTGGTCGCCTCCATGCCAGGAGAGTAACCGACGTTGTTCACTTAGCCAAGGTCACCTTTCAGATTGTGACAGTCGTCATAGTAAGACTTTAGTCGCTTGACGACATGTGTCACCCCATGACAGATTTTGGGGCATCTCGAACTTCACGGAGGCAAGTTCATGTCCCAAGCGACACTCACGCCCCGTACGGGGGTGCGTGACAAAGCGACGCGCGCCGGCCACGGCCATCCATGGCTGACCCTGTTCGCGGTCGCACTCGGGGTGATGATGGTCGGCCTGGACGCCACGGTCGTGTCCATCGCCAACCCCGCGATCGCCCATGACCTGGGCGCGGACCTGACCGGTCTGCAGTGGGTCACCAATGGCTACCTGCTCGCCCTCGCCGTCACGCTGATCCCCGCGGGGAAGATCGCCGACCGGTTCGGCCGCAAGCGCACGTTCCTCGTGGGCGTGGTCGGCTTCGCCGCCGCATCGCTGATGGTCGGACTCTCGGGCGGCATCGGAATGGTGATCTTCTGGCGCGTCGTCCAGGGCATCGCCGGAGCGCTGCTCCAGCCTGCCAGCCTGGCGATCATCCGCAACACCTTCCCCGCCCACCGGCTCAACGCCGCCATCGGCATCTGGGGTGCCACGGTCGGGATCTCGATCGCCGGCGGCCCGATCGTCGGCGGGCTACTGGTCCAGCACGTCAACTGGGAGTCGGTCTTCTTCCTCAACGCGCCACTGGGTGTCATCGCACTTCTCGTCGGCTTGTGGGTGATCCGCGAGTCGCGCGACGAGGAGGCAGGGGGATCCTTTGACCTGTCCGGCGTGGCTCTGCTGTCAGGAGCGCTGTTCGCGCTGGTCTGGGGCCTGATCAAGGCCGGGACGTACGGGTTCGGGGACCCTGTTTCGCTGTGGTCGTTCGCCGCGTTCGCCGTGCTTCTCGCCGGCTTCATCGTGCGTGAGCTCATGGCGTCGCACCCCGTACTCCCGCTGAGCCTGTTCCGCTCGGTCTCGCTGTCGGCCGCGACCGGACTGCTCCTGCTGGGTGTCTTCGCCCTGTTCGGCACGATCTTCTTCATCACGCTGTACCTGCAGCAGGTGCACGGCCTGAGCCCGGTCGCCGCAGGCGTACGGATGCTGCCGATGACGGGCATCTTCATCGTGTCCTCGCCGCTGGGCGGTGCGCTCACCCAGCGCTTCGGCCCGCGCGTGCCGCTGACCCTCGGGATGGCGTTCACCGCCATTGCGATGTTCGGGCTCTCGCGGATCAGCGTCGACGCGTCGTACAACGAGATCTGGCCCTGGTTCGTGCTGATCGGCCTGGCGTTCGGCTTCATCCTGACCGCCGGTACGGAGGCCATCGTCGGCAACGCCCCGGTGCAGCTCGCCGGAGTCGCGGGCGGTCTGCAGCAGACCGCGTTCCAGGTCGGCGGCGTGCTCGGCACGTCGGTCCTCGGCACGATCCTGTCGTCCCGCGTGGGCAACGTCCTGGTGGATCGGCTGACGGGAGCGGGCGTGCCCGCGTCGGCCGCACACGGCCTCGAAGGAGCCAAGTCCTACGTCGCGCAGGGCGTCGCTCCGGTGCCCGCCGGCGCTCCGGCGCCCGCTGCGAAGGCGATCACCACCGGCAGCCACCTGGCCTTCATGGACGGCTTCCAGACGTCCATGGCGGTCGCCTCGGTCGTGGCACTGGTCGCCGTCATCGCCGCGCTGTTCGTACGGCGCGGTGAGTCCTCCGTCGAGGGCGCCGCCGCGATCTGAACGCGGCGGTCTGAGTAGGGCATCGAGATGATCCCGGTGCGGGCGGAGGGGGCTCCGCCCGCACCGTGGCGGAAGGTAGGAGTTACGTGATGGACGCTGGAATCGCGCCGGACCCGACACCGTTGCCGGAGAGCGGCTGGGAGTTGCGGGTCGGACGGGGGAGCGGGGACCGTCCCGCCCTGGAAGTGCACACCGGTGACGGCCTGATCGACGTCGCCGTCGCGGGCGGCCCGGGGGCGGTGCTCGTACGCGGCGCCGTACGCGGCCGGCAGTTCTCGGTGGCCTGGGGCCAGTTGCCGGCCGGGGGTGAGGTCCTGGTGGAGTTCCGCGCCGGGAACACCTCGCGTACGGTCGCGGCGGTCACGGTCGCGGGGGCGTTCTGGGCGGCCGAGGTGCCGGGAAGGTTCCGTGAGGTCGTCGTCACGACGGCCGTCGACCGCGGGGCGTACCGGTTGCACCGGTTCCGCGAGCGACGCGGTGGCCGCAGGGTGACAGCCGCCTGACTTCTCCCAAGTTGTCAGAGAACGCTCAGCCAACGGCCCTAGGCTTCCCGCGTGCCCTCGCTGCTCAGGCGTTTCCCTATGCCCATCCTTTTCATCATGGCGTTGTGCGCCGTCTCCTCGGTGTACGCCTATGGGCTCGAACCCCCTGACCAGCGATCATTCATCGCCTCGACCGCGACCAACCTCGTGAACCTGCGGACCGACCCGCTCGGCACGCTCATCGCGTCGGCGTTCGTGTCCGAGGCGACACCGTGGATCTGGATCGGGTTCGCGATCGTCGGGCTGTTCCCGCTGGTGCATCGCTTCGGCAACCTGCGGGCGCTGCTGCTCGTGGGGGCCGCGCAGGTCATCGGCACACTGATCAGCGAGGGCGTGCTGGCCTGGCAGATCTCGACCGGCGTGGTCCCCGGCTCGATGCGCTTCCTCGACGACGTCGGCCCGTCGTACGTCATCGCCTCCGCTCTCATCGCGACGATCCTGTACGGCCCCGAACCCGCCGTGCGAACGGCGCGGCACGGGCACTGGCTGTTCGACCGGATCGCGAGCCGCTGGTGGCGCGTCGGGGCCCTCGCCGGTCTCGCCGTGCTCACCCCGCACCTGTTCGGCGGCCTGAACCACCTGGACGTCGCCGCCGTCGGCCATCTCGTCGCGCTGATCACCGGAGCCTGCGTCGGCCTGCTCCTGAGCCGCCTCGAATACCGCCCGGTCCCCGTAGGCCAGGAGATCGATGACCACGCCGAGACCGTGAGAGCAGCGCGATGAGACCCTGACGACCGCGTCACGGGTCTTCTCGGCGCTGCGACGCCAGTGCTCGCGCACTGCTGCTCGCCATGCCCGACGTGTGGGCGGCCGGCCGGGTGTTCGCCCTTTTCCGTTTCGACGCTCATTCGCCTTTCTCTGTCAATGTGGTGTGCCGGAGGAGAAGGCTGCGCATGGCGTCATAGTCGTATCCGTAGCTCGTCGCGAGACGTTCCGCGCCGCGCCTTTTCCGATGGCGGCGCGGCGCGTCGTCACGGCTTTTTCCGTCGTGCCGTGGTGGTTCACTCCATAGGATCACTCCTCATCGGTTGGGCACCGCGGGCGTGACCACGTGCGCGATGACGCGTACTGCGTCGGCCAGGTCCGTGGCCGGGCAGATCGGCTCGTTCCAGCTCCACCACCAGCAGAGGCGTTCCCGGCGGTCCGGCATGCAGCGAATGGTCTCGGCGAGCCGCGAGGGGGCGCCGGGGAAGGCCGCCCTGGGCGTACTGGCCACGGTCCAGATCGTGCCGGCCGCGGCCAACCCGCATCAATTGGGCGCGTTCACGATCGCGACCGTCGATGGAACCGACGTCGCTTACGTCCAGAGCGCGGTACAAGGCATTGTCACCACTGATAAAAAGGACCTCGTTCGCCTCAATGATGTTTGGGAGTCGGTCCGCTCGCAGGTATTGCCTGTGGGAATGTCGGCGGACCTTATCAGAAGGACGGTCGAAGAGAGATGGACGTGAAGAAGCTCGACTGGCGTAAGTCCCGGAGAAGCGGTTCAGATCAAGGCAATTGCGTCGAAGTCGCCATAAGTGAGGTCAAGTCGGCCTGAGCGGCCCGTCGCTCACGATCCGAAAACGTGGTGGCCGGGGGTGAGGATGCCCGCCGGGTCGTACCGGTGCTTGGCGGCTGCCAGGCGCGGCCACTGCGGGCCGTAGTGCCGGCGCCAGGCGGCGGGTGTGGTCGGGATGGTGCCGACCGGGTACTGCGTGCCGCCGATGGCCTGGACCAGTTCGTACACCGCGCGGTTCGCCGCCACCATCGCGGCAGGATCGGCGGCGCCCGGTGACGAGGTCCTGAGCAGCGTGAACAGGAAGATCAGCTCCTCGTCCGGCACCCGCAGCAGGGGAGTGCGCAGCAGCGACCGGCGCAGCGGATAGAGCAGGATCACGCCGCTGAGTCCCAGGTCGGCGGGCGTGAGGTCCGCGAGGGCCGAGGTGACGAACGCGTCGGTGGCCGTGCCGGGCAGGAAGACGTTCAGCCACGGATGCGGGCACGCCCATTCGCCGAGTGACTCCAGGAGCTCGACGGACTCGGCCAGCCGGTCCAGGAAATCGGCGTAGGGCAGATCCTCGATCCGCTCACTGCCGCGCTCGTACGCCAGGTCGCCGAGGAGTCCCGCGTCGTCCGGCGCCTTCGCGAAGGTGGCCACCTCCAGCTGGTACAGCGGCTCGCCGGCGTCCACCTGTCCCTCGACGTGGTCGAACCTTCCGTCGCGGACGACCGTTCGCTGGTCGGCGGTCAGCGCGGCGAGGCTCGGATACAGCAGCCGGTAGTAACGTACGGCGGTCGGCGCGGGCAGCAGCCGTACGGTGGCGCGGGTGATGATCGCGCACTGGCCGAGGCCGGACAGCACGGCGTCGAACAGGTCCGCGCGCCGGGTGTTCGAGCACGTCGTGCGCTCGCCCGTTCCGGTGACCACCTCAAGCTCGGTGACATTGTCGACCTGCGCGCCGTACCGGTGGGCGGCGCCGCCGACACCGCCGGCCGCCAGGGTGCCGCCGACGGAGAGTTCGAGATAGTCGGTGAACACGGGCGGCGTACGCCCCCGGCGGAGCGTCGCGCGCAGCAGCCCGCTCCACAGCGCCCCGGCCTCCACCACCGCGTGGTCGTCCCCGACCTCGACGCCGCACAACGTGCCCATGTCGATCACGATCCCCTGCGGCGCCTGTGCCTGTCCTCCGGTCGCGTGCCCCTGCCCGCGCGGGGCGACCGGGATGCCGCGCTCGTGGCAGTACCGCACCATGACCGCGACGTCGTCGACCGATCCGGGCTCCAGCACCGCGAGCGGCCGGTGACGGACGAGGTGGCCGAAGTCGTCGGCGGCCCTGGCCCGCGCCGCGTCATCGAACCGTACGTGCCCGTCCAGCGCGGGCAGGTCCTCCAGCGAATCCCCCATGCTCGTCGCCTCCGCTCGCGACACAGGCCGCATGCCCTCGACCGTTCATGACATGCCTTAACGGGCCTGGGTCCAGACCTCCTGAAGAGGCCTGTAGTCGATCACGATGATCCCCTCCTCGCGGAGGAGTGCACGGGCCCGCGGCCAGGTGAGGAACTCATAGTCGGTCCGGCGCACTCGCGGAGTAGCCGCATGGCGTGCGACGCCCCCGGGCACGGCACCATCAGGCTGCACGAACTGACGATCCCGTTCTCGATCGACTCGATGATCGCCACATTGATCGCGGGGTACATCCCGAGGTCGTCCCCGTTGACGATGAGCAGCCGAACGTCGGGCCCGTAACCGAGCAGCTCACTCGACCGAGCCGGGAACACGTCAGGGGGTGCTGGGATCCGGGGTCGGGGAGTCGGTGGGCGTCTCGCTCGGCGTCGGGCCGGCCGGGGGTGTCGGTGTGGTCGTCGGCGAGTCGGGCGGGGAGGTCGGCGGGGTCGGTGACGCCGGCGGGGTCGGGTGTGAGGGGGCCGCGGGGCCCGATCCGCCGGCCGGTGGGCTCGTCGGCTGGGCGGCCGCGGCGGTCGTGTTCGGCGGCGCGGTGGTGGGCGCGGTCCCGGCCTTCGTGGGTGTGGGGGATGGGGACGTCCCGGGCTTGGAGGTCGCGGCCTGGGGCGGCGTCTCGTTCCACGCGGGGGCCGGTTGCACCGAGCGGCTCGCCGTGCCGGGGTGGTGCAGGAACAGGCTGGTGCCGTCCACGTTGGAGGCGGCGCCGTTCGGATGGGGGCTGGGCCACAGGGCGAGTACGCCCGTCGCCGCGGCCACGCACGCCGCGAGGCCGGCGACCTCGAAGAGGCCGTCTCGCCTCCGTGTCAGGAACGGCTGCTTCTTCGGGCGGGCATGGCTGATGCGGACGGTACGGGGCCCGCCGCCGGACTCCGCCGCCGAAGCGTCGATCTGACGCAGCGGAGCGGTGAGCGGCTCCTCGAGGCCGACCTGGCGGAACGGGTGGGTCGGGTCGTCGGCCGCGCTGAACAGCGCGTCCAGCGGGATCGGCATGCCGTCCTGGTCGAACAGCAGGGCGCCGTCGGGCGCGCGCTCGGCCGCCACGCAGGAGAACAGCACCCTCTCGCGCTGCCTCGGCGGCGGTTCGTACCCGCGCATCACCAGTGTGTGCAGGTCGCCGCTGGTCAGGGCGGCGAGCACGGTCTCGTCGGGAAGGGCGCCGAGTGCCGAAACCACGGCCTCTTCGAGGCGCCGCCGCGACACCTGTACGAGCATCTCGGCCGTGTCCCGAGCCACACCCACGACCCGGGCGATCTCGGCGGGTTCCAGGGTGGCGGACAGGGCCAGCACCTCGCGGTGCTCGGGACGCAGGCGGGCCAGGACGCGCCGCAGCGGGTCCGCCGACGGCGTCGCCACGATCTTGCGTACGAGAGCACCGCGGCGTACGCACTCGGCACGCGCCAGCGCGTGCAGCCACACCGGCAGTGCCGCGTCGTCGTGCGGTGCCGTGCCCGGGTGCCGGGCCACCGCGATGAACGCGTCGCGTACCGCGTCCGCGGCCTCGTCGCCGACCATGATGTGGCAGTAGGCGTACAACCGTTCGGAATGCTCGTCGTAGAGCACGCCGAACGTCTCCGGAGCACCTCCCCGCAGGGCTTCGGTAAGGGACACGGTTCCTCCGTCCCGCCAGATCGCTCGATCAACACCAGATCCAGGCATAACGCTAGAAATCCGGATACTAGCGGGCAGGTCGGTCAAGCAACAGCGTTGAGGGGACGCAATTCGTCGGCGTAGCTCACCGAGAGGCGCCTCATCACGCCGCCCTCGTCGATGGAGTACTGCCCCAGCCGCCACAGCGGGGGAGAGTAGGCGTGGATCGAGACGCTCCTGTCGGCGAAGCCGACCAGACGGTGGATGTGCTCGGGCCCGAAGGCGAACGACACGCCTCCCTCGACCTGGACCTCGACGTGCGAGCCGCCGATGCGGGGGTTGTACTCCTTCAGGGCGCCGTCGACGACGGCGACAGCGCCGGAGGAGATGTCGTGGTCGTGCCAGCCGGTGTCGTTCTCCGGCGTCCAGCACAGCAGCCAGACGTCGACGTACTCGTCGCGGTGGAGTGAGACGTAGTGCCGCTGCCCGTCGGGGAAGTTCACGTGTTCGCGCCAGGACCCGGGGTCCTTCGCCAGGTCGTCCACGAGCCTGCGCAGCTCGCGCTTGTCGAGACACCGTGCGGGCAGTGACTCCAAGGACATCGGATCACTCCTCTCCCATCAGTAGTCGGCCCGGGTTGGTCACCCGGATGGCGTGCTCGGCGGCCTCACCGAGGCCGAGATCGCCGGGCGGTGGTGCGTACGGCCGGTCGGAGCCGCACACGATCGTGTCGATGCCGAGCGCCCGGATCGTCGCGTCGATGGCGCGCGGCCCGTACGAGGAGGTCTCGACGAAGGCGTCGCGGTCGACCTCGCCGCGCCCGCCGCCGCGCGCGGCGAAACGCTCGCCGTGCAGCGGGGCCAGCCCGGCGAGCAGCGCGAAGCACACCCGCAGCCGCGGATACCGCGCACGCCCGAACGCGCGGAACGCGAACCACGCCGCGTGCATCTGC
>JAOPYG010000212.1 GCA_025964685.1 Actinoallomurus sp. | reverse complement strand
TCGCGGCGCATGCGGTGAGCGGAGCACCGTTCGTCACGGCCACTTCCGCTCTCGCGCCGACCGCTCCGCTGATGCGTGCCCTGCTCCCGCTGCTCGGCCGCCTGCTGTCCGTTCCGACGCTGGGACGCCTCGCAGTCGACCTGCTCGGCCGGGCCCCGGTGAAGGCCGCATCCCGCCCGCGCAAGCACTCCTGGGGGCACGCCGTCGTCGAGTGGGCGGACGGCACCCGGCACGAGGGATGGCTCCGCGCCGGCGACGGTATGGACTTCACGGCCGACGTCACCGCCACCGTCACCGAACTGCTGGCCCGTGGCGTCGACAGGCCCGGGGCCTGGACGCCGGCAGCCGCCCTCGGGACTGACCTGGCGACGACCGCAGGCGGCACCTTCGTACTGGACTGAGGAGCGCTGATGCCCGCCGTCCGGCGGCTGCCGGGGCCTCGGCGAGTGCGCGCGACAACCGCCAGCGCGGGCACGGCGTGCCGGGGCAGCCCCGGCACGCCGGGAGCCAGGCGCACCGCGCCTTGGCCAGGCCGACGCCCCGGCGACGGCGGGTCTGGCGGCCTGACAGGCCCTGGTGACCACCGCCCAGGTGACGTCCGCCAGCGGGTACTGATCCACGCCGCGGCCGGCGGCGTCGGGTATCTGGCTGTCCAGATCGCCACGGCGCGCGACACCCAGGCGATCGGGACCGCACGCGCCGACAAGCACGCCTGCCTCGCGAGATGTGCGCCGACGAAGTGATCGGTTACACGGCGGCGGACTCCAGCAAGGCGATCCAGGACGGCGTGGACGTGGCCCTGGACCCGCTGGGCGCCGATTACAGTCCCCGCTCACTCACCCTCCTGCCGCCAGGCGGGATCGACAGCAAGGCGAGCTGCCGCAACCGCCGGTCGATGTCGCTGCAGCCAACTGTGATGCTCAGCGTGGCCAACCAGCGTGCTCAGTCACAGAGGTAGCGGCGTCTTCCGGATCAGCACCCCGGCCCCGGACAAGAGCAAAGCCCCTGGTAGAGACAGGTCTGCCAAGATCATGTCCGAGAAACAGAGGCTTCGCGTGTCCACCAGTATCACCTATACAGCCGTGCTCGACTTCAGCCGCGAGACCGTCTTGTACCTCGCCCGGCTGCTGGAGGCCGAGCGGCGGTCGCGGGGAACCCGGCGCGCAACGCGGCGCCTGGGGGCGTTCCGGCAGGCCGTGCTCGTGCTGCGCTGGTTGCTGGACAACACCCGGATCGCGCAACTCGCCGCCGACAACGGCATCTCGGGCCGGACCTGCCACCGCTACGTCCTGGAGGGGATCGCCGTGCTCAAGGCCCAGGTCCCGACGCTGGAGCAGGCCATCGAGCGCGCGAAAGCGGCCGGCCACACGCACGTGATGCTCGACGGCACACTCATCGAGACCGACCGCTGCCGTGTACCCGGCCCCAGCGTCGGGGCGGACCTGTGGTGGTCCGGCAAGCACAAGCGGCACGGCGGCAACATCCAGGTCCTTTCCGCCCCGGACGGCCGAACTGTTGCCGTCAACAGCTCACTGGATGACCTACGCTGCCCCGCCACCCCCGATACGTTCTGGCCCGGAGGATTCCTGCTCACCGAGCAGACCGCCTGCCTCCCCCTCGACGTCCGCGTGCTCGGCGAACCCCGCGAACGCCACGTGGTGATCTCCGTCTTCCACCGCTCCTGCGGTTAGGGAAGCGAGGCGGGCAGCCCGAAGCCCGCGAAGTGTTCGGGGCCGAGGAACGAGGTGATCCCGGCGATGCGGTCGCCGCGCGGGGTCAGCACGGTGATCGACCAGCTGAGATGGGGCCGGCACGGTCGTCGCCGACGTAGAGGGCCACGGCCGGCGGGCTCGCCGATTCGCCGGCCGGGAGGGATAGTGGGCGGGTGATCACTGACGACGCGATGATGGCCGTCGCCCTCGAGGAGGCGCGTGCCGGGTACGCCGAGGGCGGTGTCCCCATCGGAGCCGCGCTGTTCGGCGGCGACGGCACGCTGCTCGGGCGCGGACACAACCGGAGGGTCCAGGACGACGATCCGTCGACGCACGCGGAGACCGCGGCCTTCCGCGCTGCGGGCCGCCGTCCGTCGTACCGGGACACGACCATGGTCACGACGCTCTCGCCCTGCTGGTACTGCAGCGGGCTGATCATGCAGTTCGGCATCCCGCGTGTGGTCGTTGGCGAGGCCCGCACGTTCGAGGGCCGGCACGAGTGGCTCGCCGGCCACGGTGTCGAGGTCGTCGTCCTCGACGATGCCGAGTGCGCCGGCCTGATGACCGACTTCATCCGCGAGCGGCCCCACCTCTGGTACGAGGACATCGGAGCGGAGAGCGACTGAACGCGCCCGGCTCCCCAGAGCGCGGTCATAATCGGGCGATGGACGCACGGAGCGCGGCTGAGCGGCTCCGGCTGCCCGCGGAGCAGGCGGCGTGGGTGCGTGGTCTGGACGGCCGGGCGCCGGACGCGGTGCCGAGCCTCCCGCCCCTTACGCGGGTGCCCGCGCTGCTCGACCGGCTGGCGGTCGCCGCGGACGACGCCGCGGAGATCATCGTGGGCTGGCCGTCGGAACGCTGGCCGGAGGAGCTTCGGTGGCTGCTCGGACAGGTCGTCGCCGGCGTACGCGCGGACCTGGGTGGCGCCGGATGGCTGGTGCCCGGGCCCTCCCTGCCCCGTGACCGCGGTCCCGCCTGGAAGCACTTCTACGTCTACGCCTACCTCGCGCTGCTGGACGACGTGCTCGCCTACCACGCGGGCCGTGGCGTTCCCGAGCCGGTCTCCTGGGTCACGCTCGCCGATCTCGGGCGCAACCTCGCCATCGACCGGCGGATGAACGGCGAGGGCTGGCCGGTCATGCTCCAGTGGCTGACACTGCACGTCCGCGGCGGCGTCTACGAGCTCGGGCGATTGCAGTTCCAGCGACGCCGGCCGGGCGGTGACCCGACCGCGCTGTCCCTGCACGTCCCCCGGTCCGGAGCGCTCACCCCGAGTGCCTGCGACGCGTCATTCGAATGGGCGCGGGAGCTCTTTCCCCGGCACTTCCCCGACGAGCCCTACTGCGTCGTGACCTGCGGCTCGTGGCTCCTCGACCCGGCGCTCGCGGAGTACCTGCCGGCCGACTCCAACATCATCCGCTTCCAGCGCCGCTTCGAGCTCCTGCCGGACGGGGAGGACGGCGACGAGGACTTCCTCCGTTTCGTCTTCGGCACGCTGACGACGCCGCTGGAGGAGCTTCCCGCCCGTACGATCCTCCAGCGGGCCGGGATCGCCCACCTGAAGTCGGGCGGCCACTGGCAGAACCGTACGGGCCGGCTCGTCCCCCGCACGTGATGCTCAGTCGTCCTCGTCGATGAGGTCCCAGGTGCGGAGTTCCTCGGTCTCACCGGTGAGCGGCGGGTCCGGGTCGTGGTCGGAGTGCCGGGGCGGCTCGGGACCGTCGGCTCCGATGCGTACGACCGTCTCGACGCGGACGATCCGGAAGCGGCGCCCGGCGACCCGCACGTGGTGCAGGCGTTCGCGTTCGAGCAGCCGCGCCGCCCAGCGGTAGTCGGCGAGCTCCTCTTCGGACGGCTGCAGCATCACCGGCACGATCTCCCGGAAATAGGTCGCCAGTGCGCGGCGGGCGTCGGCCGGTGACGGAATGGCGCCCGTCTGGGCCGGCCAGTGCCCATCCTTCTCCTCGGTGACGGCGAACCTCGGTGCGAGCATCGCGATCTTCGGATGCGTCGTGAGCGCCCGCTGGGCGTCACGGGTGACCTCGGCGGGCACCATCGTCCCCTTCGGCACGGCCTCCCAGCGCTCCCCCAGCAACGCCTCGCCGCCCGGTGTGTCGCCCGCCCCCAGCAGACCGCCGGTGAGCACGTCGACATTGCCGGGCTTGGGGTCACGGTCGGTGTCGGGGTCGGTGCAACGCGGTGACTCCGGGCCGGTCAGGCCGTACCGGAAGAACCGGTCCGCCCGTACGACGCGGAACCGGCGACCGGCGACCGTCAGCTCGTTGAGACGCTCGCGCTCCAGCAGGGCCGACGCCGCCCAGTACTCCTCCCGCTCCGCCTCACCGGTCGACCTCCGGCGGGCCAGCACCCGGAACCACCAGCCGAGACCATCGCGCGCGGCCTGCGGCGTCGGATCGGTCATGCAGCTCATCAGCCAGCCGGCCCGCACCTGCTCCATCACGCCGTACGTCGGGCCGAACCACAGCGTGGCCGGATGAGTCCGCTGGGCGCGCAGCGCCTCCCGCCGCGCCGACCCGGCCACGTCAGCCGCCGACCAGGGGATATCACCGGAAAGAGCCGCGCCATCACTACCTGTCACGACACTCATAGTGCAACGTTGATGTCACTCACCGCAGCGATTCGCGTGACCTGCGAGGCCGTACGCCGTCCTCGGCCGCGCCGGGGGGTGAGCCGAACCCCCGATTCTCGTGGTCGCACCATCGCCCCGGTCACCGCAGGCCAGGAGCATGAAAGCGGCCGCCGGGAGTGTCCGGCATTCGAAAGGACGGCGATGTGAGTTCCGAAGAGCACGTGATCGAAGTTCGCGGACTGACCAAGCGCTATCGCGCCACCCTCGCCGTCGACGCGCTCGGCTTCACGGTGCGCCCCGGCACCGTGACGGGCTTTCTCGGCCCGAACGGCGCCGGCAAGTCGACCACCATGCGCATGATCCTGGGCCTGGACGCCCCGGATGCCGGGCACGCGCGGATCGGCGGGCGCCGTTACCGCGAGCTGCACCGGCCGCTGCGCGAGGTGGGGGCGCTGCTGGAGGCGAAGGCCTTCCACCCCGGCCGGTCCGCCGCCGCCCACCTGACCGCCCTCGCGGCGGCCAACGAGATCCCCCGGTCGCGGGTGGAGGAGGTACTCGGCCTCGTCGGCCTGACCGAGGCGGCGCGCCGGCGTGCGGGCACGTACTCACTCGGCATGGCCCAGCGTCTCGGCGTCGCCACCGCGCTGCTCGGCGACCCCGGCGTGCTGGTGCTGGACGAACCGGTCAACGGCCTGGATCCCGAGGGGATCCGCTGGCTGCGCACCCTGCTGAGGTCGCTCGCCGCAGAGGGCCGCACGGTGTTCGTCTCCAGCCACCTGATCGGCGAGATGGCGCTGACCGCCGACCGTCTCGTGGTGATCGGTGCGGGACGGCTGGTGGCCGACACGTCGGTGGCGGACCTGTCGGCACGGTACGGCTCGCTGGAGGAGGCCTTCTTGCGGCTGACCTCGGCGAGTACGGAGTTCCGCGGGTCGTCGGCCCGCACCCTTGACGCTGGTGAGAGGACCATCTCATGACCGCCGTACCCGGCACGCTCGGCCGTTTCCACGCCGCGTCGCGGATGGAGTGGATCAAACTGCGCACGCTGCGCTCGACCTGGTGGACGCTCGCGGCCACCATCGCGGCCGCGGCCGCCATCGCCGTCGCCGTGGGCGCGAACACCCACGACGCCTCGGGCGACCTGACGAACAACGCATTGGCGGGCATAGCCCCAGGCCTGCTGCTGGTCGGCGTACTCGGCGTGCTCACGATGAGCGGGGAGTAGTTCCTCAGGAACGATTCGCGTGACGCTGGCCGCCGTGCCGAACCGGCCACTGCTGCTGGCCGCGAAGGCGGCCGTCTTCGGGGCCGCGACGCTCGCCGTCGGGGAGGTCACGGCGTTCCTCGCCTTCGTCGCCGGGCGGGCCGCGCTGCCGAACCGGATCCCGCCGCCGGCCCTCGACCAGCCGGGCGTACTGCGCGCGGTACTGCTGTCGGGCGTCGGCATCGGCCTGGTGGGCCTGTTCGGCCTGGGCCTGGGAGCCATCCTCCGGCACTCGGCGGCCGCCCTGGCGGTCTACGCCGGCGTCGTGTTCGTCATCGGGGAGCTGCTCGTGGCCGTGGCCCCGTCGGCCGTGTCGTACGTGCCGCTGGCCATCGTGGGCGACTCACTCGGCGTGTCCCGCCCATCGCCCGACGCCCTGTCCCCGTGGACGGGCCTGGCCGTACTGTGCGCGTACGCGTCCGCCTCCCTGCTCACCGGCGGCTGGCTCCTCACCCGCCGAGACGCCTGACCGACCCGCCGGAGGCCGCCTCATGGACGGGGCGGCCCTCGGCGGACCGGCCGGAATGCTGCTCGTATCCGAGACCTCGCGCGACCTCCTCCGCCTGGTAGGGGCGTCATCCGCCCGCGCGCAGCCGCAGCGTCAGGACCTGGAACGGGCGCAGCGTCACCGGGACGGTGCCGTCGCCGGACACCTCGATCGGCTCGCCCGGCGTCGGGCGTTCGAGCAGGTCGGTGACCTCCACCTCCGCGATCGGGAACGACGCGCGCAGCCGCGCGCGTGCCCGGCCGCCGAGCGACTCGTACAGGCGTACGACCACGTCGCCGGACCGGTCGTCGGCGAGCTTGACCGCCTCGATCGACGCCCCGTCGCCGTCGACGCTCACCAGCGGCTCCGCGGCCGGTAGGGAACCGCCGGCGGTGACCCGCAGCGGCAGGTTGAGGGCGTACCCGCCGGCCACCGCGTCGGCCAGGGTCGCCCCGGGCAGCAGCGTGTGCGTCATGCGGTGCGGCCCCTGGTCGGCCTCGGGGTCAGGGCTGCGCGGCGCGCGGACCAGGCTGTAGCGGGCGATCGTCGTGGTGCCGCCGTCCGGGCGGGTCGTACGGGTGACGTCATGGCCGTATGTCGCGTCGTTGGCCAGCGCCACCCCGTAGCCGGCCTCGGCCAGGTGGATCCACCGGTGGCCGGCGGTCTCGAAGCGGGCGGAGTCCCAGCTGGTGTTCGTGTGTGTGGGCCGGAAGACGTGGCCGAACTGGATCTCGGCCGCGGACCGGTCCGCGTGCACGTCGAGCGGGAACGCAAGCTTGAGGATCTTCTCCCGCTCATGCCAGTCGATCTCGGTGTCGATGCGTACGCCCGTGCTGCCGGCGGTCACGGTGATGACCTGGGTGATCCGGGAGTCGCCGAAGGACCGCTCGACGCGGACGGCGGCGACCAGCGGGCCGCGTTCGAGCACCGTCACGGCGTCGGCGCCGGTGAGGTCGGTGTGCCGCCGGCGGTAGTGCTTGTCGACGTCCCAGGCGTCCCAGTGGTTGGGCAGGTCGGTGTGCAGCTGCAGCAGGTTGCCGCGCGTCCCCGGCGCGAGCACCTCCCGGTCGGTCACCAGGTCGCGCACCGAGGCGAGCAGACCGTCGGCGTCGACCTCCACGCGGAGGAGGCCGTTGTCGAGCGTCTCCACGCCCGCCGTAGCCGTCACGGTGACCGGCTGGGGCGCCTCGGCCGTACCGAGTGGCGCCGAGCCCGAGCCCGCGACCTCGGCGAACACCGCGGCCGAGCCGTCGGCGAGCGGCTGTGCGCCCACGCTTTCCGCGAGCTCGGCGGGAACCCGTACGACCTCGGCGCGCGCCCGCGGGCTGGTGTTGAACACCCGCCCGGTGCCGCCGTCGCCGGCCAGCGCGGCCGTGGCGGTACGGGTGATCTCCGCCAGCTCCGCGTGGACCTTCGCGTAGGTGGCCTCGGCCTGCCGGTGCACCCACGCGATCGAGCTGCCCGGCAGGATGTCGTGGAACTGGTGCAGAAGCACGATCTTCCACAGCCGGTCCAGCTCGTCGTACGGGTAGTCGAGCCCGGCGACGACCGCCGCGGTCGCCGACCACAGCTCCGCCTCCCGCAGCAGGTGCTCGCTGCGGCGGTTGCCCGCCTTCGTACGCGCCTGGGTGGTGTACGTGGCGCGGTGCAGCTCCAGGTAGAGCTCGCCCGACCACACGGGCGCGTCGGGGTACTCCGCGCGTGCGGCCTCGAAGAAGGCGTCCGGGTTGTCCACCACGACCTTGGGTGAGCCTTCGAGGTCACGGAGCCGCCGGGCCTTCTCCAGCATTTCCCGGGTCGGGCCGCCACCGCCGTCGCCGTGCCCGAACGGCAGCAGCGAGCGGGTCCCGCCGCCCTTGTCGGCGTAGTTGCGGACGGCGTGCGCCAGCTCGAAGCCGGCGAACGTGCCGTTGTAGGTGTCGGCGGGCGGGAAGTGCGTGAAGATCCGGGTGCCGTCGATGCCCTCCCACCAGAACGTGTGGTGCGGGAACTTGTTCGTCTGGTTCCAGGAGATCTTCTGGGTGAGGAACCAGTCGTTGCCGGCCAGCACGGCCAGCTGCGGGTACGCGCCGGTGTAGCCGAACGAGTCGGGCAGCCACACGCCGCGGGTCTCCACCCCGAACTCCTCGAGGAAGAACCGCTTGCCGTGCACGAGCTGGCGCGCCAGCGCCTCACCACCCGGCAGGTTGCCGTCGGCCTCCACCCACATGCCGCCGACCGGCGCCCACTGACCGGCCTTGACCGCCTCGTCGATGCGCTCGAAGACCTCCGGGTAGCGCTCCTTGACCCAGGCGTACTGCTGCGCCTGGGAACCGGAGAACACCAGCTCCGGATAGTCCTTGGCCAGCGCGGTCACGTTGGCGAAGGTCCGCGAGGTCTTGCGCTGGGTCTCCCGGATCGGCCACAGCCAGGCGCTGTCGATGTGCGCGTGGCCGGTGGCGGAGATGGTGTGGGCGCTCGCGTTCGCGGGCCGGGCCAGCACGTCGGTGAGGGCGGCGCGGGCACGCGCGGCGGTGCCGGCGACGTCGTGGATGTCGAGGTCGTCCAGCATGCGTTCGAGCGCGCGCAGGATCTCGTGCCGACGTGGGTCCTCGACCGACAGCTCCCGCATCAGCTCCGACAGCACCTCGGCGTCGAGACGCAGGTGCCAGACGTCCTCGTCGAGGACGGCAACGTCGGCGAAGCCGAAGCGGTACAGCGGCTCGTCACCGGCGGTGGCCAGGTCGCCCAGGGGCGTCGGAACGAAGCCGTTGCCCAGGATGTCGGGGTTGGCCGCCATCTCCACCAGCAGGCCGACCTGCTCGCCGCCCGACGCCGGAGAGGCGACCGGGACGTAGTGGTTCAGCGGCTCGATGCCCTTGATCGGCCGGCCGTCCAGGTCGTACACGAGCGCCTCGGCCTGGAACCCCGGCCCGGCGCCGGTGAACCCCAGGTCGAAGAGCGCCTCCACGCGGCGGCCCGCCCACGCGGCGGGCACCGCGACGGTCGCCCGCAGCCAGCTCGTCGACCACGGACGGCCCCACGGGGTGCCCGGCTCGAACGGCGTGTACGCGGCACCGAGTGCCTCGGCGACCGGCACCGGCTCTCCGGGAACGTGCCAGACCTCGAGACTCATGGGATGCCGCGCGGCGTACGTGGCAGGGACGATGCGTTCCCGCACCACCCGGTCCAGCCGGTCCTCGACCTGCCTGTGATCGTCGTGCATCAGCGCTTCGCCTTTCCGCGTAGGTACCCGAGCTGAGGAAAGTCCGTCTCATACTGCTCCAGGAGGCGCTGGGCCACCGTCACCGAGTCGACCAGCGGATGGATGGCCAGCGCGCGCAGCGCGGCCGGCCGTGAACCCGTGGTGGCCGCCTCCAGCACCGCGCGCTCCACCGCCTTGACCGAGGTCACCAGGGCCAGCGCGTGGTCCTCGAGCGGGGCGGCGGTCACCGGACGCGCGCCGTTGGCATCGACGAGGCAGGGCACCTCGACGACCGCGTCGGCGTCGAGCCCGGGGAGGGCGCCGCGGTTGCGCACGTTGAGGATCAGGGTGGTGCGCTCGTCGTGGGCGATCGCTCGCATCAGCGCGAGCGCGACGTTCTCGTAGCCGCCCGACTCCAGGTCGCAGGATTCACGTTCGCCGGCGCCGGCGGCCTCGCGGTTCTCGGCCATGTAGGTGGATTCGCGGCGGCGCCGGGTCGCCTCCCACGCCTCCAGGGCGGACCCGGGGGCACCGCCGGTGCGCGCGTAGAAGTCCCGCTGCTGCTCCAGCACGAGGGCGCCACGGCCCTGCGGGGCGGCGCGCATCGCGGCAACGGCGTCGCGATTGAAGTAGTAGTAGTGCAGGTACTCGTTCGGGATGGCGCCGATCGCGCGCAGCCACTCGGCGCCGAACAGCCGTCCCTCTTCGAAGGAGGACAGCGCGGCGTCATCGGCCAGCAGGTCCGGCAGCAGGTCCCGGCCACCGACCCGTACGGCCCGCAGCCACCCGAGGTGGTTCAGGCCCGCGTAGTCGAACCAGGCGCTCGCCGGGTCGACGCCGAGGGCGGCGGCGACGCGGCGGCCCATGCCGACCGGCGAGTCGCAGATGCCGATCACCCGGTCGCCGAGCAGCCGGGACATCGCCTCGGTTACCAGGCCCGCCGGGTTGGTGAAGTTGATGACCCAGGCGTCCGGAGCGAGTGCGGCGACCCGCCGGGCGATGTCGACGGCGACCGGCACCGTGCGCAGGCCGTACGCGACACCGCCGGCGCCGACCGTCTCCTGGCCGAGGACGCCCTCATCGAGCGCGACCCGCTCATCGGCCACCCGGCCTTCCGGCCCGCCCACCCGGATCGCGGAGAAGACGAAATCGGTGCCGGCCAGCGCCTCGTCCAGATCGGTGGTGACGGTGATCCGCGGAGCGTCGGGGACCCCCGCCGCCTGGTCGGCGAGCACCTCGCCGATCACCGCGATCCGGTCCCGGTCGAGGTCGTACAGGACGATCTCGGTGACGCGGCCCTTGCCGCGGTCGGCCAGCAGGGCGCGATGGACCAGTGGCACACGGAAGCCGCCGCCGCCGAGAACGGTCAGCCTCATGCTTCGATCACCATGCGAGCACGGTAGCGCGGCTCGGCGGAATACCGTCGCTGGGCGGCCGGCCGAACCAGTCCCCCATCGTCGTTTCCGTTGACGGGAACGTGCCGTCCGAACATCCTTGGGGATCATGAACTCCGATGGCGCGCCCGACCGGCCCTCGCCTCCCAGCACCGACTCCGTACGGCGCCAGGTGGTCGACGTCGCGGCAGAGTTGATGCGCGGCGCGGGCGGACCCGGTGCGGGCCAGGGGGACGCCTCATCCGCGATGAACGTGTACCTGGCGCTGCTGACCGACCGCCTGCCGGTCTACGCGCGCACGATGATGAACCTCGAGTCACAGGTCGGCCGGGCGACCGTCGAGCAGAACCTCACGCCGCCCGCCCAGGCGACGATCCAGTTCTACGGCCAGATCCTCGCCGCGAAGGTGAGTGTCTTCACCCGGCCCGACCAGCTGCTCCAGCTTCGGCGCGTGCTCAAGGCACGTGGGCTCGGCCCGCACAACGCGTACGTCGCTGTCTCGTACTACCTCGACCGCGAGCGCGCGCTCGGCCGGGTCGCGAGCGACGTCGACTGCACCGCCTCCGCGCAGCTGCTGATCGGCGCCTGCGTCAACTACGCGTTCACCCGGATGCTCCTGGACGACGTCACGCCGCCCGAGCGCTTCGTCGAACAGGCCGTCAGAGGTCTGCGCCTCGCTCCCTGAGGCTCTCAGCCGCCCGCCATCGCTCCGACGACGAGGAACGGCTCCGCCCCCGTGACGACCGGTCCGGGCAGCGGCGCGTCCGGCGGCTCGTGGGACAGGTCCTGCTCACACGCGAAGAAGCGCACGAACGCCCGGCGCCGCCCGGTGCCGTGGTCGCGGATCGTCCCGCGCAGCATCGGGAACCTCACCTCCAGCGCGTCGAGCACCGAGCACTGCGTGACCTCCCCCGGCACCTGGAGCTCGACCTCACCGTCGACCCGCGCGAGCGCCCGCAGATGCGCGGGCAGCACGACGCGGATCATGACAGTGTCTGGACTTCGACGGACAGCACGGACGGCAGGTCACGCACGATGGGCGACCAGTTGTCACCCGCGTCCGGCGAGACGTACACCTGCCCGCCGGTCGTGCCGAAGTAGACACCGCAGGAGTCGAGCGAGTCGACCGCCATCGCGTCCCGCAGCACGTTGACGTAGCAGTCGCGTTGCGGCAGGCCCCGGGTGAGCGGCTCCCATTCATTTCCGCCCGTACGGCTACGGTAGACGCGCAGCCGCCCCTCCGGCGGGTAGTGCTCCGAGTCGCTCGTGATCGGCACGACGTAGACCGTGTCCGGCTCGTGCGCGTGGACCGCGATCGGGAAGCCGAAGTCGGAGGGCAGCTCACCGCTGATCTCGTGCCACGAGCCGCCGCCGTCGTCGCTGCGCATCACGTCCCAGTGCTTCTGCATGTAGAGGGTCTCCGGGCGAGCCGGGTGCATCGCCAGCCGGTGCACGCAGTGGCCGACCTCGGCGTCCTCGTCGGGAAGGCCCCCGGACCGCAGGCCGCGGTTGGCCGGCTGCCAGGTCTTGCCCGCGTCGTCGGAACGGAAGACGCCTGCCGCCGAGATGGCGGTGTAGATCCGCCCCGGGTCGGTCGGGTGCAGCATGATCGTGTGCAGGCACATGCCGCCGGCGCCGGGCTGCCAGGAGGGCCCGGAGCCGTGCTCGCGCAGGCCGGACAGCTCCTGCCAGGTCGCCCCGCCGTCCGCCGAGTGGAACAGCGCGGCGTCCTCGACGCCGGCGTAGACGGAGTCGGGATCGGTGATCGAGGGCTCGAGATGCCACACGCGGGCGAACTCCCACGGGTGCGGCGTGCCGTCGTACCACTGGTGGGTGCCGGGCACGCCGTCGTAGGTGAAGTCGTTGCCGACCGGCGCCCACGTCTGGCCGCCGTCGTCGGACCGCTGGATCAGCTGCCCGAACCAGCCGTTGGACTGCGAGGCGAACAGCCGCGACGGCTCGGCGGGCGACGCCGCGACGTGATAGATCTCCCAGCCGCCGAAGTGCGGGCCGCTGACCTGCCACTGCTCACGCCGCCCGTCCGACGTCAGAATGAACGCACCCTTACGCGTGCCGACCAGTACCCGTACCCCGCTCATCCGCTGCTCCTCATGGCCGTACGGCCGTTTCTCGCCGGTTGACCCACCAGGTGAGCCCCGCCGGTCGCGGCTCACCCCGGGTTTCGACCGGTGCGGCGCGGAAAACTCATCGGTCGCCGGGCCGATCGGTGTGGATTTCTCAGACTGTCAGCCCTACGGCCGACACGGGCGAAGTCACAGTGATCCCTCCGCGGTCACCCCAGGCGCGCGGTGCACCGGTCACGCCGGGGCGATCACCAGGTGGGTGGCCGTGGACAGTTCGGCGCGGTCGACCTCCGTGATCGTGGCGTCGGTGACGAACGCGTCGATCTCGTCGTAGTCGCAGATCCGCACGGGGGCGGTCTGGCGTAGTTTGCCGGCGTCGGCCAGCAGCACCACCCGGTCGGCGATGCTGATGAAGGCCCGTTTCGCCTCGGCGTCCAGTGGGGTGCCGCAGTACGCGCCGTGGTGGTCCAGTCCGCTCGCCGCCAGGAAGAACGTGTGCACGCGTAGCCGCCGGATGGCGGCGACCGTGTCCGGGCCGGTGAAGGCGCGGGTGGGCGGATGGTGCAGGCCGCCCAGGCCGATCAGGCCGGTGAGGTCCGGACGTTCGCCGAGCGCCGCCATCGCGGGCAGGGAATGGGTCACGACGGTCACGTCGCCCTCGGCGGGCAGCACCCGGGCCAGGACGAGGGTCGTCGTGCCCGCGTCGAGGCCGATGGTCGCGCCCGGCTCGACGAACCGCAGCGCCGCCTCGGCGATGGCGTGTTTCTGCTCGGACCGTGCCTGCGAACGCGCGTCGAAGGGTGAGCGCGGCGTCACTCCGCCGGGCGGGAGCGCACCGCCGTAGACCAGCTCCGCCAGCCCGAGGTCAGCGAGTCTTTGCAGGTCACGGCGGACCGTACGCTCGGAGACCGACAGGTCGGCGCCGAGCTCGGGCGCCGAGACGTACCCCGTCTCGTGGATCCGGCGCAGGATCTCCTCCCGGCGCTCGGGGGCGGAGTTGTAGCGCAGCTCGCCGCCGTGTTCTCGCGTTGCCACGGCTCGACCGTACCGGCCGCCGGCCGACGCTGGGTTGCCATATTGTCCGACTTCGGACGAGAATTGTCCGAAGTCGGACAACTCGCGGTGGGAGAGATAAGGCATTCCGGGGGTCGCGATCGTCTATCGGCTGGCCTCCGAGACGTTC
>JAOPYG010000199.1 GCA_025964685.1 Actinoallomurus sp. | reverse complement strand
GGCCGAGGTAGAAGGAGCGGTACTCGTTCGGGTAGCCAGGTTCGTCCATCAGGGGAGCGCCGGACGCCCCGGGCATGATCGATGCGAGGCCGACCACCACCAGGCGGCGCACGCCCGCCTTCGCCAGGCCGGTGGTCAGGGCGCGGGACGACGCGGTGAAGAAGTCGTGCGGTGGCACGGACAGGTCCACGGCGGCACTGATGGCGGCGTCATGCCCGGCAGCCGCATGCTCGATGCTCACCCCGTCCGTGACGTCGCCCGCCACGACCCGCACATCGGTCAGGCCGCTGTGACCTGCGAGGTCACGCACCACGGCGGTGACCTGGTGGCCGCGCCGGTGTGCCTCAGCGACGGCCTGCCGCCCGGCCCGGCCGCCCGCACCGAAGACCACGATGTTCATGACGAACCGCCTCTCACCAGGGCCGGAGCCTGTGTGCCGACCGGTTCACGGACGCTATCGGGGGCCGCGGTTACCACTGGGATACCGGCTATCGTGAGGCCATGAGGGAACCCCTACCCGCCGACATGTTCGACGAGCTGTGCCCGTCCTCGCTCAATCCGATTCGATTCGGCGACAAGTGGTCGGCGCTCATCATCCGCTGCCTCGAGCACGGGCCGCGCCGGTTCTCCCACCTGCGCGTACCGCTGAGCCGCGTCACCCCCAAGGTCCTCACCCAGTCGCTGCGGTCCCTCGAACGGGACGGCCTGGTCAAACGCACCATCTACGCCGAGGCCACCCCGCATGTCGAGTACGAGCTGACTCCGCTGGGCCGCAGCATGCTCGAGCCGATGGCGTTCGCCTGCGCCTGGGCGGAGGAGCACTGGGAGGAACTGCTCGACGCCCGCGAGTCAAACGACAACACCACCCGCCTCGAGCGCGCCGGATAACGCGACAGGCAGCGGCCTCGCGCTGCAAAAAGGGGGCGGGCTCACGCGAGCCACCACTCAGGGACTGTCGGGTAGCCAGTCGATCACATGATCCGGTTACTTGAGCGGATCCGATCGCTGACCAGGCGGATAGGCATGAGCCGGATCATCGCAATCTTGATCATGGTTCCGGAGTTGACGGTCAGCCACTCGTGATCGCAGGGCAACCTGCGCTACGTGACAGCACCACGCGGTCGACCGGCTCACCCAACAGCCACTCAGGCGCCCGCCACACCCATGTCTCACCATGTGAACTTGGCCACCGCCGTGCGACGCGGCCATGGGGGCGACTTCTTTTCAGTCCCCCCGCGGTCCGTCCCTACCTCCGCACGCCAGGACTGCACGGCACCGACGGAGCGGGCGTTACCGTACCCGCCGATGGCCGGCATTCCAGCACGCCGCCAGGCTGAGGTATTGGCGTCAGACACCCCGACCAGGAATCCCTCCGGCTTGTCCCCCTGGGCTGCGGCGATTAGCGGAGCGACACGATGGTCATGCTCGGCAGGCAGCCATGCGCGGGAACGGATGTGACTGCGTCAGGTCCGGCGAGACAGACACCTCTGACCGCCTGGTTGCAAGGCAAGTCCGAACGGTGCAGCGCGAGGTGCAAGGTGAGTCCGGAAGGTGCAAGGTTCGCGCGGACGGGACAGCTGCGGCGTGCTCGCTCAGAGCGAACGACCTCCGGGGAATTGATCGGCGCTCCTCTTTCTTGAGTGTGAGTGACTCAATCTTTGGAGGCCTGATGAGCAAGTCCGTCACCTTGCCGGTGCTGCCCCTCGACGACGAGGTCGTGCTGCCCGCGATGGTCGTGCCGCTGTCCCTTTCGGAGGACGAGGTGCGAGCCGCGATCGACACGGCGCGTACGACGGCGGGTTCGCCTGGGCTCGGTGCGATTCCGGGCAGCAAGCAGGATGACAAGCCGCGGGTGCTCATCGTGCCCCGGCTTGATGGGAAATACGCCGCAGTCGGCACGCTGGCCGTCATCGAGCAGATGGGCCGGCTGCCCGGTGGTGACCCCGGCGCCGTCGTACGGGGTGTGGCGCGGGTGCGCATCGGCACCGGCACCTCCGGCCCCGGCACGGCCTTGTGGGTCGAGGGAACGGTGGTCGACGACACCGGCCTGGGCGACCGGGCCGAAGAACTGGCCAAGGAGTACAAGGCCCTGGTCATCGGGGTGCTGGAGAAGCGCGGCGCGTGGCAGGTCGTGGACATGATCCAGCAGATCGACGACCCGTCCGTGATGGCCGACCGGTCCGGGTACGCGAGCTACCTCGACGCCGAGCAGAAGGTCCAGATCCTCGAGACGGCCGAGGTCACCGAGCGGCTGGAGCTGGCGATCGGCTGGACCCGCGCGCACCTCGCGGAGCTCGACGTCGCCGAGACGATCCGCAAGGACGTCGAGGAGGGCGTGGAGAAGCAGCAGAAGGAGTTTCTGCTCCGCCAGCAGCTCGCCGCGATCCGCAAGGAGCTGGGCGAGCTCAGCGGTGATCCCTCGAGCGAGGAGGAGGACTACCGGGCTCGCGTGGAGGCCGCCGACCTGCCGGAGAAGGTACGGGAGGCGGCGCTCAAGGAGGTCGACAAGCTGGAGCGGACGGCCGAGCAGTCGCCCGAGGTCGGCTGGATCCGCACGTGGCTCGACACCGTGCTCGACATTCCGTGGAACGAGCGGACCGAGGACGCGTACGACATCGTCGGCGCCCGGCAGATCCTCGATGAGGACCACACCGGCCTGGACGACGTCAAGGAGCGGATCGTGGAGTACCTCGCGGTGCGCAAGCGGCGTGAGGAGCGCGGTCTCGGCGTCATCGGCGGCCGGCGTTCCGGCGCGGTTCTGGCGCTGGTCGGGCCGCCCGGCGTGGGCAAGACCTCGCTGGGCGAGTCGGTCGCAAGGGCCATGGGCCGTGAGTTCGTCCGCGTCGCGCTCGGCGGCGTACGGGACGAGGCCGAGATCCGCGGCCACCGCCGTACGTACGTCGGCGCGCTGCCCGGCCGGATCGTTCGCGCGATCCGCGAGGCGGGCACGATGAACCCCGTCGTGCTGCTCGACGAGATCGACAAGGTCGGCGCCGACTACCGCGGCGACCCGACGGCGGCCCTGCTGGAGGTGCTGGACCCGGCGCAGAACCACACGTTCCGCGACCACTACCTCGAGGTGGAGCTGGACCTGTCCGACGTGGTGTTCCTGGCCACCGCCAACCAGCTCGAGACGATCCCTGGCCCGTTGCTCGACCGCATGGAGCTGGTCTCGCTCGACGGCTACACCGAGGACGAGAAGGTCACGATCGCCCGCGACCACCTGCTGCCGCGTCAGCTCGAAAAGGCCGGCCTGACGGCCGACGAGGTGACGATCGGCGAGGACGCGCTGCGGCTGGTGGCGGGGGAGTACACCCGTGAGGCGGGCGTACGGAGCCTGGAGCGGTCGATCGCCCGGGTGCTCCGCAAGGTCGCGGCGAACGTCGCGACCGAGACTGAGACCCTGCCGGTGTCGGTCGGTGCGGAGAACCTGCGCGACTACCTGGGCCGGCCCCGGTTCACCCCGGAGGCATCACTGAAGGAGGAGGAGCGCCGTACGGCGGTGCCCGGCGTGGCGACCGGCCTCGCGGTCACCGGAGCGGGCGGCGACGTGCTCTACATCGAGGCGTCGCTGGCCGATGAGGAGACCGGCGAGACCGGCGTGACCCTGACCGGTCAGCTCGGCGACGTCATGAAGGAGTCGGCCCGGATCGCCCTGTCGTACCTGCGCTCGCGCGGCGCGGAGATGGAGCTGCCGGTCGGCGATCTCAAGAACCGCGGCGTGCACATCCACGTGCCGGCGGGGGCCGTGCCCAAGGACGGGCCGAGCGCCGGTGTCACGATGACCACGGCACTGGCGTCGCTGCTGTCCGGGCGGCTCGTACGCTCCGACGTGGCGATGACCGGGGAGGTCTCGCTGACCGGGCGCGTGCTGCCCATCGGCGGGGTCAAGCAGAAGCTGCTCGCGGCGCACCGGGCGGGGATCACCACGGTCCTCATCCCCAAGCGCAACGAGCCCGACCTGGACGACGTGCCGGCCGAGATCCTCGAGCAGCTGACGGTGCACCTGGCCGCCGATGTCCGTGAGGTCCTCGACGTGGCGCTGGAGCCGGCCACGACCGGGCAGACCGTCGCCGCCTGACGGCCGTTTCCGCGAGGGCGGCCCTCACCGATCATGGTGGGGGCCGCCTTTGTTTACGCCAGACTTAGGGCGCATTGGGCAGAATCGGGATTTCCTGGGCCTGCTCGACTGAGGAGAGCGATATGGCCGAGCACAACGAACATGAATCCTCCCCCGAGGGCGCCGCACCTGAGCCGCAGCCACCCCAGGCCGCCGCAGGAGGACCGGGCGACCGGTCCGCGACGCACGCGTACGAAGGCGCCGCTCCGCACCCGCAGGCGGAGACGCTTTCCACCGCCGCCGCGCCCGCGGGCGGCGGGCGGTGGTCCGGCAGGTTCCGCCGCTGGTCGGCGAACGGAACCGTACGAATGGGAGCGGTCACCCTCATCGCCGGCCTCGTCGGCGGACTGGTCGGCGGCGGCATCGTGGCCGCGTTCAGCGACGACGGGCACGACCGTGCGGTTCCGGCGCGGTTCGAGCGGGGCGTGCAGAGGGACGGCCCACCCGGGTTCTACGGACCGCGTTACCGGGGACAGCCGCCGAACGGCCGCTGGATGCCGAACCGCGTCCCGCAGCCGAACCCACCCGCGACCCCGGCGCCGACCCCGACGGGGTGAGCCCCGGTCAGGAGGACGGAGTGAGCCGGAACACGCGCAGCCTGCGGTCGGCGCGCTCGACGTAGGTGTCGTAGACCGACCAGATCCGTACGAGCCGCGGCCACACTTCGGCGCGCTCGTCGTCCTCCAGGATCCGCGCGGTGACCGGGATCCGGCGGCCCTGGTATCTCACCTCCGCCTTCGGCTCGTGCAGGAGATTCGTCGTCCAGGCCGGGTGGTGGTCGCGGCCGAAGTTGCTGCCCACCACGACGAAGGAGCCGTCGTCCTCGGGCATGCAGATCAGCGGCGCCTGCCGGGGGAGGCCGCTGCGGTTCCCCAGGGTCGTGAGCACGATGCTGGGCAGCACGACCTGCGGCAGGAGGATGCGCCCGCCCGAGAGCCGGTTCAGCAGGCGGTCGAGCGGGGGGACGACCTTCGGGCCGATCCGGGCGAACCACGGGGCGCTGGCCAGCCGCCGGGCGACCGGCGTGAGGACACCCTGGAGTGATTTGACGGGCATCATGTGCTCCTTGTCGGTGCGAGGCGTCCGGCCCTGGAAGGGCGGAGATGTCCTGCGGCGGCGAGCCAGCGCACGGTGTCCGCCACGCTCTCCTCCAGGGGCCGGAGCGTGAGGCCGAGCGCGTCCAGGGCGACGGTGTCGTCCGAGGGGACGAGCGTCACCATGAGCTCGGCCGCGTCCCGCGTCAGCGGATAGCCGAACCCGCGTACGCGTTTCGCGGCGTCCAGGAGAGTACCCAGACCGGTCAGCAGGCGGCCGGACAGCGGGATGCGCCGGCAGCGCACGCCGGTCACCCTGTCGCACAGGTCGGCGAACTCCGGCCAGGTGACGTAGTGCCCGCCGAGCACGAGCCGCCGGGCGCCGAGCCCGGGTTCGACGCCGCCCGCGAGTCCCTCTCCCAGGTCGCGGACGTCGAGCAGCGACACACCGCCGGACGCGATCGGCCACGCGATACCCAGCCCGGCGGCCATGCCGGCCGGCATCGCGTCGAGGTGCGGCTGCGCCGGCCCGAGCACACCGCCGGGATAGATGATGGTGACGGGTGCGCCCTGGTCCTGCAGGCTCCGGACGTACAGCTCGGCTTCGTACTTGGACCGGCCGTAGGCGGTCCGCGGCCGCGCCAGCGGCCCGTCGGAGGTGATCACCGGCTGGGTGGGCGGCACGAACACCGCGATGGTGGAGGTGTGGATCACCGGGTCAAGGCCCCGATCGACGGCCCCGCCGACGACGTTGCGCGTACCGGTGACGTTGACGGAGACCAGGTCGGTACGGCGGCCGGTCACACCGAGGGCGGCCGCGGCGTGCACCACGGCGTCACAGCCGTCGAGGGCACGGGCCACCGCCGCCTCGTCGAGCATGTCGCCCGGGCACATCTCCGTCTCCTCGGCGCGGACCCCGATGCCGCCCAGGACCTGGCCGGTACGGCCGGGATCGCGGACGAGCAATCGGGGCCGGTGCCCCCGGGCGAGGAGTGACTTCACCGCGTGGGACCCGACATAGCCCGAGGCGCCCGTGACGAGTACCCGCATGATCTACAAACTAGCCCTCGGGGTTGACGCTCGGTCAGGCGGATGAGCCGAGACGTCCGACAACCGTTATCGGTTCGCGACAAATGCTGTGATCTACCTCTCAACAATGAACTCGGTCCCCGAACTGTTCAAAAAGCTGATGCGCGTACCGGCCGAGGCTTGAGGTCAGAGAGGCGCAGGCATCCGAGTCCATCGCACAAAGCAGCATTACCGCTGGTCATTGGGTGTATCGGCGCTCATGGGCCGCTGTCCGTCCCGGCTCCGGCCTACGGCGGAAACCCGAAACCAGCGACTCATGCCCAGACCGCCCGGGGCTCAAACACCGCGCCCACCAGGCCGGTTAACCTGGTGTTACGGGTTCGCTAAGTTCAGAACCCATGTCGTCAGCACGTCCACGCGGACCGCATTCCCCGTCCATGGATGCGGACGAGGTGTTCGGTCCGCCCGGGATCGAAGATGGCCGGCAATTGTGGCGCCTCGCCCGTGATTCGAAGACGCTGGACCTGAATTCCCCCTACAGCTACATACTCTGGTGCCGCGACTTCGCGGCGACCTCTGTGGTCGTCCGGTCCGGCGGCCGGATCCGCGGTTTCGTCACCGGATACAACCGCCCCGAGCACCCCGGGACGCTCTTCGTCTGGCAGGTCGCGGTCGACGCCGCCTGGAGAGGCCGCGCGCTGGCCGGGCGCATGCTCGCCTACCTCGCGGACCGGGGCTGCCGCTTCGTCGAGGCCACGGTGACGCCGGACAACACCGCCTCCGACCGGCTCTTCGCCGCATTCGCCCGCGACCGCGGCGCCGAGCTGCACCGCACCCCCTTGCTTCCCGGGGAGCTGTTCCCCGGTGACCACGAACCAGAGGAGCTCTATCGGATCGGTCCACTGGACGCACGACCCGCTTCCGCTTCCGGAGACAGGTGAGACGCATGGATGTGTTCGAGTCGCTCGAGTCAGAGGTACGTAGTTACTGCCGGGGTTGGCCCGCGGTGTTCCATCGCGCCTCCGGGAGTCATCTGTACGACGAGGAGGGCCACCGTTTTCTGGACTTCTTCGCCGGGGCCGGCACCCTGAATTACGGGCACAACAATCCTCAACTGAAGCAGAAACTGCTCGACTATCTGGCCGACGACAACATCGTGCACAGCCTCGATATGCACACCGTGGCCAAACGGAGTTTCCTGGAGACCTTCCAGGAGGTCATTCTGGCGCCCCGCGGGCTCGACTACCGCATCCAGTTCCCCGGACCGGCGGGCGCGGCCTCGGTCGAGGCGGCACTGAAACTCGCCCGCAAGTACACCGGCCGTGAGACCGTCATCAGCTTCACCAACGCCTTCCACGGCATGTCGCTCGGTGCCCTCGCGGTCACCGGCAACTCGATGAAGCGCAGCGGCGCGGGGATACCGCTGGGCCACACCATCCCGATGCCGTTCGACAACTACCTCGACGGCCGGACTCCGGACTTCCTGCTGTTCGAACGGCTCCTGGACGACAGCGGCAGCGGCCTGGACACACCGGCCGCGGTCATCGTGGAGACCGTCCAGGGTGAGGGCGGCCTGAACGTCGCGAGCCCCGAATGGCTCCGCGGACTGGCCGAGCTCTGCGAGCGCCACGACATGCTGCTCATCGTGGACGACGTCCAGATGGGCTGCGGGCGTACCGGGCCGTTCTTCAGCTTCGAGACGGCCGGGATCGTGCCCGACATCGTCTGCCTGTCCAAGTCGCTGAGCGGCTACGGCCTGCCGTTCGCACTGACGTTGCTCAAACCCGAACTGGACGTGTGGGAGCCCGGCGAGCACAACGGCACGTTCCGTGGCCCGAACCCGGCCTTCGTCACCGCCACCGCCGCGATGGACTTCTGGGACGGTGAGGGCCTCGAGAAGCAGACCCTGACCAAGGGCGAGCAGATCGAGGACGCGCTCGGCCGGATCGCCGCGACCCACCCGGAGTCGATCACCGGTGTCCGCGGCCGCGGGCTGGCCCAGGGCCTGGCCTTCGCCGACGCCGAGGCGGCACCCGCGGTGTGCGGCCAGGCGTTCGACCGGCGGCTGCTGCTGGAGACCTCCGGTCCGGAGGACGAAGTGGTCAAGCTGCTGCCGCCCCTCACGACTTCCCCCGACGAGCTCGCGGAAGGGCTCGACATCATCGCGGCCTCCGTGGAAGCGGTCGTCGCGTGACAGGTCCTGGCCTGACAACCGAAGGGAGACATCTGTGATCGTACGTTCGCTGGAGGAGATCAGCGGCACCGAACGCGACGTCGAGGCGCCCACTTGGCGCAGCCGCCGGTTCGTGCTGGCCGGAGACAAGGTCGGCTTCTCGATGCACGACACCGTGATGTACGCCGGCACCGAGACCCAGATGTGGTACGCGAACCACATCGAGTCCGTCTACTGCATCGAGGGTCAGGGCGAGCTCGTCAACGAGGAGACCGGGGACAAGCACCGGCTCGAGCCCGGGACGCTGTACCTGCTCGACGGCCATGAGCACCACACCGTACGCGCGCACACCGATCTGCGGACCGTCTGCGTCTTCAACCCGCCCTGCACCGGCAGGGAGGTGCACGACGAGAACGGCGTCTACCCGCTGATCACCGAGGAGGCCTGACATGATCGAGCATCCCACCCCTGGACCCGGCGACCTCTACCCGACCCGCAAGGCCGGCGAACCCGCGCTGCTCTACCGTACGGACCCGGTCGTCTACGGCGGCCCGGACGACGGCCCCATCGACGCCGACACCCTCGCGTCCTTCGACGAGACGGGGTTCTTGTCCGTCGAGGAGCTTCTCGGCCCCGAAGAGATCGAGCGCTACCGCGCTGAGCTGCGCAGACTGTCCGAGGACGAGGCCATCCTCGGTGACGAGCGCACCGTCACCGAGCGCGGCTCCCAGGAGATCCGCTCCATCTTCGAGGTGCACAAGGTCAGCGACGTCTTCGCCGAACTCGTGACCGACCCCCGAGTGGTCGGCCGCGCGCGACAACTCCTCGGCTCCGACGTCTACGTCCACCAGAGTCGCGTCAACTACAAGCCGGGATTCAAGGGCAAGGACTTCTACTGGCATTCGGACTTCGAGACCTGGCACGCCGAAGACGGCATGCCGCGAATGCGCGCCGTGAGCATTTCCATCGCACTGACGGAGAATTTCGTTCACAATGGTGGTCTCATGATCATGCCGGGATCACATCGGACCTTCGTCTCGTGCGTCGGTGAGACGCCCGATGACCACTACAAGGACTCACTGCGCGGTCAGGAGATCGGTACGCCCGACCCCGACAGCCTGTCCATCCTGGCCGACAAGCACGGCATTGATCTGTTCACCGGATCTGCCGGATCGGCGACGATGTTCGACTGCAACTGCATGCACGGTTCCAACGGGAACATCACGCCTTTCCCACGGTCGAATGTCTTCATCGTCTTCAACAGCGTCGAGAACACCTGTGAGAAGCCTTTCGCCGCACCTTCACACCGCCCCGAGTTCATCGCCGCGCGCGACTTCACGCCCGTCGGCTAGCCGAGAATCCCCCGATCCGTTGTGGCCGCCCCGGAGCTCCGGTCTCCGGGGCGGCCGCGGCGGGCCCCGGACCCTGGAGACCGACCCTGACCCGATCCCGTCGAGACTTCCTCCGTACCGCTGCGGTGCTGGCCGGCGCCGTGCCCCTCGCGGCGGCGTGCTCCACCACCGACCCGGCCAAGGAACGCTCCGGTGGTGGCACACTGGAGCGCGCCAAGCAGCAGGGCTACATCCAGGTGGGCTTCGCCAACGAGTCGCCGTACGGCTTCACGGACAAGAGCGGCAAGCTCACCGGTGAGGCGCCCGAACTGGCGAGGGTGGTCTTCAAGGAGCTCGGCATTCCCGACGTCCGGGGCGTCCAGGTCGACTTCGGCGGGCTCATCGGCGGGCTGCAGGCGCGCCGCTTCGACACGATCGCCGCCGGGATGTTCATCACCCCGGATCGGTGCGCCCAGGTGGCCTTCGCCGATCCGGACTACGTGGCGACGACCTCGTTCATGGTGCCCAAGGGCAACCCTAAGGGCATCAAGCGCTTCGAGGACGCCGCCAAGCAGAACATCAAGGTCGGCGTGCTCACGGGCGCCGTCGAGGCCGACTACTGCGCCAAGCTCGGCATCAAGAAGGGCAACGTCAAGACCTTCGCCGACCAGCCCAGCGCGTACGAGGGCCTCAAGGCCGGCCGCGTCGACGCGATCGCGCTCACCCGGATCTCGCTCGCCGACACGCTGTCCAAGCACCCTGGCGCACCGTACGAGGTCACCGAGCCGTTCGTGCCGCAGATCAACGGCAAGGAGCAGTTCGGCGCCGGCGCCTTCGCGTTCCGCAAGGCCGACGGGGACCTGATCAAGGCCTTCAACGACAAGCTGGCCGAGCTCAAGCAGAGCAACCGCCTGCTGTCCATCATCCAGCCGTTCGGGTTCACCCGGGCGGAGCTGCCCGGCAGCCACACCGCCGCCGAGCTCTGCAAGGGCTGAGCGGCGTGTCGGACGTCCTCAGCAGCTATCCGCTGCTGCTCCGGGGCGCGTGGGTGACGATCCAGCTCACGCTGTACGGGAGCGCGCTGGCGCTGGTGATGGCCTTCGTGTTCGGGCTCATCGCCACCGCGCGGTCGGCGTGGCTACGGGCGCTGGGCCGGATCTACGTGGAGTTCTTCCGCGGCACCGCGACGCTCGTGCTCATGTACTGGTTCTTCTACGCGCTGCCGCTGGTCGGGGCGCGGTTCGCGCCGATGTTCGCGGCCGTGCTCGCGCTCGGTCTCAACGTCGGCGCGTACGGCGCCGAGGTCGTGCGCGGCGCCGTCAAGGCGGTGCCGAAAGCGCAGTACGAGGCCACGGTCGCGCTCAACATGCGGCCGGGGCAGCGCCTCCGCCGGGTCCTGCTGCCGCAGGCGATCGCGCTGATGCTGCCGCCCTTCGGCAACCTGCTGATCGAGCTGATGAAGGGCAGCGCCGTCGTGTCGCTGATCTCCATCGCCGACCTGATGCTGCGCGCCCAGCAGCTCCGCCAGTCCACCGGCCAGACCACCGCGGTCTTCCTGGTGATCCTGGTGATGTACTTCGTGATCGCGCAGGTACTCCAGCTGTTCGTGCGGTACCTCGAGCGCCGGGCCGACATCATGCTCGGCCGGCGGCCGGGTCGCTCGGCGCGATCCCCCCTCGACACCAGGCTGGGGGCGGCCAAATGATCTGGGACTGGCACTTCGCCGGGAGCATCCTCCCGGACCTGCTCCGCGGGCTGGTCGTCACCGTCGAGGCCACGCTGCTGGGCTACGCGGTGGCGCTGGGCCTGGGCCTGGTGTGGGCCATCCTGCGCCGTTCGCCCAGCCGGATCGTGGGGCAGGTGGTGCGCTGGGTCGTGGAGTTCATCCGCAGCACGCCCTTGCTGGTGCAGCTGTTCTTCCTGTTCTTCGCGCTCCCCGCGACGGGCCTGACGCTCAGCGCGCTGGTCACCGGCGTCCTCGGCCTCGGCCTGCACTACTCCGCCTACACCTCCGAGGTCTACCGGGCCGGCATCGCGGACGTCCCCGTCGGCCAGTGGGAGGCCGCCACCGCCCTCAACCTGCCGCGCCGGCGCGTCTGGGCCGGCGTGGTGCTCCCTCAGGCGGTCCGCAAGGTGATCCCGACACTGGCCAACTACCTCATCGCGATGTTCAAGGACTCGCCGCTGCTGCTGGCCATCACGGTGCCGGAGATGCTGCACAGCGCGTACGCCGTCGGCGCCAAGTCGCTGCGCTTCCTCGAGCCGATGACCATCGTCGGGGTGCTGTTCGTCATCGTCAGCGTTCTGTCCTCCTTCCTCCTGCGACGCCTGGAGTTCCGTTATGGCAACAACTGATTCCGCCGCCGACGCCGTGCTGCCGGAGGACGGCGCGGCGGGTACCGACGGCATCCGGTTCGACGGGGTCGTGAAGCGCTTCGGCGACAACGTCGTCCTGCGCGAGCTGGACTTCTCCGTCGCCGCCGGCGAACGCGTCACGCTCATCGGCCCCAGCGGCTCGGGCAAGACGACGATCCTCCGGCTCCTGATGACACTGGAGAAGGTCGACGACGGTGTCATCTGGGTGGACGGCCGCTCGCTGTCGCACATGCGGCGGGGCGACCGGCTCGTGCCGGCGGACGAGAAGTACCTGCGTCGCGTCCGCAGCGACATCGGGATGGTCTTCCAGCAGTTCAACCTGTTCCCGAACATGTCGGTGCTGCGCAACGTCACCGAGGCGCCGGTGCACGTCCTCGGCCTGTCCAAGGACGAGGCGGTGGAGCGGGCCCGCGAGCTGCTGGAGCTGGTCGGCCTCAGCGACAAGGCGGACGCCCATCCGGGCGCGCTGTCCGGCGGCCAGCAGCAGCGCGTCGCGATCGCCCGTGCCCTCGCGATGCGGCCGAAGATCCTGCTGCAGGACGAGGTCACCTCCGCGCTCGACCCCGAGCTCGTGGCGGGGGTCCTGGACGTTCTGCGCGACATCGCCAACGAGACCGACATCACGATGCTGTGCGTCACCCACGAGATGGGCTTCGCCCGCGACGTGTCGAACCGCGTGCTGATGTTCGACCAGGGACAGATCGTCGAGGAGGGCACGCCCGAGAAGATCTTCAGCGAACCGGAGAACCAGCGCACCCAGGACTTCCTGCACGCCGTCCTCGACCAGCACTGAGCCGGGCAGGCCTCAGGCCGGCGAGACGGGCGCCGATCACGGCCCGCGAAGCCCTGTCCTCCGTGCCCCGGACGAGGCATGGCCGCGCTAGGCGTTTCTGATGAATCCCTGTCCGGCCGCAATGGGTACGGATCCTGGACGGGCCGGCCCGGTATGTGCTCGACAGGATGCTCGCCCGCCCAGTACGGCAACTCGAAGTCGTAGGGTCCGCCGATGTTCTCCTGGAACCCGCCGCCAGGTCGGTGGGCTGATCAGCGTTCGACCAGGGTAAGGGTGAAGGAGTAGCGGCTCGCGCGGTAGACGTGAGTGCCGTACTCGATGGCGCGGCCGTTGTCGTCGAACGCCGTGCGCGTCATCGTCAGCAGGGGGACACCGCGGCGTTCGTCGAGGAGTGACGCCTCTGCCGTGGTGGCGCCGCGGGCGCCGATCGTCTGGTTCGCGATGCGCAGGTTGACCCCGCCCGCCCGCAGCGTCTCGTAGAGCCCGTGCTCTTCGAGCCGCTCGGCGGTGAGCTCCACGATGTCGGTGGGCAGGTGGTTGGTCAGCAGGGCGAGCGGCTCGGAGTCGGTCAGCCGTAGCCGCCGCAGCCGGATCACGTCGGTGCCGGGCGGCAGGCCGAGGTCCTTGGCGATGTCATCGGTGGCCGGCACCGTGGCCAGTTCGAGCACCTCGGTACGCGGTGACCGCTGGGCGGCGGCCAGGTCGTCGTACAGGCTGGTCAGCTCGATCGGGCGTTTGACGTGCGCCTGTACGACCTGCGTGCCGACGCCGCGCTTGCGCACCAGCAGGCCCTTGTCGACCAGGTACTGGATCGCCTGGCGCACCGTCGGGCGCGAGAGCCCGCAGCGGTCGGCGAGCTGCACCTCGTTCTCCAGGCGGGAGCCGCGGGTGAGCGTGCCCTCGACGATCGCGGCCTCGAGCTGCTCGGCCAGCTGGAAGTAGAGCGGGACCGGGCTGTTCCGGTCGAGGGACAGTGCTGGTCGCTGCACCACGTGATCCTCAGGGTCGGCTGGTCGCGATCTTAGCGTTGCTCACCAAGTTAGGTATTACCTCTTAATGTCATTACAAATCATTGACATGCGCGGAGATCGCGCAGCAGACTCGGGAACCACCGAGTTAACGCGTTCGTAACGCGACAAGCACACCTCAGCCACCTGCGGAGGAGCTATGAGAATCGGGCTCGCCGGAGCCGGGCGCATCGGGGCCCGGCACGCCGAAACCCTGCGTACGCTGCCCGAAGTCGAGTCCGTGGTGATCGCCGACGTCGATGCCGAGCGGGCGCGGAGGCTCGCCGGCGAGTACGGGGCACAGGCGGCCGCCACGGTGGACGATCTCTTCGCATCGGACCTGGACGGACTCGTGGTGGCCGCCGCGACCGACGCCCACGCGGAGCTGGTGACGCGCGCGACGGCGGCCGGAATGCCCGTGTTCTGCGAGAAGCCGGTTGCGCCGGATATCGTTGGAACGCTCCAAGTAATGGATGCCGTCGAACGCTCCGGCTGCCAGGTCCAGGTCGGCTTCCAGCGCCGGTTCGACGCGGGCCACGTCGCCGTACGCGACGCCGTCGCGGCGGGCCGCCTCGGCTGGCTCCACACGGTGCGGTCCTGCACGCTCGACCCGGCACCGCCGCCGGCCGGCTACATCCCGGTCTCCGGCGGCATCTTCCGTGACTGCGCGGTCCACGACATCGACGCCGTGCGGTTCGTCACCGGCCGGGAAGTCGTCCAGGTCGTGGCGGTCGGCGCCAACAGGGGCGAGGACTACTTCGCCGAGAGCGGCGACGTCGACACGGGCGCCGCGATCCTGACCCTGGACGACGGCACGATCGCCATCATCAGCGAGACCCGCTACAACGCCGCGGGCTACGACGTGCGGCTGGAGGCCCTCGGCGCCAAGGACAGCCTCATCGCCGGCCTGGACGAGCACACGCCGCTCGCGTCGGCCGACGGAGGCGGCCTGCTGGAGGACGGCACGCCCTACACCGGCTTCCTCGAGCGGTTCAGCGCCGCGTACGTGGCCGAGATGCGCGCGTTCGTCCGGGTCGTGGCCGGGCAGTCGGACAGCCCGTGCACGCCGCGGGAGGCGCTCGAGGCCTTCTACGTCGCCGAGGCCTGCGAGCGGTCCCGCCGAGAGGGACGCGTCGTCACGATCGAGGAGGTCCGCAAGTGAGGATCGCGGGGGCGCCGATCTCCTGGGGCGTGTGCGAGGTGCCGGGCTGGGGTCACCAGATGACGCCCGAACGCGTGCTCGCCGAGATGCGCGACGCCGGCCTGGCCGCGACGGAGTTCGGACCGGACGGGTTCCTCCCGGCCGGCCCGGCCGAGCGGGCCGCGCTGCTGGCGGCCTACGGGCTCGGCGCGGTCGGCGGCTTCGTCCCGGTCGTCCTGCACGACCGGGGCCACGATCCGCTCCCCGACGTCGAGCGTGCGCTCGCCGGTTTCGGCGACGCGCGGACGCTGGTGCTGGCGGCCGCCACGGGCCTGCACGGGTACGACGGGCGGCCGGCCCTGACCGATGACGGCTGGCGTACCCTCCTGACGAACCTCGACCGGATCGCGGCGTACGCGTCGGACCACGGCCGGTACGCCACGCTGCACCCGCACGTCGGCACGGTCGTCGAGGGACCGGAGGAGGTCGACCGCGTGCTGGCCGGTTCGCGGATCCCACTCTGCCTGGACACCGGGCACCTGCTCATCGGCGGCACCGACCCGCTGGCGCTGGCGCGCTCGGCGGCCGGCCGGGTCGCGCACGTCCACCTCAAGGACGTGGACGCCGAGCTGGCCGGGCGCGTACGCGCCGGGGAGCTCACCTACACCGAGGCGGTCCGGGCCGGCGTCTACCGGCCGCTCGGCCTCGGCGACATCGACATCGCCGGCATCGTCGGCGCGCTGGACGCCGCCGGGTACGCCGGCTGGTACGTCCTGGAGCAGGACACGGTCCTCGGCGCCGAGCCCGCGCCGGGCGCCGGCCCCCTCGGCGACGTCCTGAGCAGTGTGGAGTTCATGGCGGGGGTGGCCGCGTGAGCGATGCAAGCGAGGCGACGGCGAGTACCGGCTTCGGTGAGGACCGGCCGACTGCGCGGAGCGAACCGAAGGAACAGCGCGATGACCTCATCACCATGGGGCGGGTCAGCGTCGACATCTACCCGCTGCAGATCGGCCTGCCGCTCGAGGACGTCGAGACGTTCGGCAAGTACCTGGGCGGCAGCCCGACCAACGTCGCGGTCGCTGCGGCGCGTCACGGCAGGAACGCCGCCGTGATCACGCGGACCGGCGACGACCCGTTCGGGCGCTTCATCCACCAGGCGCTGCGCGGATACGGCGTCGACGACCGGTTCGTCACCTCGGTACCCGGCCTGCCCACGCCGCTGGCCTTCTGCGAGATCTTCCCCCCGGACGACTTCCCGCTGTACTTCTACCGGTACCCCAAGGCGCCCGACATGGAGATCCAGGCCGGCGAGCTCGACCTCGACGCGATCCGTGCGGCGAAGGTCTTCTGGGCCACCGTGACCGGGCTTTCGGACGAGCCGAGCCGCTCGGCCACGCTCGCCGCCCTGGAGGCGCACAACGGGATCACCGTGCTCGACCTGGACTACCGCCCGATGTTCTGGCCCTCGCCGCAGGACGCGCGGCACTGGGTGGACAAGGCCCTCGACCATGTCACCGTCGCGGTCGGCAACCAGGAGGAGTGCGCCGTGGCGGTGGGGGAGAGCGATCCGCGCCGCGCGGCCGACGCCCTGCGGGAGCGCGGCGTACGGCTCGCCGTCGTCAAGCAGGGGCCCAAGGGCGTGCTGGCGGCCGACGACGACGGGATGGTCGAGGCGCCGCCCGTCCCGGTGGAGGTCGTCAACGGCCTCGGCGCGGGCGACGCCTTCGGCGGCGCCCTCTGTCACGGCCTGCTGTCCGGCTGGGACGCCGGCCGCATGATCCGGTTCGCGAACGCGGCCGGTGCCATCGTCGCGTCGCGGATCGCCTGCTCGGACGCGATGCCCTCCACAGGCGAGGTCGAGGCGCTTCTGGCGTCGCGGGGGGAGGACTCATGACCACGTTCGACGAACGCCTCGGCTCGCTGACCGAGATCCGCGCCCATAACCCGGAGGCGGTGGCGGAGGCGGCGGCGCGGCGAATCAGGCGGCCGTCGCTGCTGGGAGCGCCCGGCCGGTTGATGATCGTCGCGGCGGACCATCCGGCCCGTGGCGCGCTCGCCGCCGGTGACCGCCCGCTGGCCATGGCCGACCGCACCGAGCTGCTGCACCGATTGTGCGTCGCGCTGGAGCGTCCGGGCGTGGACGGTGTGCTCGGCACCCCCGACGTCATCGAGGACCTGCTGCTGCTCGGCGTCCTGGACGAGAAGGTCGTCATCGGCTCGATGAACCGCGGCGGCCTGGCCGGTTCCGCGTTCGAGATCGATGACCGGTTCACCGCCTACGACCCCGGCGCCATCACCGACCAGGGCCTGGACGGCGGCAAGATGCTGCTGCGCGTCGAGGACGACGACCCCGCCACCGCCCGCACGCTGGAGGCCTGCGCGAACGCCGTGACCGGGCTGGCCCGCCACGGCCGGATGGCGATGGTCGAGCCGTTCATCTCCCGGCGCGTCGGCGGCCGGGTGCGCAACGTCCTCACGCCGGACGCCATGACACGGGCCATCGCCATCGCCTCCGGGCTCGGCGCGACCTCGGCCTACACCTGGCTGAAGGTGCCCGTCGTGGAGGAGATGGAGCGCGTGATGGCGGCGTCCACCCTGCCCGCGCTCCTGCTCGGCGGCGAGGTCTCCGCCGACCAGGACACCGCGCTCGCGGGCTGGCGCAAGGCCCTGGCCCTGCCCGGCGTGATGGGCCTGGTCGCCGGGCGCACCATGCTGTATCCCCCAGGAGACGACGTCGCGGCCGCCGTGGACGCGGCGGTGGAGGTCATGTCGTGAGCAAGCACTACCTTCCCCAGGGGAGCACGGCGGCGGAGCCGTACGGCCTGGTCGTCACCCCGGAGAGCGCGGGCTGGGCCTACTCCGGTCTGCGCACGCTGGACCTCGACGGCGAGCACGTCTTCGACACCGGTGACGAGGAGATGCTCGTGCTCCCGCTCAGCGGGAGCTGCGCGGTCGAGTGCGACGGCCAGACCTTCGAGGTCACCGGCCGGACGGACGTCTTCTCCCGCGTCACCGACTTCGTGTACGTCCCGCGCGACGCGACCGTGCGCGTGCGGGGGAGCGGGCGGTTCGCACTGCCGTCGGCACGGTGCGAGAACCGGCTGACCCCCAGGCACGGCCCGGCCGAGGACGTACCCGTCGAGCTGCGGGGCGCGGGCGTCGCCAGCCGCCAGGTGAACAACTTCTGCACCCCCGAGGCCTTCCCGTACGCCGACAAGCTGATCGCCTGCGAGGTCCTCACCCCGGGCGGCTGCTGGTCCTCCTACCCGCCGCACAAGCACGACGAGGAGCGCCCCGGCGAGTGCCGCCTGGAGGAGATCTACTACTTCGAGGTGGCCGGCGGCGGCATGGCGTACCAGCGCGTGTACGGCACCGAGGAGCGGCCGATCGACGTGCTCGCCGAGGTCCGCACCGGCGACGTCGTGGCGATCCCCTACGGCTGGCACGGCCCCTCCATGGCCACGCCGGGCTATGACCTGTACTACTTGAACGTCATGGCCGGTCCGTCCCCGGAGCGGCAGTGGCTGATCTGCGACGATCCCGCGCACGCGTGGATCCGGCAGACCTGGGACGGTCAGGACGCCGACCCCCGCCTTCCCCTTACCTCGGCTGCGGAGAGACGATGAGGCTCACCACCGGACAGGCGATCATCCGCTTCCTCGCGAACCAGTGGTCGGAGCGCGACGGCGTCGAACAGCGCTTCTTCGCCGGCTGCTTCGGCATCTTCGGGCACGGCAACGTCGCCGGCATCGGGGAGGCGCTGCTGGAGTCCGCTAAGGAAGAAGACGCTGCCGAGCTTCCTTATTACATGGCGCGCAACGAGCAGGCGATGGTGCACGCCGCGGTCGGCTTCGCGCGGGCGCACGACCGGCTGCGGGCGTTCGCCTGCACGAGCTCGATCGGGCCGGGTGCGACCAACATGGTGACCGGCGCGGCGCTGGCGACCGTGAACCGGATCCCGGTGCTGCTCCTGCCCGGCGACATCTTCGCCACCCGCGCCGCCAACCCGGTGCTGCAGGAGTTGGAGGACCCGCGCTCGTACGACGTGTCGGTCAACGACGCCTTCAAGCCGGTGTCGCGGTTCTGGGACCGGATCAACCGGCCGGAACAGCTCCCCTCCTCGCTGCTGGCCGCGATGCGCGTGCTCACGGACCCTTCGGAGACCGGCGCGGTGACCCTGGCGCTGCCCCAGGACGTCCAGGCCGAAGCGCATGACTGGCCGGAGGAGCTGTTCGCCAAGCGGGTGTGGCACGTCGCGCGGCCGGTGCCCGAGCCCGCCGCGCTGCAGCGGGCGGCCGAGCTGATCCGCGGCGCGGAGCGGCCGCTGATCGTGGCGGGCGGCGGAGTGATCTACTCCCGCGCCACCGAGGAGCTGCGCGCCTTCGCCGAGGCGACCGGCGTCCCGGTGGGGGAGACCCAGGCGGGCAAGGGCGCGCTGCCGTGGGACCACCCGCAGGCGGCCGGCGCGATCGGCGCCACCGGCACCACGGCGGCGAACGCCCTGGCGCGCGAGGCCGACGTCGTCATCGGCATCGGCACCCGCTACAGCGACTTCACCACGGCCTCGCGCAGCCTGTTCGGCCGCGCCCGGTTCGTGAACCTCAACGTGGCCGGGTTCGACGCGGCCAAGCATTCTGGCGTCTCGCTGGTCGCCGACGCCCGCGCCGGGCTGACCGCGCTGCGCGAGGCGCTCGGCGGCTGGTCGGTGCCCGGCGCGTACCGCGAGGAGACCCGCGAGCGGGTGGCCGGCTGGAACGCTCTCGTGGACGAGGCGTTCCGCCCCTCCGGCGAGGGCCTGCCCGCCCAGTCGGAGGTGCTCGGCCTCGTCGGCGAGGTGGCGCGGGCCCGCGACGTGGTGGTCTGCGCCGCCGGCTCGATGCCGGGTGACCTGCACAGACTCTGGCGTCCGCGCGATCCGAAGGGCTACCACGTCGAGTACGGTTACTCATGCATGGGGTACGAGATCGCCGGCGGCCTGGGCGTGAAGATGGCCCTGGACGCCGGCCGCGAGGTCTTCGTCATGGTGGGCGACGGGTCCTACCTCATGATGTCCAGCGAGCTGGTCACCGCCGTGCAGGAGGGCGTCAAGCTCATCGTGGTCCTCGTGCAGAACCACGGCTTCGCCTCGATCGGCGCTCTTTCGGAGTCGGTCGGCGCGCAGCGGTTCGGCACGCGTTACCGCTACCGGACGGGCTCGGGCCTGGACGGCGACGTGCTCCCGGTCGACCTCGCCGCCAATGCGGCCAGCCTCGGCGCCCAGGTGCTCACCGCCCGCACCTCCGCCGAGCTGCGCGACGCCCTAGTAACGGCCCGCGCCGCCTCTCGTACGACGGTCGTGCACGTCGAGACCGACCCGCTGCGTTCCGGCCCGGACAGTGAGGCGTGGTGGGACGTACCCGTGGCCGAGGTCTCCGGGCTGGACACCGTACGCGAGGCCCGCGTTCGCTACGACAAGGACAAACAGGCACAGCGTGACTATCTGTAGGTAGACCCCCGTAACCGAACAGAGACGGTGTGTCCCGGTTTGGTGGTGGGCGCAACCGATAACCTCCACGGTCAGCGTGCCACTAAGAGGAGACCGGAACATGAAGCGAAGGGTGATCGCCGCGGCGCTAGCGAGTTTGCTGGCACTGAGCGCGTGCAGCAGCTCGGGCGGTAAGAAGGCCGACGACCAGGCGACCAAGGCGCTCGGAGGCGGCGGCCCCCGGATCAAGATCGCCATGGTCACGCACTCCGCCCAGGGCGATGCGTTCTGGGACATCGTGCAGAAGGGAGCCCAGTCGGCCTCGGCCAAGGACAACGTCCAGTTCCTGTACGCCGCCGACCCGGACGGCGGCAAGCAGGCCCAGCTCGTCCAGTCCTACATCGACCAGCACGTCGACGGCATCATCGTCACGCTGGCCAAGCCGGACGCGCTCAAGGACGTCGTCGCCAAGGCCGTCGCCGCCAAGATCCCGGTGGTGACCATCAACTCCGGCGCCGAGGACTCGGCCAAGTTCGGGGCGATCGCGCACTTCGGTCAGGACGAGAACATCGCCGGCCAGGCGGCCGGCGAGCAGCTCAACAAGGCCGGCATCAAGAAGGCCGTCTGCCTGATCCACGAGCAGGGCAACGTCGGCCTCGAGGCACGCTGCGCAGGCGCGAAGAAGACCTTCTCCGGCCAGATGCAGAACCTCTTCGTGCAGGGCGCCAACATGCCGCAGGTCAAGTCGGCGGTCACCGCCAAGCTCCAGGCCGACAAGGGCATCGACGGCATCCTGGCGCTGAACGCCCAGATCGCCCTCACCGCCTCCGACGCCGCCAAGGACGGCGGCGGCAAGGCCAAGGTCGCCACGTTCGACATGAACAAGGACCTCGTCACCGCGATCAAGGACGGCCGTATTCAGTTCGCCGTCGACCAGCAGCCCTACCTCCAGGGCTATGAGGCCGTCGACGAGGTCTGGCTGTACAAGCGCAACGGAGACGTCCTCGGCGGCGGCCACCCCGTGCTCACCGGGCCGGCGATCGTCGACAAGTCCAACGCGGACGCCGTCGCGCCGTACGCGGACCGCGGCACTCGATAAGGAACCGCGGGCCCCCGCCGTGTTCCCCGCACGGCGGGGGCCCGCGCCGCGCCGCGGAACCAAGGAGTTCCCCTTGGCGTCCTCCCTCGCCTGAAGACGGGGGATTCCAACAGCAACTACCCCACTGGGAGGAGGTCGCGTTGAGGTTCACGGTTCACAAGCTCCGGCAATCCGGCGCCTCCCCGTGCTGCCACCGTGTGCCCCACGGCGGTATCTCGGACGTTCTCGGCCGCGTTCACGTCGACGGTGATGCCACGGTCCACGCCGACCACCTCGCCCGTCCCCGGCGCGGGGATCGGGTGGGTACGGCGGCGAAGGCGACATGCCAACGCCCAGCTGCTGCTGGTGCTGCTCCACCGCCAGATTCCACACGTATCGGGCGTGCCCGCAGTGCTCCATCAGTGCCTGCTCCTGGGCAGGCGATGGCTGAAGCCGGTAGCGGGACACGCTGAGCAAACTATCGACCCGCACCGACAAACCTGGGAGACAGAAGTGCCCGACCGTGTCGCGTTTCCTTCCCGCCCTGAAGGACGGGGCCTCCACGTTGTAGGCGTGCGGTGAGTCAGACCATGGCGCCACCCGCGCCGGCCGGGGACGAACGCCTCGCCGCCCGCTCGCCGCTCCGCAAGCTGCTGGGGCGACCCGAGATCGGTGCGCTCGTCGGCGCCATCGTCTTGTTCGTCTTCTTCTCCCTGGTGGCCGACGCCTTCCTGCGCGCGTCGTCGTTCTCCACCGTCCTGTACTCCAGCGCGTCGATGGGCATCATGGCCGTGTCGGTGTCGCTGCTGATGATCGGCGGGG
>JAOPYG010000189.1 GCA_025964685.1 Actinoallomurus sp. | reverse complement strand
GCACGCCACCGCGCGCTCGACCACCTGCGCTACCGCAAGCGCCGCCCAGTCGAAAACACGCCGGTCAGCGAGTTCCCCGAACTGCGCGCCGCCGACGACACCGAAAAGACGGCGCTGGAATCACTCTCCACCCAAGCGGCCCTCGCCCTGATCGCACGCCTGCCACCCGACCAGGCCGAGATCATCGTGCTGCGCGTCGTGGTCGGCCTGGACGCCAAGACCGTCGCGCGGGTTGTCGGTAAACGTGCCGGTGCCGTACGCACGGCGGCGCACCGCGGACTACGCCGCCTCGAGCATCTCCTCAACGACCTGGAGCACCCGCAATGAACGACCCCCGCCTCGACGCCGAGACCGCGGAGCGGATGCTGCGCGGAGAAGCCACTGGACCACCCGAACTCGCCGAACTGCTCGGCGCCGCATCCTCCAGACTAGCGACGGAAGACCTGAACGGTGAGGAAGCGGCCGTCGCCGCGTTCCGGCAGAAGCGAGCGATCCCGGCAAGGCAGCCGCGTCGGCGGCCACTTGCCGCACTGGTCAGCCTGAAGGCTGCCTTTATCGGACTGCTGCTGATACTGACCGGCGGCGTAACCGTAGCGGCCGCCTCACAACACCTGCCGGGCCCGCTCGGGAACAAGCACATCCACAGCACGCAGACGTCCGAGACGTCCGAGACACGCACCCCACCCCGAACCCCCTCGCCCTCTCACCAGGGGAACCAGCCCGCCGAGCCCACCCCGCGGAGCCCACACACTGAGCATTCGCATGCCGCGAATCCACAGGAAGCGGCGCCGCCGAAGAAACATCCACATCCTACGAAGAAACCGAAAAGCACCCCGTCAAAGGGCCACAAGCGCACGGCGCTCCTCAGGCAGCCTCCGTCCCGAACACCATGAGGGAAGTGCCCCGCTGCCGCACCGGGCGTCCGGATCCCTCAACAGCCTCACCACGCCTGGCTCCGGGTCTCGCGGAACCCCGCGACCGGAAACGGCGGCACCTGCTACGGCGACTCCGGCCGACCGAACTTTCTGGACGGTTCCGACTCCGATCTCCTGGTCGCCGCGACTAGCACCAGGGACACGGCCTGCCGAACGCGGCGAGACCATGGGCGGCCCGATCCCCGTGGCGGAAGCGCGTTGCCAGGCGGCGGCGACGGTGATGCGGATGCGGATGCCGAATATGCGGGCCACCCTCTGAAGCAGCCCGGTCGCGTGGGACACGGAGCAGGGCAGTCTTGCGGGCGCCGGTAACGGCTCCCCGCACGCCGGCGCTGACTTCTACGGGTGCGTCGTTCACACCACCCGACGTAAGGGCACGAGCCGTACTGGAGCGGAAGGAATGACCTGATCGAGGCATTGTGGGGTTGACCAAAACGCAGGCGGCTGAGCGTTATACGCGGATCGTATGCCCCTGCAACGCCGCGCTGGGGCGATCGCCAGACGGCGGCTCACACCAACCAGTCCTGGACCAGACTGCGACGCGCTTCGTAAGAAGCGTTCATTCCGCGCACCCGCGCGATCGATCCGGATTGGCAGCTCACCGCCATATCGGACGGCGCAGACGACACGCAACGCACTCGGACGCCTTGAACGCCGGAGGATCGGCATGCATCACCACACCCCCCTGTTCAGCCCGAACCACATCGCCGACCTCGTCGCGATCGGCGCCTTCCTCTGCCTCCTGGGCGCAGCGTTCATGATCAGCTGGCAAGACGGTGGCGACAAGCTCCGCAGCATCCTGAGCGAGATCGACAACGACCAGACTTCTCCCGACGACCACGTACCTGGTCCGGCCCGCCGCCCGAGCCCACCTACCAAATCTGGCCCCGATACGCCCACCGAACAACGGCTTGCGATCATGCCCACCGACCCCCGGCGACCTGACCAAAGCGAATCCGAACCTTGAACTGGCGCGACCCCACCCCAGCCAGCCGGCCACCGCTGCGCTCACCGCGCCAGGAGGGCGTCGACCCGCTCGCCGGGCATCTTCAGCGCCCCCAGGACTGTACGAAGCTCCTCACGCTCGTGCACGGTGACTACCTCGGCGCGCGCATCCAAGGCGGTGATCAGCTCATCGACGGCCTGTTCCCAACGCCCGGCAGGAGCCGCACCCTGGATCTGCTCCACGGTCCGCGCCGACACCCGGTCTGCGAAGCGGCCGGGCAGGCGGCGTATCACCGAGGCGAGCTCACGGTGCTCTTCCCGGGCCCTTGCCACGTGAAGCCCCCCCGGAACGCCAAAAGCGTCCGGGCCTCCTCCAGACCAAGGAACTTCAATGCCTCTTTGAGCGCACTCATTCCTTTCCCCTCCTGCCCGATCTCCACGCTCAGCGCCCAGATGAGCGCAGGCGAGTCGGCAAGGCCCGCGCAAGGATGTGAATGCGCCGTGGCACCGTCCGCATGGCCGCCCACCGGCGCCTCCGCATACTCATCCAGCGTCTGACGGGCGAAATACCACGCTAGTAGAAACAGCTGAGAATCCGACGAATCTTGTCCGTGCTGGTGCCGGTGTAACACAACGAATCCCCTAGACGAGTAGTTCCGAAGTGATTAGTGGCCGAAGGCGATCAGTGATCTGGTGATGACTGCGCCGGTGTGGTGGTTGTGCCAGATGGCGGTAGCCATGGCCAGGATGCGCTGGGCGATGCGGATGGCGACGCCTTCGAAGGTGCCAAGCCAGTCTCAGCCAATAAACGACGCGGCTATCAACTCACCTGACTGTCGTTGCGGGGTACAAGCTCATGAAGCCGCTCTGGGTTTTTCGTACGGAAGTGAACGAGAGCGAGACTGAGCCTTTTTCATCCTGCGGTGGCTTCGCGGTTTGAAGGACATGTGCGGCTTTGCGCAGGTGGCCGATTTTGGAGGGGCTACAGCGTAGCTTGCGGAGGAGCTTCCAGCTTTTGAGCTGGGCGTTCGCGCGCTCGCCAAGGCTGGGAAGCTTGGCGTGGGAGCCGCTTTCGCCGGGGCATCGACTATCGAGAGCTGGGGTCGGTGACCTTCCGCGGCAGCTGCTGGAGCGCCCTTCATGGGAAAGTAGCCTCGTACGCCAAGACGTCCTTCGTGGCCCTAAATAATTCAGCCAGGATTCGGAATATGGCGATTCTCGGACACCGACATTGGTCCACAGATGCTTTGCTGACTTCGGCGATTTCGTGACGGGAAGTTCATGGCGGACGCGAACAAGTGTCCTGTCTCGGGGGGAACCGTATTCATGCGAACAGCTACTGACATAGGTGCAATCGTCCTGATAGGGGCCGTGGCG
>JAOPYG010000139.1 GCA_025964685.1 Actinoallomurus sp. | reverse complement strand
CGGCCGTTGCCGAAGCCGGCGTCCCGTGGCATCCGCCCGTAGTGCACGGCCAGCGCCAGCCGCGTGCGCGGGTCCAGCTCGTAGCGGTGGCCCGCGCACATGCTCTCGGTGATCGTGACCAGCTATTCGACCGAGTAGTTGGCGAACTCGATGGTCCGGCTGAACCGCGAGGCCATGCCGGCGTTGGCGGACAGGAAGGCCTGCATCTCGTGGGTGTATCCGGCCGCCACCACGACGACGTCGTCCCGATGGTCCTCCATCAGTTTCACCAGCGTGTCGATGGCCTCCCGGCCGAAGTCGTTCGAGCTGCTCTTGCCCTCAGAGAACAGGGTGTAGGCCTCGTCGATGAACAGGACGCCGCCCAGCGCCTCGGTGAACGCCTCCGTGGTCTTGATGGCCGTACCGCCGACGTACTGGGCGACCAGGTCGGGGCGGGACACCTCGACCAGGTGCCCGCTGCGCAGCACCCCAAGGTCGGCCAGGATGCCGCCGTACAGCCGGGCCACCGTCGTCTTGCCGGTGCCCGGCGGGCCCGCGAAGATCAGGTGCCGGCTCATCGGGGGTACCGGCATGCCGAGCCGGGCTCGGCGCTGCGACAGCTGGTTCAGGTTGACCAGGGTACGCACCTGGCGTTTCACGCCCTGCAGCCCGATGAGACTCTCCAGCTCCGCCAGCGGACCGGCGGGCTCGGGGGCGGCGGCGTCCGCGCGGTCGGGCGCGCCGGCGACCTCCTGGGCCGCCTCGCCGCCCCAGGAGTCGGGGACGGCGTTGCCGGAGCTGTCCAGGTCACGTACGGTCAGCCGCCCGCCGGGGCGGGGCTGCCGCAGACCGGCACCCCGGTTGTCGCGTACGGCACAACCGAGGACGGAGACCGGCTCGACGGTGTCGACGCGGATGCCGTCGCCGAGGCTCCCGACCAGCTCGCAGGCGTCCAGCGTCACTCGCGCGCCGGCCGACAGGAGCACACCGTGGGCGCCGGAGCCGGTGATCCGGGCCCGGGTCATGGTGAGTTGGCCGCCTTCGCTCACGGCGACTCCCGAAGCGCCGCTCCCGGACACCTCACAGTCCTGCATGATGCCCAGACCGCCGGAGTCGACGGCGACGCCCGCGTCAGCGGCGGAGCGGAACACGCAGTCGCGGAAGGAGGCGTTGGCCCCACCCGCGAGGCGCACGCCGGCGGCGCCGGCCTTCTCGACGACGCAGTTCTCCAGGCGCCCGCGCCCGTCGTCGGTGATCTCCACCCCGGCCCGGCCGGGCGCCGTGACGGTCGCGTGCCGGAGAAGCGGGTTGGCACCGGACCGGATGGCGATCGCCGTGCCGGTGGCGTCCACCACCTCCAGCCGGTCGAACTCCGCCAGGGAATCGTCCGTCAGCAGCACGGACGCCGAGGCGTCGGCGCACTCGCGCACCGTCGTCGTCCTGAGGGTGGGCGAGCTGGACCCCGTCACCTTGATCGCGGGCGCGGCCGACTCGGTGAACTCGCAGTCCTCGAACGTGCCACGGGAGCGTTCGGTGACGGCCAGCCCGTTCTCCTTCGTACGGATCGTCCGGCAGCGCCGCAGCAACGGATCCGCGCCGGAGGCCAGCACGATGCCGGGACCGGCGGTGATGTCGCTGACCGAGACGTCCTCCAGCACCGGACGCGACCCGCTCGTCACATAGACGCCCACCGCGCAGTCGTGCACCGTGGTGCGGAGGATCCGGGAGGCACTCTCCCCCTCCAGGGCGATGGCCGGCTTGGAGGTCGTGGAGATGTGGCAGTCCTCGATCGTGCCCTGCGCCTCCCCGTTGGCCAGCACGCCGTTGCCGCGGGCGTCCCGCAACCGGCAGCCGCGGATCGTGGAGCGGGACTTCTCGCCCAGGACGACGGCGGAGGTGCCGAGATTCTCGATCAGGCAGTCCTCGATGAAGCTGCCCGTGTCAGCGGTGTCCACGATCCCCGCGCCCTCGGCGTTGGTGATCCGGCATCCGCGCATCGCCAGCGAACCGGCTCCGCGGGCGAGCACGGCCGTCCAGCCGGAACCGGCCACCGTACAGCCGTCCATGGCGACCTGGCCGTGCGCGGCGTCCACCACGGGCACGTCGTCGCCCCCGCCGCGCAGCGTGAGGTCCGTCAACATCACGGCGTCGGTCAGGAGCATCACCGCCGTGCCGCTCCGTGGGCAGATCTCAACGCTGCCCTGCTCCCGCTCGGCCACGATCGTGACGCGGGTCCGGATGACCAGGCTCTCGGCATAGCGGCCGGGCCGGATACGGATCACCGACCCGGTACGTGCCGCGGACAGCGCCTCCTCGATCGTCCGGAAACCGCCCGGCTCGTCCGGGGAGACCGTGAGCAACTGCCGAGACACGCTGAACCCTCCTTGGGCGGTGTGATGCGGGTCGACGGTGTCGGGGAGGGCCCCGGGGCAGGGGTCCGCCGCCACCATCATGCCGTTAGCACGCACCGCTTGACACCCGTCCCCCGCAACCGCTCCGACCAGCGTGGATACTTGCGACGCGCGACAAGAGAACGACAAGACGGATGATCTAGGCTGAGCGAATGCGACGTGTCCCCCGACGTCTGCGCGCCGTGGCGTCCGTGGCCGCCGCCACAGCCTCGCTTCTGCCCTCCGCTCTTCCCGGAGTTGCGTCGGCCACCGCGCCCTCACCCGTCGGCCTCCCTGTCATACCATCGGCGCTGGCGTCCGGCCAGCCCTGCACGAAACCGTCCCCCACGCAGGCCCACGCCCAGCCGTGGACGGTAAGCGCACTCAGCCTGCCCCGGGTACGGCAGCTCAGCCAGGGCGCCGGAGTCACCGTCGCGGTGGTCGACACCGGCGTGGGCACGGGCGTCTCCGCGCTCGCCGGCCGAGTGACCGCGGCAGGCGGCGCGGGCCGCGACTGCGTCGGGCACGGCAGCTTCGCGGCCGGTCTGATCGCCGGCGGCGTCGACGAGGCGGTCGGCGGCGGGATCGCCCCCCTGTCCCGGATCCTCGCCGTACGCGGCACCGGTCTGCGCGGCACCGCCACCCCCGGCATGGTCGCGGCGGGCATCCGCTCCGCCGCGAACGCCGGAGCCCGGGTCATCTACGTCGGCGCGACGCTGACCACGGGTAGAGCCGAACTCACGGCCGCGGTCGCGTACGCCACGCGAAAGGACGCCCTCGTGGTCGCGCCCGCCGCGCCGGATGCCGCGCCTGCCGCCGCCCCCGGCGTCGTGCCCACTACCCCGCCCCCGCAGCCCTACTTTCCGGCCTTCATCCCCCAGGTGGTCTCGGTGGCGGACTTCGGGTCGGACGGCGCCCGCCCGAAGGACGCGCCGGGCGTCTTCGCCGCCGACCTGGCCGCCCCCGGAGACGCGGTGGTGAGCATCGGCCCCAGGGGCGCCGGAAACTACATCGGCTCGGGCTCCTCACTGGCGGCGGCCTTCGTGGCCGGGACCGCGGCGCTGGTGAGGGCCTACCAGCCTCGGCTGACGACCGCGGAGGTCGCGAGCCGGCTCGTCGTGTCCGCCTATCCGGCGGCCATGCCGGTGCTGGACCCCTACGCCGCCATCACCGCGGTCCCCTCCACCGCCGGTGCCCCGGCGGCGGGGCCCGCCGCCTCCGTCCGGATGCCCGCCCAGGCTCCCTCTGGCCCGCGTACCCGCGCGCTGATCATCGCCTCGGTGGGCGGCGGGGTCGTGGCGCTCATCGCCGCCGCGGCGGCGATCGTCCCCCTCGGCCGGGCCCGGCGCTGGCGTCCGGCCCGGGGCCGGACCGAGTCCAGCAGCGCGACGTGATCTGACCGTCCCGAAACAGCGCACCTTGTGTGACCTCTTCTAACAGGCCTCACTCGGTCGTGAGTGCGTCGGTCCGGAAATCGGCGCGAACAAAAGCCACGGCGCCTACGTCGAATGGGTGAATCCTGCCGACAGCAACCGTTTTATGGCGGTTGGAGAAATGACAGGCAAGCCCCGCTGTCCGCCTCACCAAGTGGCGGAGGAGACTTCATGGCACCGCGTCACTACGGAAGCCGGACGGCGACTCGGCGTCAGCCGATCCCGGTCGCCGGACTCTGGCGTGCTCTGGGGCTGACCGCGGCCTCGGCGGTGGTCTGGGGCGTCGCTCACGTCTGGGCGGGGCGCCGCGCCGTCGGCTTCGCGCTCATGGGAATGCTCGCGACACTGGTCCTCGGCCCGCACCCGCCACGCCGACGACGACTTCCATCGCATGGACCGGCAGAAGTGCCTGATGTAGGACATCGCGGATCAGGCCGACCCGCAGAAGATCGTCACCCACTTCGAGAAGCTGGCGAATGCCGCGAAGAACACCCTCTCCACCAACATCCCGGCCAAGCTGCTGCCCGCCTTGGTGAAGCTGTCCGGCACGGTCAAGCACGGCGCCGACATCAGCAGCCTCTCGTACGACCCGTCCAAGATCCCTGGGTTCCACACCGACCGTCCCGCGGACGCGACGATCGTCCAGGTCATGCGCCGGGCGGCGGCCAGGGCCATCGCCACGAGCACGCAGCCGCCCGCCCCGAGCGGGACACCCACCACCGCGCGCAGGAGGACGACGACGTCGTCCGGAGCCGCGGTCTCGCTGAAGAACGCCTGCTGAGGAACACCCACTGAACGCACAACCCCGTAGAACCCGCAGGTCAGGAACTCGAGTTCGGCTTCTTGGAGCACACGATCCGCGCTGTGATCGGCCGTTCTCCGCCCGGCCCAGGCTTCGCCTCCGTACGCCCGGGGCTGCCCCCAGACCACAACGGGCCAACCTTCTCCGGAAATATATGAACTGGTTGTCATCCATGACGTTTGTGTCTGCGTCCAAACACCAGGAACGAAGGGGACGGGGATCACGAATGAAACGAACGGTCGCGCTCGTCATCGCGGCGCTGGTCGTCATGGTGCCGCCGGTGACGGCGCACGCCGCGGTCAAGAAGGCCAAGGCTCCACTGAGCTGCGAGCAGCGGACGTTCACGTCCACCGCGGGGGCGAAGTTCAACGACCCCGAGGACCCCGCCGCTCAGATGGGGGTCATGGGCCCGATCATCGACTCGATCGACGGCGCCAGCTGCGGGCAGACGGTCCGGGCCGCGATGTTCAGCATCAGCGACGATGAGCCGGGGCCCAGCTTCGCCGCCGCCCTGGTCGCGGCGCACCAGCGTGGCGTCATCGTCAAGGTCCTCATGGACAAGCACTCCGACAACGCGACGTGGCAGTCGATGGTCACGGAGCTGGGCAACGACCCCAAGGCGGCGAGCTTCGCCGCACTGTGCCCGGGCGGCTGCCTGTCGCACTACACCGGGTCCTACCTGCATGCCAAGTACTACATGTTCAGCGGCGGGAGCGACGCGAACAAGACCGTCACGGTCAGCAGCTCCAACCCGACCGGCGCCCAGATCGCCGCCGCCTGGAACAGCAGCCAGACGGTCAAGGGCAACGTCGCGTTCTACAACTCGTACGTGCAGTACTTCACGGCGATGGCCAAGGGTGCGCTCAACGGGCCCGGTCCGCTGTCCGCGGACTACTACGACACGACGAACGGGGTGAACGCCCGGAAGCTCTCGCCACCCGTCTACCAATGGCCGAAGGCGCGGAGCAAGAGCGACACCTGGGTCGACTTCCTCAACAACGTCAAGGCACCGGCCGAGATCAACGTCGCGATGTTCCAGTGGTCGGCGCACGGGTCCTCGGGTGACACGAACTACCTCCAGCTGCCCAAGAAGCTGGTCAGCCTGGCCGGTACGGGCGTCAAGATCCACATCCTGATGACGGCGAGCCAGGTCGACGACAGCGTCCAGGCGTACCTGGCGGCGCACCCGAAGAACATCGACGTGCATGACACCAGCCAGGGCAAGGACGCCAACGGCAACGCCCTGTACTACACCCACGACAAGTACATGGCCATCAGCGGCACCTACGCCGGCGTCGCGAGCTCCAAGCTCGTGTTCGTGGGGTCGTCCAACTGGACGATCAACGGCATGTGGCACAACGACGAGACGGACGTCAAAGCGACCGGCTCCACCGCGTACAACGCCTTCCTGACGGACTGGCAGCGCCAGTACGACAGCTGCTGCGGCACCACGGCGCCACGACTCAAGGCGCAGCAACGCGCCGAGGGCGAAGCGCCGGAGATCCCGATCGACCCGAGGCAGGTCCTCGAGTAGGACCACCAGTGCCGGCGCGGAACCCCGCGCCGGCACTGCGAGCGGCTCGGCCATCTACAGGGAGGGTGAGCTCGCGTACGTCTCGGCTCAGCAGGGGCACGAGGTTCGCGGCGGCCATCTTTCTCACCTGGTCACGCTATGACTGGTCGCTTTCGGCCCAGCCCTCGACGAAGGCTCGCGAGTCGAAGAAGTAGTCGCGGGACCAGGTCACCTGGCCGTCTTCCACCCGGAAGATCGCCATCAGGTCGAGCGACGTCAGGAGGTCGCCGTTCTTGTCGAGTACCTTGTCCGTCCGTTGCATGAGGACGACGTTTCCGGTCACGGCGATGTGGTGCAGGTCGATGCCGAATCCCTCTGCGCCCATGGTGCTGCGCGCGCGTTCGAGGTCTCCGAGGAGTTGATCCCGGCTTTCGACGGGAGCGCCCACGGAGGTGATGGCCTCCCAGCTCACGTTCTGGTGGACCAACCTTTTACAGGTCGCCACGGCGTCCTCATAGGTGGGTCCGAAGTTCGCGCAGAAATCCCTGGCCACCGCTTCGGGCGATGTGTCGCTCATGGAAGATCCCCCATTGAATCCATTGCCGGGATGCAGACACGGTCGCGCCGCCTCCCGCTATGTCCACAACTGTGGACATAGCCTCACCGTAGACTTCGGCCATGAGTCCGCGCAACCCCGCGTCGCCGGCACCTCCCGCCAGGCGCCGCGACTCCGCTGCGACCAAGGAGGCGCTCAAGCACGCCGCACTGGAGGCCTTCACACGGTCGGGATACGACGGGGTCGGCCTGCGGCAGATCGCCACGGCGGCAGGGGTGGATCCGCGGCTGGTCGGGCGCTACTTCGGCTCCAAGGCCGAGCTCTTCGCCGAAACACTGGAGCTCACCACGGAGTCCCAGCCCATGGTCCCGCCCATCACTCAGGACGCAGCCGCCGAGCTGCTCACGCGGCCAAGGGCCGAGGACTATCTCAACGGCTACCTCATGACGATCCGGTCGACGTCCAATCCCGAGGCCACCGCGATCCTGCGAGAGTTCATCGAGCGCAACGGCGCCGAACCTCTCGCCGCGCGGCTCACCGGACCTCACCGTGACGCCCGGGCAGCCCTCCTCATCGCCATCAACATGGGAATCCTCCTTATGCGCGACATTCTCGGCACGACCGCGCTGACGAACGAACAGGCCAAAGAGCTCGTCCCCTACCTTGAAGCCGCCTTCAAGGCCGTCGCCGGATCACGCGACGAGGACGCAGAGCCTGATACAGGTTTGGGCGGCTGAGGAATCACGCCCGACCGGGTCGGATGACTCATGCTGCGACCCGCCCTTATTAAGGCGCTATGACGCGATTCTTCGGGTTTTCTTTTCGCAGCGAAAAGCACCCGGTGCGACGAAATCGTTGGCTAAAGGCTCAGACGCCGTTCACATCCATCCCCGTGGCATCCAGCGAAAAGGCTCTCGTCGCCGCAGTCGACCTCGCTGATTCCACCTCGGCCAAAGACACCCTTACTTTGGCGTCGACGTGCACGTACCGCATGACCTCCAGCCACAACGGCCACCAATGCGCTGCCGGTCATCACCACGCCTGAACCGCGGCGCGGTGACCCTCCGGCGGGCCGGGAAGACTCTTTCCGGCCAGCGCACGTCGTGACGGGCGGGGGCGCGAGACCCCGGCTGCGCTGGTCATGAGGCTGTTCGGCAGGGCCGTGAAGCACTTCCGACGAGAGCTGTTCATCGAACTTTACTCTTGCCGACACTCTTTGTTCGGATGCATGGATTTGCCGCCGATGCAAACCTTTACACTCCCTCGGCCGTTCTTGTATAGTCACGGCCGGTATTGGTATCGAGGGGAGAATGCATGGGGCATTGGAAGAGGCGTAGCACCGTACTAATGGCCACTAGCGGTCTGCTCGCCACGAGCGTTGGTTATTACGGCGCCGGCGAGGCCAGCGCGGCGTTCGCGCCCCGTTCGGGGCCGATTTTCAATGACCCTGAGAGCAGTCACGCCCAACAGTACGCGATCGTACAACAGATCGAGGACAACATCGATACCGCGCCCAAGGGATCGGTGATCCGCGTCGCGGTCTACAGCATGGATCTCGATGATGTCGCCAACGCTTTGATTGCGGCGCACAAGCGCGGGGTTTACGTGAAGGTCCTGATGGACCAGCACGCCAAGAACAGCCTGTGGACACGCCTTGTCGCCGAGCTGGGCAGCAAGGTGAACACCAAGGACAGCGCGAGCAGTTACGCCGCATTGTGTTACGGCGGGTGCGTGGCCCATCATTATTCAGGCGGCAAGCCGATATCGTGGCTGCACACCAAATACTTCCTCTTCTCCGGCGGCGGCAAGCCGACGGTGACCCTCACCAGCGCCAATCCGACCGCCACACAGGCCGAGGTCACCTGGAACAACAGCTACACCACGGTCGGCAACAGTGGTCTCTACGACGCCTACGTGAAGAACTTCACCGACATGTCCAAAGGCGCCGCGGGCACGCACAAGCCCAGCTACTACTGGACGTACGGATCGAATCCGAAGGCGTACTACTGGCCGAAGGCGAACGGGGCCAGTGACACGATCGACGGCATGCTGAAGCTCGTCACCTGCTCAAAGACCTATCCGACCCAGCTCCGCATCGCGATGTACCAGTGGAGCGACACCCGGATCGCGGTCGCGAAACGGCTCGTCAGCATGGCGTCCAAGGGGTGCAAGATCACGGTGATCTACACCAAGGATCAGGTCTCTTCGAGTGTCCAGTCGACGCTGGCGAAATCCAAGATCGATGTCCGGGACACCACCCACGGGACGAACGCCGATGGCTACGCGGCGTATTACACGCACAACAAGTATCTGCTCATCAACGGCCGATACGACGGAGTGAGCGGCCGGAAAATCGTCATGACCGGCTCGGCCAACTACACCGCGAACGCGCTGTATCACAACGATGAGTCGGATATGAAGCTCACCAGCTCGGCTACATACCAGGCCTACTTGACGAACTTCAACAATGAGATCGCCTCCCTCCCGGCCGCGACGGCCAAACAGCGAGCCCTGGGCGAGGCACCCGCGATTCCGCTCGACCCGGCACAGGCCGAGGACAGTTAATCTCGCTCCCCGACGCTGCGCTCTCCTCCCGGCCGGGAGGAGAGTGTGCGGGAAACCCTCCGGAGGCCGGCGCTCTTCCACCTCGGGCCGGTGGGCAGCCGGGTGACCCGCCACAGAAGATCGCGCGATGCCCCAGGCGAGGGCCGGGTCGGGCGATCGAGGACCGACGCGAAGTTTGAACCCATTCATACGGGTAGAAACCGGGACGCAACAGGCTGCCGCCACAGCGTGGTTCGGCATCAGACTCGGTACTCAGGAGGCGCTCATGTATATCGGACTCGGGACGGTCGTTCTCATCGTCATCATTGTCCTGGTGATTCTTATGCTCCGGCGCCGCTGAACCGCGGCCTGTCCCAGCAGAGGGAGCCCGATCGCGATGTGAGCACGGCCGGGCGTCGTCGTCGATGATGTCCGGCCACGCGACCCCAGCCCCCTACCCCCGTCTCCGTTCGTGGCGGGCGAGACCCTCCATGTGGACGGCGGCCAGAACGCCGGCCACTGAACCCCGGTACGGTGCGGCCGCGAGAGACACTGGCGGCCGCACACCGGCGGGCACGCTCACCTGCGGCGGAGCGCATCCATCGGGCGTCCGATGGGACTCAAGGACGGCCCCCGTGCAGACCGGCCTGATCGGGAACCACTCTCGGCAGGCCGCGGAGCCAGCTCTCCAGGTCCGGTGGCCACCAGCGGCCCGACGCGAGACTGGCGAGCACGTCCGTGACCGCCGAGACGGACGCCCGGGCCGGCACCACGCGTGTCGGCGCGGCTCCCGCCAGCACGCCGAGCCACCAGTGCCGCCGGGTGACCGGCATGTCATCGGGATCGAGAACGATGTAGTAGTCGGGCAGCACCAGCCGTTCGGAACGCAACGCGGCCAGAGCCGCCTCGATCGCGACCTCCAGCCCGCCGACCGGCGCCGCGCCGTCGAACAGGTCGGCCCAGGCATCGCCGACCGCGCCCAGCGGATCCGCGTCGTGGACCACGTACGTCGCCACCGACCGGTTGACCACATCGGCGATCTCGGGCAAGGCGCGTCCGCCGCGGGTGATCGCCCGCACATTGTGCAGCTCATCCAGCCCGGAGACGACCTTCCCCGCCTGTTCACCCGCCACCACGACCACCGTGCTGCTCAGTCGTCGCATGCCTGGAAGTCTAGGACGCCCACGCGAACTCCTCGTGAGGGCACCTGCTCACGTGAGGAGTTCGCGGACGCGAGGGATGACCTGGGTGCCGTACAGCTCGATGTTGGTCATCAGTACCTCGTGCGAGAGGCCTCCCATGCCGTACTTCAGGTCGAAGCGGTTCGCGCCAAGAGAGGTGAGGTTTGCCGCGATCTTCTTGGCGACGGTCTCTGGCGACCCGACGTAGAGCGCTCCCTGCGGCCCGGTCTCGTATGTGAATGACTCCTTGGTCGGGGCGGCGAATCCGCGGGTCTTGCTGACGCGGCGGATGACCTCCAGGTAGTGCGGCCAGAACTCCTCCCGGGCCTTTTCGTCGGTGGCGGCCACGTGCCCGGGCGAGTGCACACCGACCGGCAGGGGCGCTCTCCCGAAGCGTTCCAGCGCCTGCTGGAAGAGCTGGGAGAACGGCGCGAAGCGTGCCGGCGACCCGCCGATGATGGCGAGCATGAGTGAGAATCCATAATGTGCGGCGCGCACGACCGACTGGGGACTGCCGCCGACGCCGATCCATGCCGGAAAGGGCCCGGACTCGGTGTGCGGCACCACATCCTGGTCGTGAAGCGCTGGGCGGGTCTTGCCCTGCCAGGTCACCGGTCCGCCTTTGAGCAATTCGGCGAACAGGCCGGTCTTGTCCTCGAAGAGGTCCTCGTAGTCGGCGAGGTCGTAACCGAACAGCGGAAACGAGTCGATGCTGGACCCCCGTCCGAGGATGACCTCGGCCCGCCCTCCAGAAACGGCGTTGAGCGTGGAGTAGCGCTGGAACACCCGGACGGGATCGTCGGAGCTCAGCACCGTGACCGCCGACCCGACGCGGATGCGGGTCGTACGAGCAGCGATCGCGCCGAGCACCACGTCGGCGGCTGACATCGGGATGTCGTCGGTGTGGTGTTCACCGATTCCGAAGTAGTCGACGCCGACCTGGTCGGCGAGGACACCTTCTTCGACGACATCGCGGATCGTCTGGGCATGCGAGAGCGGGCGGCCGTCCTCGTCGTAGGTGACATCGCCGAAGGTGTCGAGGCCGAGGACCAGGGGAAACCGGTCTTCCCTCGCGGCGTCCGAAGATGCTGCGCTCATATCAAGCCTTCTCTCTCAAGGGCGATCTGGCTACCGCGTGCTCGAACTCGGGCCGGCTCAGCGAGACGCCGAAGACGGGGCCGCCGGGTTCGAGGAGGCGGCCGGCGCCAAGGCCTTCCAGCGGTACGGCGTCGTAGCCGATGCGTTCGATGACGTCCGCCACGGTGGTCACCGCGGCCGGGTCGTCGCCCGCGACGCCGAGCGCGCGGCGCTCCGGCGAGCCGGCAGGCCGGCGTTCGTCGTCGAGTTCGTGGTAGCCGATGTGGTTGAACGTCTTGACGATCGTGGACCGGGACAGCCGGTGCGCGACGATCTCGCTACTGCCGTACAGGGGATCTTCGAACATCTCCTGAACGCCGTCGATGGGCGGCCAGTAGTTCATCGTGTCGACGACGACCTTGCCGGCGACCAGGGCAGGGTCGAACGTCGCGAACTTGTGGAGCGGGATCGCCAGCACCACGACGTCGGCGTCCTCGACGGCTTCGGCCGCCCATCGTGGCTCGGCTCCCGGCGCCAGAAACTGCGTGATGAGTGTGATCTCCTCCGGGTCGCCCGAGGCCGCGATCGACACCGGGAAGCCCGCGTCGATGGCCACCCGCGCGATCACGGGTCCGACGTGTCCCGCCCCCAGCACCGCGAGCCGCGTCATGCCGCACCACCCCGAGTCTTCCGCAGCGCGTGAAGGATGTCGGCGAGCGCCTCGAACTGCTCGGGCGTCAAGGCGTCCGCGAAGTGCTTCTTGACGGCCCTCAGGTGGGGGGCGGTCGCGCGCCGGAACATGTCCGCTCCGTCCTGGGTGAACGAGATCTCGGCGCCGCGGTTGTCGGTCGCGCAGTCATCGCGGCGGACCAGGCCGCGTCCTTCCATCCGCCGGAGGTGATGCGACAGCCGGCTCCGCTCCCAATCGATGCTCGCCGCGAGCTCGGAGGACCGCAGCCGCCTGCCGTCCGCCTCGTGCAACGCCAGCAGCACCCGATAGTCGGCCGGTGAAAGGCCCGACTCCTGCTGCAGCCGGGCGCCCAGAACCCGCTGAAGCTCGGCGGTCGTGTCCAGGAGCGACCGCCATATCGCGAGCTCCCTCGTTGTCATCCGCGGCCGTACGCCAGCCATCACAACCCGCACCTCATCTCATTGACGCGTCAAGCATACGGCATATGATTGACACGTCAAATATTGATGCGTCAATCGTATGCGGGGCGAAAGGTCATGGAGATGGCACGTCAGATCGTGATCGGCGTCGACAGCTTCGGGGAGATGACGGTCGGCGACGACGGCGACCTGCTCAGCGAGCCACAGAACATCCGGGAACTCGTGGCGGAGGGAGTGCTCGCGGAGGAGTCAGGCCTGGACTTCTTCGGTCTGGGCGAGCATCACATCGAGGAGATCCCCCTCTCCGCACCTGACCTGGTCCTGGCCGCCATCGCCGCCCGGACCTCACGAATCCACCTGGGATCCGCGGTGACCGTGCTGAGCTCGGACGACCCGGTGCGCGTCTTCCAGCGATACGCGACCCTGGACGCCCTCTCCTCCGGACGCGCCGAAGTCATCCTCGGGCGCGGGTCCAGCACCGAGTCCTTCCCTCTGTTCGGATTCGACCTCGCCGACTACGACCGCCTGTTCGAGGAGAAGCTCGAACTCTTCGCCCGGCTGCGCGCCGAGCAGGCCGTCACCTGGTCGGGAACGACGCGCGCCGCCCTGCCCGGACTGCAGGTCTACCCGCGCACCGCCGGCGGGGCGCTCCCGACCTGGGTGGGCGTCGGAGGCAACCCTGCATCGGTCGTACGCGCCGCACGCCATGGATTCTCACTCATGCTCGCGATCATCGGTGGGAATCCCGCGCGCTTCGCCCGGCTCTCCGCGCTCTTCCGCGAAGCCACAGCACAGTCCGGCTTGGCTCCCCTGCCCATCGGCGTGCACTCCCCCGGCCATGTCGCGGCAACCGACGACCAGGCCAAAGAGGAGTACTGGCCCACGTACGAGACCTTCCTTCCCGATGTACGCAAGCAACGAGGCTTTCCGAAGATCACGCGGGAGTACTTCGAACACGAGGTCGAGTACGGCTCGCTGTACGTCGGATCACCCGAGACGGTCGCCCGGCGCATCGTCAAGACCATGACCGCCCTAGGCGCCGACCGGTTCGATCTGAAGTACGGCATGGGCCCGATGCCCCACGCGACCCTCATGGCGAACCTCAGGCTCTTCGGCACCGAGGTCGCGCCCCGCGTGCGCGAACAGCTGGGGAAACGATGAAGCAGCGAGGCCAGCGCTTCACGGGGTTTCGTGCGCCTTCACGCGAAGATGACGCTGATTGTCCGAAATATCCACGTCATGATCCACAAACCTGGTGGAAACGACCCGTCTTTACCGTCAGGCCGTACGTCCTGGGGCATCGCCGATCTGTCGGTGGTGCCCCAGTTCCGGGCGAGAGCCCTCGCGGCAGAGACGAGGTACGGACGTGGGGCAAGAACACGGCGAGGTGGCGGAGGCCGGAGAGCGCGTGGCCGGTGCGCGACCGGGCACTCTGAGCCGCCGATCCCTGATCGGGGGTGCGGGTGCGACGGCCGCCGGTACCGCACTGGCCATGACGTTCGGCAGTGGCGTGGCGGACGCCGCACCGGCGGTGAAGCCGAATACGGCGGCATCGGCAGGCGGTGGGGCGACGGTGACGCCGCCCGCGCTGAAGAGCGTTCCGCACCGGTCACGGCTGGTGGACTATGAGATCTTCGAGTTGGCGGCGCTGCTGCGCGCGGGGAAGGTGTCGAGCGTCGAGCTGACCCGGGCGTACCTGGATCGGATCAAGAAGCTCAACGGCCCGTTCGAGACCTACGCGAACAACGGGCTCTACAACGCGTTCGTACGGATCGATGAGGCCGGCGCGCTGGCCGCCGCCAAAGCCGCCGACCAGCGGCTCGCGGCGGCCCGTCGCGGCCATGCCCAGGTGCCGCTGCTGTGCGGTATCCCGATGGGCATCAAGGACTCGGTCGGCATCAAAGGTCTCACCGCTCAGGACGGCAGTCCCGCCTTCGCCGGGAATGTCGCGCTCCAGGACGCCACCGTGGTGGGCCGGCTGCGCGAGGCCGGCGTGGTCCTGCTGGGCAGCACGATCTGCTCGGCCTTCTCCGGATCGATCACCGGAACCTTCGCCGGCAACGCGTGGAACATCGACCACGTGCCCGGCGGATCGAGCCAGGGGTCCGGGGTCGCGCCGGTCGCGCGGCTGGCCGCGGCCTGCATCGGCGAGGAGACCGGGGGCAGCATCATCATGCCCTCGGCCGCCAACGGGGCCACCGGGATCAAGCCCTCGCTCGGCACCGTCTCGATCGCCGGGCTGATGCCGCTGTCCCCGGGCTATGACGTGCTGGGCCCGATCAGCCGCAGCGCCCGCGACTCCGCCCTCATTCTCGCCACCATCCTCGGCCGTGACCCGGTCAACGATCCGCAGACGCTGTCCGCGCCGGACCCGTTCCCGCAGATCCCGCTCAGTCCGCGCTCGGGCCGCACGCCCCTGCGGGGCCTGCGGATCGGCATCCCGCAGACCGACTGGATGAACGTCGGCGGAACGATCAAGACCGGGGTGAGCCCGCAGTCGACGTACGGCGCCGGTCATGTCGCGGCCTTCAACCGGCTGGTCGGGCAGTTGAAGAGCCTGGGTGCCCAGGTCGTGGAGTTCCCGGGCCTGGACATGACCGACCCCGCCCAGAACCCCTACTTCGCCTCGTCGGACGTGCTCGCGACGGTGGACGGCTCACCCGTGTCACCGTCCGCCGCCGTGGTCAACGCCAACCGGTATGAGGTCCGCTACGCGGCCGCGGTCGCCGACTTCTGCGCCAGTGGTACCCCGTCCGACGACTCCGTGGCCCTGCTGACCAGCCAGTACGGCCGCCGGGCACCGGGTGAGTCGGCGGCGAGCTTCGCCAGCGCGGACCGGTTCAACGGTGGGATCTCCGGCGCCGTGCGGTACGAGGGCGAGCAGCGTCGCCGGAAGCTGATCGCCAACTACACCAAGGCGCTGCACGACCACGGCGTCGACTTCATGCTGGTGATGTCGATCGGTGACGTCGTGGGACTGCGATCCGGGGGTACGGGCTTCCCGGTCTTCCGGGCGTACTACCAGGTGCCCAACGCGCTCGGCTGGCCGATGGTCAGCTTCCCGGCCGGATACGTCCAGGGCATGGCGGCGTCGGCGCAGTTCTGGGGTCCGCGTTTCGCCGAAGCCGACATCACCCAGGCGATGATCGACTACCAGGCGCATTTCCCGGAGTACCACAACGCCGCCCCGGCCGACCCGACCGTGCCACCGGCCACCGTACGGCCGAAGTCACGCGCCCTCACGGCGGCGCAGGAAGAAGGACCCAGCAACGACCCGATCCTCGGCGAGGCCCAGGTAAGGAAGGCACTGCGATGAGCCTGAACGTCCCGTCCCCGTTCCTCACGGTCGCCTTCGGCACCCCGATCGACATCGGCTTCCTTCCGCAGGCCCCGGCGGAGGAGTACGGCGAACTGCTCACGGTCGGCTGGTCGGCGAAGCTCGGGACCTCCTTCCTCCCCTACGACCCGGACGACGAACAGATCCGCTGATCCGCGGCCCGGCTCTGGAGCTCCAGAGCCGGGCCCGTCCCGTCCGTTGGATGCCCCGAATTGCCACAAGATCTACGCTTCGACGGCCTCGGCGATCACGATCCGCATGGGAGTTCCACCTGGAGAGTCGTCGGCCCACCGGGTTGGCTGGTCAGGGTGAGCCGGCCGTCGTAGGCCTCGACGCGGCGGCGGATGCCGGTGATGCCGGAGCCGTGGTGTTCGTCCGCGCCGCCGCGGCCGTCGTCGTCGATGCGCACCAGCAGCCGGCCGCCCTGGCGGCGGACGGTGACGGTTGCGTGCTGGGCCTGGCTGTGCCGGGAGACGTTGGTGAGTGCCTCGGCCACCACGAAGTAGGTGGTGGCCTCGACGGAGGCGGCGCAGCGGCCGGGCACGTCGACGTCGATCCGGCACGGGACCGAACAGTCCGCCGCGAGCCCGGCGAGCGCACCGGCGAGCCCACGGTCGGCCAGGACGGGCGGCAGAATGCCGCGGGCGACCGTACGGAGCTCCGACAGTGCCTGTTCGGCGGCCTGCTGGGCGCGTTCGAGCATGGCGTCGGCGCTGGACGGGTCACGGGCCAGCGCCTGGCGGGTCGCGCCGAGCAGGACGGTGACGGCGACGAGCCGGTTCTGGGTGCCGTCGTGCAGTGAACGTTCGATGCGCCGCAACTCCGTGGCGTGGGCGTCCAGTGCCGCGGCGCGGGTCGCGGACAGTTGCGCGACCCGCAGCGACAGGTCGACGTCGGCGGTGGGCGCCAGGAGCTTCCGTCCCGGCCACGCCTGCAGGTGGGCCATGCCCGGTCCGAGGAACACGAAGGCGACGGCCATCCCCACGCCGAGGATCGCGACCGCCCACGCGTCGGAGGTGTCGCGCACGGTCCAGAACACCAGGGTGGGGGCGTTGGCGGCCGGGTCCGCCAACCGCCACCACAGCGGGTACGTGACGTCCTGCACGGCGTTCAGCGGCAGTGTCGCCCCGGCCATACTGAGGAACAGGCCCAGCGTGCCGTGGATGACCAGCCAGCGCAGTTCCCGCCGGATGGCCGGATCCGCGAAGGCGTCGCGTGCGCGGGCCGGCAAGGGCTCCGGGCCGATGATCTCCGGCCCCCAGCGCGAGAGCCGCGCGCGTTCCCGCTCGGCGATGCCGCGTGCGACGCGTGGCACGGTGGGCACCAGGAGCCGGCCCACGCCGAGGACGCAGGTGAGCGCGACGACGACCAGCCAGATCAGTGCGACGAACGCCAGCAGAGCCGTGCCGAGGCCGCCGACGAGATGTTCGAGCGCGTCCAAGATGGCACGGGCGCGGGCCACATCCCCTCGGCCGGCAGCCGGTTCAGGCTGATTTGCCGGCATCCGCACCTCCTACGCCCGAGACCTTAAGACACCGCCTGGATCGCTGTCCGGCCGTCGGTCAAGGCGGTGAAGACGTGCCGAACCCGGCCCGGCCGACCGCTACCTCACGTCACTCCTGGACGGCGCCCTCACTGTCGCGTGGACCGCGTGATCGCGGTCTCCACTGCGGCGACCCGGTCGGCGAGCAGGCCCAGGGCGCCGACCGCCCGGTTGAGCGGGTCGTCCTCCTCTCCGCCCAGGGCCTGGGAGCGCAGGAAGGCCGCCTTGACCTCCGTCCATCGTTCGCGTCGTTCCGGGGTCAGCGTTCCCCGCAGTTCCGCGAGTTTCAGCAGGTTGGCCTCGGCGCCCGAGGCGAGGGTCTGTGCCTCGCCCAGGTAGTGGTCGTCGATGACCGCCTCGAGCTCGGCCTCGTTCATGACCGGCACGATCCGTTCGGCGAGCTTGTTCATGTTCCGGTACGAGCCCTGGAGCTGGAACGGTGGCTCGGTCCGTGACGCCTCGCTCTGTGCCGCCGAGGCGATGTAGGCCTGGTTGCAGGCCAGCACCACCTGCTGCACGCGCAGGAGTTTGCGGAGTACGGCGATGATCTGTGCCAGCTCGTCGGTGGAGTACGGGTGGGCGAGCCGGTCGGGCATCGCCGTCGGGTCGCCCTCCGCGAGGCGTACGAGCAGCTCGACGTCGCCGCGGTCGCGGGTGGACAGCGGCGCGAGCACCGGGTTGGAGGTCAGCGCGTTCTCCACGTAGCTGAGCGCGAACAGCCTGTCGCGGCCGGACAGCACGTCGCCGAGGTTCCACACGTCGGCGCGGTTGGCCAGCATGTCCGGGATGCGGAACCGCTGCCCCGACTCGGTGTACGGGTTGCCGGCCATGCACACCGCGAACCGCTTCCCGCGCAGGTCGTACGTGCGGGTGCGGTCCTGCCAGACGCCCTCGATGCGGCGCTGCGCGTCGCACAGGGAGATGAACCTCTGCAGGAGTTCGGAGGAGACGTGCTGGATGTCGTCGAGATAGAGCAGCACGTTGTTGCCCATCTCCAGCGCGAAGGAGATCTTCTCGACCTCCTGGCGCGCGGTGGCGTTCGGCGCCTCGGCCGGATCCAGCGACGTGACCGCCTGGCCGAGCGCCGGGCCGTTGACCTTGACGAACATCAGGCCGAGCCGCCCGGCGACGTACTCCATGAGGGTGGTCTTGCCGTACCCGGGCGGTGAGATGAGCAGCATCAGACCCATCTGGTCGGTGCGCTTGGCGTCGCCGGCGGCGCCGAGCTGCTTGGCCAGGTTGTCGCCGATCAGCGGCAGGTACACCTCGTCCAGCAGCGCGTTGCGGACGAACCCGCTCATCACCTTGGGCTCGTACTCCGCCAGCCGCAACCGTGACCGTTCCGAGGCGATCAGCTCGCCGCGCCTCTTCTGGTACGCACGGTACGCGGGCACCCGTTCGGCGCGGAACCTGCGGGTCCGGCTCAGCACCTCATCGAGTCGCAGCTCCAGACGCCGGCCGACGACTCGCGGGTGCGCACCCAGCAGTCCTTCCACGGTCGTGGTCAGCGACGCGGACGAGTCGTAGCGCGGCAGCGGCCCGCACAGCTCGATCGCCACCGCCTCGGCCAGGTCGTCGGCGGGACCGCCCGAGGCGTTCAGGTACGAGCTCAGCCACGCCTCGACGAGCTGGTGGCGGGCGGCCAGGTCATCGCCCAGCTCCCGCAGGTCCTCACCGAACCCCGGCGAACCGCCGAGTGCCCGCCGGAACCCCTCCAGCACCGACCGCGCTCCCGCTCCGGTGACGAACCCCGCGGACACGGCGGCCAGCTCCTCGAACAGGTACTCACCGGCGAGGTCGTCACCGCCGGACAGTCCGCGGTCCGTGACGAAGGCCGTGATGGCGGCGGTCAGCTCACCGCGTAGCTCGGCGAGCGCCGCCGGGTCGCCGAACGCCGCGCGCGCCCTGGCGAGGGAGCGGGCCCGCGCGGTCCAGGACGTACGGGCGGGATCGGTCGTGCCGTGCGCCCAGAACAGCTGCGCGGCGGCCCGCGCGGCGGGCGGGTAGCGCAGCAGGCCGGCGCCGGCGTGCAGCCGCAGCAGCGCGTCGAGGATCAGCGCGGCGTCGCGGTCGTGCACGCCGCGCTCGTACCCCTCGTCGTAGCGTGACTCGGCCACCTTCCGTACGGCCGTCAGCAGTCCGTCCTCGGAGGCCGCCGCGCGGCGCAACGCGTCGAGCGACGGACCGGCGAGCAGGTCCGCGGCCAGGTGCTCGGCGCGGTACACCCCGGGTGTCTCGGAGACCAGCGGCTGGTCCCAGTACGGCCGGGTGGACTCGAACGCCGGGTCGCGCACCGGCATGCGGTAGTCCGTCCCGGTCACGGCGTAGGCCATCGTGCCCTCGTACGGCACCAGCGTCAGGTCCACCGGCTGGGTGTTGACCGCGAACCTGTGCCGGCCGAGGCGGATGGCCCGCCCATCGCCCTCGTACAGGTCGACGCGGTCCCGCAGGGCACGGCCGGCGTCCTGGCGCGCAGCCTTGAGACGCCCGTCGAGCTCCTCGGCGCGTACGGAATCACCGAGGCTGCGCAGTTGGTCGGCGACGCCGCGGATCTTCGCCACCATCGGGTCGGCGGCGAAATAGGCGTTGATCTCATCGAGGGAGTCCAGCTCCCCGACCCGACGGTGTACGCCGGTCAGGATGCGCGTCGCGGACTCGGCCAGCCGGTCGGCGCGGCGGACCTGGTCGTCGACCAGCGCCTGCTTGCGCGCGGAGAACGCCTCGTAGACCTCCTCGCGCCGGCCGGACAGCTCGGCGAGGAAGTCGTCGAACTCGGCGAACCGCGACTCCAGGTTCTCCAGCTGAAGCATCATGCGGCCGAGCTGGTCGTCGCAGTGCTCAGGGGTGTCGGCCATGGTGAGCGCCGCGGTGACGGCCTGCCCGAGCAACCCGAACTCGGCCGCGAAGGCGGCCCGGCCCTCGGCGTCGAGCAGTTCGCGGCGGCGCGCGGTCAGGCTCGCCTGCGCGTGGTTGATCTCGGCGAGCACCTCGCCGATGCGCTCCAGGATCGACGTGCGCACCCGGGCGTCCGCGATGTCGAGCGCGCCGACGACCTCGGTCAGCGTCTCCAGGCCATGGGTCTGCTCGGCCAGCCGTTCGCGTACGGGACCGGCCTCGGCCACGGCCTGGATCGCCTCGGCGTCGGCGACGAGCCGGCCGATCTCCTCGTGGTACCCGGTGAACGCGCCCGGTTCACGCAGGAAGGCGACCGCGCGGCCGGCGGTCGCGTTCAGCTCGTCGGTGAGCCGCCCGGCCAGCTCGTCGATCCGCGCGTTGTCGGCGTAGCGCATCTCACGCAGTGTCACCAGCCGGCCCTGTGAGCGCCGCAGTTCGGCGAGGCGGGTCACCCAGGCGTCGGCGGTGGCCGGCGAGGCGCCCCGGGTGGTCCGGATCAGCGTGGTGATCTTCTCGTCCGCCTCGGTGAGCGCGTCGGTGGCCTGGGCGGTGAGCCGCTGGACGGTCTCGAACTCCTCCAGCACCTGCTCGGCCGCGTCGCGAACCCCGTCGAGCGGCTCGCGCAGCCCCTGTTCGCCGAACCAGAAGTAGTGGTCGACCGCCCTGTCGCAGGCGGCGATCAGCGCCTCGAAGACCGCCGCCGACGGCGTCGTCTCGGCCACCGTACGGGCGATCGACAGAGAGTCGGAGATGCCGCGGACGAGGTCGGCGTTGCCGATCCGCTCCAGCGGCCCGGTGCCGACCGGCTGCGCCGCGGCATAGGCGTCGGACAGGTACGGCGTCTGCCACACCTGCATCTGGTGCACCCGCGTGGGCTCGCCCGAGTCGGCGCGGAACACGACCATCGTGCCGTCGTCGAACAGCGAGTAGCCGTGGCAGGTGATCGGGGTCGCGACCTCCTTGCGGATCACGTTGTACGGCAGCAGGAGGTACCGGCCGGCCTCGCGCGCGTGGAAGACGTAGAGGACGTCCTCGCCGTTGGTGGAGCGGATGAACCGTTCGTACTCCAGCCGGTCCGTGTCGGTGTCGAAGGTCTTCACCGCGCCGGTGGCCAGGTAGTAGCCGCCGGGGAAGATGATCCCCTGGTCCTCCGGCAGCCGCCGGCACGCCTGCCCGATGCCGTCCAGGCGGACGACGGACCTGGCCCGGGTGTTGAAGACCAGGTGCCGCCAGTCGTTCTCCTTGTACGGCCGGACGCGCAGCAGGATGAGCGCGCCGACCCGGGCGTAGGCCACCTCCGCGTCGGCGAGGCTCTGCAACGGCTCGTCGACCGGCTCGCGGTAGATCCCCTCACCGGTCTCGGTGTTGTTCTCCACCTTGACGGTCAGGTCGCCGCCGACGGTCTCGACGAAGACCTCATCCTCGATCGAGATGTGCGGGTTCCGGCCGAGGACGTGGTCGTCGCGGGTCGTCTCGATCCACTCGAAGTCGTGCGACGGCGGGAAGACATGGTCCGGCTCGCCGAGGTTGTCCTGGTAGACGACGGCGCCGTCGGTGCCGACCTTCCAGCGGAGCACGCGGGTGTCGTGCTCGGCCTCCAGCCCGGTCTGGAAGACCGCCAGCAGCTTGCCGTCGAGATGGCGCAGCTGCAGCAGCCGGCTGTCGCGGTAGTAGCGGTACAGCTCGTTGAAGTCGCGTTCGAACTGCGGGTCGCGCAGCAGGTCCGATTCCGCGGACTCGAACCGGAACTCCTCGCCGTCGCGTACGAACCGGTGCGTCGCGAAGACGTCGTCGACCGACGTCTCCGGCTTCAACCCGATGAACACGTTGTAGCCGAACAGCAGCAGGTCACCGATCGAGGCGATGTCGCGCGGCACGCAGTTGTGCTCGGTACGGATCCGCTCGGCGCCGACCAGGCGCAGCTCGGCCCCACCGAAGATCTCCAGGCGCCGGGAGTTCAGCGCCTCAGACCGCCGGGCCAGTTGTTCGGCCTGCTCGCCGAGGCGGGCGCGGAGCACCTCGTAGGTGCCCGCGTCCAGCCTCGGCTCGGCCTTTTCCTCCGCCTCGCTCACTGGTCGATGACGGCGACGGACGAGACGGCCGCGTCGGCGACGCCGAGGCGTTCGGCGTGGTCCAGCAGCTCCTTCGCCTTGGCTCCGTCGGCTCCGCCGCCCCTGATCCGCTGCATGAGGAGGGCGGACAGGGTGAGGTTCTTGACGTCGTCCGTGTTCACTGAGCCGAGCAGCCGGGTCAGGTCGTCGGGGAAGCTGCGCGAGCCGTTCAGCCACGGCTTCGCGAGGCTCTGGGCGACGTCGGAGTGCTCGACGAACCCGTCCACGCCCTTGCCGACGCTGATCGCGCCGACGACCTTGTCGAAGAACATGGTGTCCCCGCCGACGATGTCGATGTCGGCCTTCTCCAGTCCAGCGGCGAGCACGGTCGCCTGTGCCTCGGCGACCTCGCGCTGGACGTCAAGGCCGGCCAGCCGGATGTCCTTCTCGGCCTCCAGCCGCAGCCGGTACTCCTCGTGTCCCCGCGTGGCGTCGTCCATCGCGGCCATGCCGGCGGCCTTGTCGGTCAGGCCCTCCGCCTCGGCCTTCATCTTCTCGCGGATCCCGTCGGCGGCTGCGAGGGCCTTCTGCCGATCCACTGTCGCCTCCGCGCGGCCGACCTTCTCGATGGCCTCGGCGTCCCGCTCGCGCACCTGCACGTCGGCCAGGCCCGTCGCGGCGATCTCGGCCTGGATGCCCTCGGCCAGCCGGATCTTGGCGCGGGCGTCGAGCTCGGCGGTCTGCTGCCGCGCCTCGGCCAGCAGCAGCACCTCGCGGGCCCTGAACTTGGCGGCCTCCTCGGCGGCCTCGGCCGCCTTGATGTCCTTGACCAGCCCTTCCTGCGCCTCCGCCTCGGCCTGGATGATGACGGCCTGGCGCATACGCTCGGCCTCCTCGACGACGCGGAGCTTCTTGATGTTCTCTTCCTGCTCGGCGACCGTCTTCTCCACTGCGATCCGCTCGCGGATGACGTCGGCGATGTCCCGCTTCTCGCCTTCGACCTCTTTGTCCTTGGCGATCCGGGACAGCTCGGTCTCCCGCTCGCGGGCGATGACCTCGAGCATCCGGTCCTTCTCGATGCGCTCGGTCTCGACCGCGATGACACGCTCGCGGTTCTTCTCCGCGACGGCGACCTCCCGGTTGCGGTTCTCCTGCTGGACGCCGAGCTGCTCGTCGGTACGGATGTGCGCGCTCTGTGAGGTCAGCCGCTCTTCGGCCTGCACCTTGGCGATCTCGGCCTCCTCGCGCGCCCGTACGGTCTCGATCTCGCGCTTCTTCTTGACCTCGGCCTCGGCCTGACGTCGCTCCAGCTCGAGGATGGCCTCACGCGCGTCGACGTTCTGGCGCGTGATCTCCTTCTGCTCGTTGCGCTGGTACTCGTTGGTGCGCACGTGCTCGATCGCGGTCAGCTCAGTGATCTTGCGGATGCCCTGCGCGTCGAGGATGTTCGTGGGGTTCAGGCTCTCCAGCGGCGTCTGCTCGAGGTGGTCGATGGCCGCGTCCTCGAGGTGGTAGCCGTTCAGGTCGGTGCCGATGATCTGCACGATCTGGTCGCGGAACTCATGCCGGTGTGTGTACAGGTCGACGAAGTCCATCTGCTTGCCGACGGTCTTCAGCGCCTCGGAGAACTTGGCGTTGAACAGGACCTGGAGCGTCTCCTCGTGACTGGCCCGCGCGGTGCCGATGGCCTGGGCCACCGCTATGACGTCCTCGACGGTCTTGTTGACCCGGACGAAGAAGGTGATCCGGATGTCGGCGCGGATGTTGTCGCGGCAGATCAGGCCCTCGTTGCCGCTGCGCTCGATCTCGATCGTCTTCACCGAGATGTCCATCACCTCGGCCTTGTGCAGCACCGGGAGCACGATCGCGCCGGTGAAGGTGACGTGCACCCTCTTGATCTTGGAGACGATGAGCACGTGCCCCTGCTCCACCTTGCGGAACAGCCGGAGCAAGAACGCGACGCCGATGACGACGAACAGGAGGGCGGCGAGCAGTACGCCGATCCCGATGGCCAGCGAATCCATCAGTGGTCCTTCGTGCGGGGGGAGTTGTGTCAGCGAGGTGGACGATGTGGGTCGAGCTCCGCGTCGTACGGCATCACCCAGAAGAAGCCGCCGTCGGCGTCGTAGTCGAAGATCAGTGCGGTACTTCCTGCTTTGAGGGCGGCTTCCTCTTCCTGGTTCCGTTGCTGGCGCACTTGGATGACCGCCGAGGATCCATCGGCGGCGCGTACGGTCGCCTGACCGAACGCCAGGTCCACCCGGCCCGTGCGGATCACGCACATCCGGCCGACGAAGTCCCGTCGGCTCGGTACCTGCTCTTCAGTCAGCGCGCGCCGCAGTGGCGGCGTCAGCGCACGGGTGACCAGCCCGGACAGCACCACCGCGGCGAGGATCACGCCGGTGGAGGGGAGCGGTCCGGACAGGTGCCCGCGGTGCACGAGAAGGGTGCCCGCCAGGGCGGCGAACCACGCGGCTGTGACGAACAGCGACGCGGCGACGGAGACGACGACGCCGAACACCACGTCCAGCACGCCGAACGCGATCAAGGCCCAGTAGGCGAGGACGAGGATCAGCGCGACGCCGAAGGCAGCCGCGGGTAGATCGAGCGCCGCCCGTACGAATTCCGCCATCCCCCGCGCCTCCCGGCATGCCTGTAGTCATTGCCGACCAGGCTTCCCGGCGCACCAGAGCGCGACGTTACAGCTCCGGAGCGGCCCCCTATGTGACTTTTGGGACAGTGACTGTCCCCTAGCGGGACGCGGGAGATGACGAGCGGGTTGTCAGGACCGGAAAATGTCAGTGGACGACGCGCATCAAGATGTTGGTCACGTGCGGCATCTGGGTCAGGCCGATTCGTTCGAGCTTGACCTCGGCACCGCCCGGATGATCGAACAGCCGGACGCCGTCGCCGAGCAGTACCGGGGCGACGCACAGGTAGATCTCGTCGAGCACGCCCGCCTCGAGGCACTGCCGTGCGACCTGGGCGCCGAGGACGTTGACGTACTTGTCGCCCGCGGCGGTCATGGCCGCGGTCACGGCGCTCTCCAGGTCGCCCACGAACGTCACGTCCGGCACGGAACTCTCGGGGACGTCGTGGGTGAGCACGAACTGCGGCCCGCTCCACCCTCCGCCGAACGGCTTGCCCTCCTTGGGCGTGCCCCGGTGCGGATCGTCGCCGCGGAACGTGCGGTTGCCGACGAGAAGCGCGCCGATCTCGCCGATGAGCTCGTCGACCTCCGGGTTCGGCCCCAGGTGCTCGGTCAGCCAGGACATGTCACCTCCCGGACCGGCGATGAATCCGTCCAGCGACATCGTGGCCGAATACAGCATCGTGCTCATGAGCTACCTCTCGCCTGAGATCGATTGACCCCTGTTGAGACGACGGAGCAGGCGTTCACTCATCGGTGCGTCGCCGGCAACGCCGTGGGCAGGCCGAACGCCGCGAAGAGGCTCGGGTCGTGGAAGGCGGTGGCCTCCGCGATGCGGCCGTCCTCGATCCGCAGCACGGAGATGGCGAAGGCGCGGTAGTCGGGCTCGTCACGGCCGCGCACGTACGCCGCCGCGGCCGGCCGGTTGTTGGCCCGCGTCGCGACCATGCGGAACCGGCCCACATAGGCCGGCGAGCCGGCATCCCAGCCCGCCGCCAGCGCCGCCACGACGTTCGCGCGCCCCTCGAACCACATCGGGTACGGCGGCATCGTCGTGCGCACGTCGTCGGCCAGCAGCTCGGCCACCGCGGCGACATCGGCGCGTTCGACGGCCTCCATGTACCGCCGCAGCACTGCGCGCTCCCCTTCGGTGGGCTCCGCCGGCGCGGCCCAGTCGAGACGGCCACGCGGGAGCTGCTCGCGCATCGTCGACCGGGCCCGCTGGGACGCGCTGTTCACCGAAGCCACGCTGCTCTCCAGCAGCGTCGCGGTCTCCTTGGCGGTCCAGCCGAGCACGTCGCGCAGGATCAGCACGGCGCGTTGCCGGGGAGGCAGATGCTGGATCGCGGCCAGGAACGCCAGCTCCATCGTTTCCCGTGCGACCGCCGCGGCGTCCGGATCCGCCTCGGCCGGGGTCGGCGACCGGTCCGGGAACGGTTGCAGCCATGCGATGTCGGTACGCGGCGGCAGCCCGGCGCGGGGGTCCGATGGCGCGGTGAGGTCGTGTGGGAGCACCCGGCGGGCCCGGCCGTCGAGCGCGTCGAGGCAGGCGTTCGTCGCGATCCGGTACAGCCAGGCGCGGAACGTCGAGCGGCCCTCGAAGCCGTCCAGCCTCCTCCACGCGCGCAGGAACGTCTCCTGCACCAGGTCCTCGGACTCCTCC
>JAOPYG010000087.1 GCA_025964685.1 Actinoallomurus sp. | reverse complement strand
GGACAAGATCCTGGAGCACCCGGAGACACGCGCACTGATCGACTTCGACCGTCCCGTCGGCATCCTGCTCGTCGCGGTGCTGCAGTTCATCCCCGGCGACCGTGAGGCGAGAGAGGTCGTGGCCCGGCTGCGGGCCGCCGCCGCCCCGGGCAGCTTCCTGGTGATCTCCCACGTCACGGCCGACGACGTCGCCCCGGACGTCGCCAGCGAGGGACGCCGGATCTACTCCACGACCTCGCTCGGATCGATCACGCCGCGCAGCCCGGCGCAGGTGGCGTCCCTCTTCGAGGGAACGGAGCTGCTCGAGCCGGGGCTCGTCGGTGTCGACCACTGGAGGGCCGGCCGGCCGCCTCCCGGCGCTCCGTTGCCCCTGGGGTTCCTCGGCGGGGTGGCCCGCACTCCGGCCTGACGACGGGAGGGCTCTCACCAGCGGACATACACTGCGGACATGAGCTTCCGGCAGATGGAGTATCTGCTGGCCGTGGTCGAGGAGAGTTCCTTCACCCGCGCGGCGCAGCGGCTCTCCGTCTCCCAGCCCGCGCTGTCCCACCAGATACGCGCGCTGGAACGCACCGTCGGGCACCCGCTGCTCGAGCGCCTTCCGGACACCGTCCGCCTGACGCCCATGGGACGCGCGTACCTGCCGCACGCGATCGCGGCCCTGCACAGCGTCGAGGAGGCCATGCACACCGGCCGGCCTCGCGGTGAGCTGGACCGGATCGGGCTGCGGATCGCGACGCTGTACTCCATCGCGATCGGCATCATCCCGCCGGCGGTCCTGGAGTGGCGGAGGCTCTATCCGGACGCGCACGTCGAGCTGCTGGAGTACGGCAACAGCGGTGACCTGGCGAACCTGATGGCGACCGGCGGAGCCGATGTCGCCGTCAGCGCGGCGCCGCTGCACTGGGACGGCCCCGTCCGGGTCGTGGGCAGCGAGGACCTCGTCGTGGTTCTGGCCGGTGACGACCCGATCGCGGCCGACGGCCGCCGCCGGGTGACGCTGGCCGAGCTCGCCGACCGCCCCTGGGTGCTGTACGCACCGGACAACGGGCTCGCAGCGGTCGTCGCCCAGGCATGCTCGGCCGCCGGCTTCATCGCGCGCCCGGCCGTGCACACGGGCCACACCTCGACCGCCGTGCACCTGGCCGCCGCGGGGCTCGGCCCGGCGCTGGTGCCCAAGAACATGATCGAGACCGACTTCGCCGGCGCCCAGCTCGAGCCGGACCCGCCGGTCCATCGCGAGCTCGTCGCCTTCACCACGACGGCCGAGGTGCCGCACATCTCGGCGTTCATCGACATCCTGGTCGAGCACGGCGCCGTACGCTTTCGCGGATTCGCCGAGGACTCTCACCGGAGCCGGTAGAGGATCTCACCGGCGTCGTGCACGACCAGGGTCTCCGGGTCGCGCTCCCATTCGTCGATGTCGATCGAGGCGGGGTCCAGGTAGGACAGCGCGAGGCCGCGCGTGGTCTCCGCGTCGATCCCGGTCGCCAGGGTGACCTCGATGCGGCAGCGCTCCCCCTCCGTCGCGTCGTAGGCGCCGGCGCCGCGCAGGTGCGTGGAGTGGGCCAGGACGCCCCACGGCATGTCCTTGTACCGGTCCCACTGCTTCACGAAGTAGTCGCGGCAGTGGTAGCCGACGGCGTGGATGGCCTCGCCGTGCGTACGGCTCACCTCGGTGACGTGCGGTGCGTACAGCACCACCTGGCCGCCGTCGGCGACGACCCGCTCGACCTTGTACATGCCTTTGGCCGCGGTCCAGATCTCGTCGTAGCGCCGGGACACCAGGGACAGCACCCGTTTGACCGGGGCGTCGAGGTACTCCACGTCGACCTGCGCGGTGATGTCGGCCGCCGCGGCCCAGGCTTCCTCGGTGCCCCCGTAGGCGATCGCGTGCAGGTTCGTGGTGCCGGACTCCACGACAAGGGAGAAGCACCGCAGCTCGCTCGGCACCTTCGCCGCCGCACGGTTGATCAGCGCACGTACCGGTGTGATGCCGCGCGTGCCGATGATCTCCGCGCTGGTGATCAGTGCGCCGAGCCAGTGCGAGACGTCGATGACCTCCTGGCCCGCGACCCCGGGGAACAGGTACTTGTTGCCGCCGGAGAAGCCCACCACCTCGTGCGGGAACACCGGGCCGACGACGAGCGTGACGTCGCTGTCCACGACGGCGCGGTTGAGGCGTACCTCCACCGGCTCGCTGAGCCGCCCGCCGGACAGCTCGGCCAGCTCCTCGCCCGGGATCACCCCGACCGACGTGAGCATGGCGGGGTCCCACCATTCGTGGTTGCGGACGGTCACGCCGGGATAGCGCCGTTCACTGTGCCCGGGCGGGTAGCCCAGCAGGGCCGCCAGGCGCTCTTCGCTCATCGCCGGATGGGTGCCCAGCGCGACCATGAACGTCAGCTCGGCGACCCGGCCGTGCAGTGCGGCGTGCACGCTGTCCAGGAGTGCCGGCAGCGGGCAGCTGCGGGTGGCGTCGGGCACCAGCACGCAGACCTTCTTGCCGGTGTAGTCGTCGCCGTCCAGCGACGACCGGACGAACCGCTCGACGTCGGCCGCGGCGAGGATCTCCCGCGGCGAACCCAGGACACGGGACATGAGGAGCTCACTTCTCTTCGGCGGTCGGGGTAGGTCCAGTATGTCCGGGCGACCGGCGGACGGTGACGTGAGTGACTGTGGGTGCACTGTGGTGCCGGTGATGCGTTCCGAGGGCGCGCCGGGGACGCCCGGCGGGGCCGCGCATCCCGGCCAGCAGGTAAATGCGGATTACCGCTGGCATGGATCCAGAATGGGGGGTGGCCGCGCTGACTTCCGGCCGCGCAGCGGCGAAGGTGGTTGGCGTGGTCGGAAGAACAAGTGAGGGCCCACCCCCAGGCTCTCCACCGGTGGCCCCCCGGTCATGATCCGACCGGCCGCCCCCACGGTCGAGGTGGCCGTACGGTCCGCGGCGGAGTCCCCCGCCGCCGCGGTCCGTACGGCCGGGTTCGCGCCCACCCCCATGGGCGAGGTCGGACATGGTGGGACAAGATGGGCGCATGCCTGACGTCCACGAGCCCCGGCTCCGCCGGCGGGCCGACCCTGAGTCGCCGGGCCGCGCCGCGGCCTCCGACATCGGCGCGCCCGCGGACCTGATGACGTTCGTCTGGGGGCCGGGCGACACCACGCTCGACGTCCGTACCGTCGTGGCCGCCGCGCGGACCGTGCTGGAGCGGTGAGCCGGTCAGGACACGTTTCGGGACACCCAGACGGCGAGGGCACGTGCGCAGTCGGTCACCGTCTCGCGCCACGTGCGGGCGGCGCCCTCGCCCGCCTCGTCGCTGACGTGCTTGACGATGCGCAGGGGGACGCCGGCCAGCTCCGCGGCGGCCGCCAGCGCGTAGCCCTCCATGTCGACCAGCGGCGCGCGGGCCGCCAGCCGCTCGCGGACGGCGTCGTCCGCGATGAACGAGTCGCCGGTCGCCAGGGTCGGGCCGTCGCGGTCCGGCAGGACGAGTGGAGCTCCGTAGATCTCCCCGGTGAGGGTGCGCAGTATGTCGCCGTCCAGGTCGTGCTGGATGACCGTGCCGATGACGTGGGTGCCCGTCCATCCCGGGCGCAGAGCGCCGGCGGTGCCGAGGCTGATGACGCCGGACGGCCGCGGGTCCCGCGCGAGGACGGTGGCCAGCGCGGTCGCCGCGTTGACCTTGCCCATGCCCGTGAGCAGCACCGGCGCGTCCGCCTCGAGGAACTGCGCCTCTTCCTTGACGGCCGCCACGAGGAGCGGCCGGCCGGCGGTGATCTGCCCGATGAGTTCCATGGCGGACACGCTAGTGCCGCGCCTTCCCCGGTCAGCCCCTGGCCTTGCTACTCGTCCGGTTGCGAAGCGCCGGTTGAGGTGGACGGCGTTCGTCCCCGCGCGGGTGTGTTCTCCTCGGCGCACTGCCCCTGGCCTTGGCCGCGTACACCGTGGCGGCGTCCCGCCAGTACAGGGCGTCTCCGGACGCGGTGAGGTTCTCCGCCATCTCGGTCGGATGCCGGCGGAGGACCCGGCCGGTCGCCGGATCGAACGACACGATCGCCGACAGGCTCGCCAGGTGCACCGCGCCGGCGGCGAGGACCGGCCGTTCGTACGTCGCGGTCAGACCGCTCGCGCGCCAGCGCTCGGCGCCGGTCGCCCGGTCCAGCGCGAAGAGGGTGTCGTTGTTGAAACAGAAGGCCGTTCCGCCGCTCATCACCGGGCTCAACGCCGCCGCGTGGTGGTCCTTGCTGCTGAAGACGTGCTTCCAGCGGAGCCTCCCGTCACGGGTACCGATCGCGTAGAGGCCGCCGAGGTCGTCCGTCAGGTACACCAGGTCCCCGGACACCGCCAGTGCGGGCGGCCCGCCACCGCCGGCGGTGTCCGCGGCCGACGTCCACTTCAGGTGTCCGGTGGAGGCGTCGAGGGCGTACAGCGTCTTGTCCTGGCCGACGACGAACAGAAGGCCCCCGCTCATCAGCGGCGGGCTGGCGATCTGGACGGGAAGGCCCGACGACGGGTCGAGGGTGCGCCGCCACCGCACCTGTCCGCCGGCCGTGTCGACCGCGAACACGGTGCCCTCACGGTTCGCGACGTAGACGGTCGTCCCGGCGACGCACGGGTTCGCCTGCACGGCCTGGCCGGTGTTGAACGCCCAGCGCCGTTGCCCGGTCAGGCCGTCGTAGGCGCACAGGCCCTCTTCGGATTGAGTGCCGGCGCTGAACAGCAGGCCACCGCCGGTCACCGGCCCGGGATCGCCGGTGATCAGGTCGGCCGTCACGGTCCACAGGGACGCCCCGTTCGCCTGATCGACCGCCTTGAAGGACTTGAAGCCTCCGTTGGTGTAGACGACCCGGCCGGTCGCGGTGACCCGCAGCGGGTCGGCGGCGCCCGGAGGGCGCACGTCGACCGTGCTCCACCGTCGAGCCCCGGTACGCGGGTCCAGCGCGACCAGCCCGTCCGCATCGTAGTCCTCGGTGACGAACAACAGGCCGCCGGACAGGACCGGGCCGCCGGTGACCTCGCGACTCTCCGGCGTGTAGGTCCAGGTGCCGTCCGCGGCGCGCTTCGCCCGGTCGCGCAGCAGGACCGCGCCGCCGGTCAGCGCGGCGGCGCCCGTGAGCCCCGCGGCCCCGAAGAGCAGGCGCCGGCGGCCGATCCCCGGCCCCGACGGGATCGTCGCGGGCAACGGCACGGGCGCGGTTATCTGCGCCGCGACGGGCGGGGGCAGCCAGCCGACGCCGTACGGTGCGGCCGGTGCCGAGGCCGCGAGCCTGTGCAGCACGTCGCCGGCGGCGGGCCGACGGGCCGGGTCCTTGTCCAGGCAGGCCGTGAGGAGGTCGCGCAGGCCGGGGTCGCCGACGCCGTCCAGCCAGGGCGGCGCATGCACCACCCGGTAGATCAGGTCGGGCACCGCGCCCTGCCCGAACGGCCCGTGGCCGGTGGCCGCGTAGGTCAGCACGGCGCCGAGGGAGAAGACGTCGCCGGCCGGTCCGCTCTCCGCGCCGGTGGCCTGCTCCGGTGACAGGTATCCCGGCGAGCCCACGGTGGCGCCGGTCCGGGTCACCGCGCTGAGCTCGGCCGCGCGCGCCACCCCGAAGTCGATCACGCGGGGACCGTCGGGGGTGAGCAGCACGTTGGAGGGCTTGAGGTCACGATGCACGACCCCGGCCCGGTGGATGGCCACGAGCGCCTCGGCGAGGCCGGCACCGAGGGTGCTCACCGACCAGGGCGGCAGCGGCCCGGAGCCGTCCACGATCCTCTGCAGCGAGTGGCCCGGCAGGTAGGTGGTGACCAGCCAGGGGGCCGGCGCGTCGGCGTCGGCGTCGATCACGGGCGCGGTGAACGCGCCGCTGACCGCACGCGCGGCCGCGATCTCGCGGGCGAACCGCGCGCGGAAGCCGGGGTCACCGGCCAGCGCGGCGTGCACGACCTTGATCGCGACGGTGCGGCCGCCGGCCGTCCGGCCGAGAAAGACCGTGCCCATCCCGCCGGATCCGAGCCGGGCGAGTACCTCGTAGGCGCCGACCCGCCGGGGGTCGGCCGGACGCAGCGGCTCCACTCACACTCCCTTCGCCGTGAAGGCGTAGAGCCGCCCCGTCTCGCTCGCGACGTAGTAGACGCCGCTCGCGACCGTGTCGGCGCGGATCTCACCGCCGATCGTGCGACGCCATCGCACCTGCCCGGTGGCGGGCTCCACGCCCAGGATGTCCGACTTGGCGGTGAAGCACGCCATGCCGTCACTCATCGAGGCCCGGCCGACGTCCTGCTCACCGGTCTCGCAGCGCCAGCGGACGCCGCCGGTCGCGGCGTCGAGGGCGTTCATGTTCCCGCTGCCGTCGGCGACGTACACGGTGCCGCCGGCGACGTACGGCGTCCCGACGCTGGTGCCGCCGGTGAACGTCCAGCGCTGCGCGCCGTCGCCCGCGCGGAGGGCGAACAGCTCGGCCTGGCCGTTGGCGCAGAACACCAGCCCCGCGGCGGCCGTCGGCCCGACCGCACCGCCCGCCATCGCGCGGCGCCAGCGGGTGCGCCCCGTCCTGGCGTCGAGGGCGTAGAGGGCCTTGGTCGTGTCGGCGTACAGCACGCCGCCGGCCGTGAACGGCCGGGAGCTCAGGACGCCGCCGATGGAGCGCCGCCAGCGTACGGCCCCCGTGGCCGCGTCCACCGCGTGCAGGATGCCGTCGCCGTCACCGATGTACACCAGGCCGCCGCTCGCGACCGGCGTGCGCGCGTCGAAGGCGACCTGGTACCGCCAGCGCTCCCGGCCGGTCACGACGTCGAACGCGTAGAGGACACCATCCTTGGCGGGCCAGCCGACGTAGAGGCCACGTCCCGAGATGACCGGCGTGCGCCACGTGGCCGCCCCGGCGCCGCGGCCGCTCACCGTGTGGCGCCAGCGCTGCCTGCCGCTGGCCGCGTCCAGGCCGTACAGCCTGCCCTGGTCACCGCTGACGCACAGGATTCCGGAGGCCACCGCGATGCCGCCGTACGGGTCGGTGCCGATGTCGCGGGACCACCGCTGCTGCGCGTCGGCGGGCGTCGCCGTCGGTGTCGGCGACGGGATCGGCGGCAGGGAGGGCGCCGTCGAGACGCCGGGACGCGCCTCGCCGGTACGGGCGAGCGCGGCGACCACGGCGCCGCCGGCGGCCAGCGCCGCCACCGCTCCCCCGCCGATGACGAGGAACCGTCGGCGGTCCGGCCCGGGCAGCACCGGGGCGCGCTCGGCGATGCGGAGGGCGACGCCGTCCGGCAGCCATCCGGTTCCGTGCAGCACGTCGACGGCCGGCGCGTGCGTGGACAGCTGCTCCAGCAACCACGCCGCGTACGGCCGGCTCAGCGGGTCCTTGCGCAGGCAGGCGGCGATCACGGCGCGCAGCCCGGGGTCCGTGACGCCCTCCAGCCGCGCAGCGTCGTGCACCACCCGGTAGACGAGCGCGGGCGCGGTCCCCCGCCCGAACGGCCCCTCCCCCGTCGCGGCGAAGGTGAGGACCGCGCCGAACGCGAAGACGTCGCTGGCCGGTCCGGTCGCTCCGCCGACGGCCTGCTCCGGCGCGAGGAACCCCGGCGAGCCGATGAGATGCCCGGCGCGGGTGACGACCGCGGCGTCGGCGGTGTGCGCGATGCCGAAGTCGATCAGACGGGGCCCGTCGGGGGCGAGGATGACGTTGGCGGGCTTGAGGTCGCGGTGCACGACGCCGGCGCGATGGATGGAGACGAGGGCCTCGGCGAGGCTCGCCCCGAGAGCGAAGACCGCCGGCACCGGGAAGGGCCCGTACTCCACGACGGCCTCGTGCAGCGTCATGCCCGGCAGGTACCCGGTGACCAGCCAGGGGCTGGAGGCGTTCGGGTCGGCGTCGATCACCGGAGCGGTGAACGCGCCGCTGACCGCCCTGGCCGCCGCCACCTCGCGGGCGAACCGCGTGCGGAAGGAGGGTTGCTCGGCCAGCTCGGCGTGAACCACCTTGATGGCGACGGGCAGCCCGGCGGGCGAACGGCCGAGGTAGACGGTCCCCATGCCGCCGGCGCCCAGCCGTCCGAGCAGCTGATAGCCGCGGATACGACGGGGGTCCTCCGCCTGCAGCGGGTCCATCACGTTCCCCTCCAGGCGGATCGCGCGCTCCCGCAGCGCGCTGCTGAAGGCACCGAATCATGCCAAGGCCCGGCATAAGCCCGATTCGCGCGTACTGGGACGGGGTGGCTTCGAATTTCTTCGGCACCGTTGTCGATTCCGGCACTCGCCGGGTGTCGTCCTTACGGAGGGGCCGCCGCCCGGCGGCCCGCGACAATCGTCGGAGGCGACGGACATGGCCGAGAAGTTCGAGGTGACGTGGGAGGGCGAGCTGCCCGCGAGCCCGCGTGAGGTGTGGGACGCGTTCACGAGGCGCACCGCCGGCTGGCTCTGGGACATCGACTACGAGTGCCGCGCCGGGGGCGCCGAGCGCGGGCTGACCGGTGGCGGCGGGACGGTGACCGTCTGGGAGCCGCACCGGCGGTTCGTCACGCGCGCCGTCGGCGACGGAGGCGACGTCAACCAGCTCGGCTACGCGCTCGAACCGCGCGGCGAGGCCACGTACCTGCGCTTCACGCACCACGGCGCGTTCTCCGGCGACCACGACCTGGAGCTCGACGCCTGCCGGCGGCACACCGCGTTCTACTACCACTCGCTCGGCGAGTACCTGCGTCACTTCCGCGGCCGCGACGCGGCGTACGTGTCCGTCCAGGCTCCCGATGCGTCCGCGCGTGATGGGTTCTCGGCGGTGCGCCGGGCCCTGGGAGTCACCGCCGACGTCGCCGTGGGCGACCGCGTACGGTTGGAGCCGGCCGGGACCGAGGGCGTCGTCGACTACGCGACCTCGGAGTTCCTCGGCGTACGCGGCGCCGACGCGCTCTACCGTTTCTACGGCCGCGACCGCTGGAACCAGCCGGTCGCCGTGGCGGTGCACCGGTTCGGCGGCGGGGCGGACGATGCCGCGCGGGCCTGGAGCGCGTGGCTCCACGATGTCTTCTCGACCGAGGCGGTGGCGTGATGGCGCAGTACGCGGTACTCATCTTCGAGCGCGAGACGGGGGCCGAACTGCCTCCGGAGAGCATGGCGGCCCACGGGCGGCTGCCCCAGCGCATCGCCGAGCAGGGCGGGCGCGTCGTCGCCGGCCTCGCCCTCGAACCCAGCGGCACCGCGACCGCGATCCGGGGCGACCTGGTCACCGACGGCCCGTTCATCGAGACCAAGGAGGCGCTGGCCGGGGTGTTCGTGCTGGAGGCGCGCGACCTGGACCACGCGCTCGCGCTGGCGCGGCTGACCCCGATCGTCGACGGCGGCGTCGAGGTCAGGCCGCTGACCGGCTTCGCGGTCATGGAGGAGGGCTGAGCGCGGCCGAGCGGGCGGTCGCCGACGCGCACCGCCGCGAGTGGGCGTACGTGCTCGCCGCGACGGTGCGGGTGACGCGTGACATCGACGCCGCCGAGGAGGCGGTGCAGGACGCCTACGTCCAGGCGCTGCGCACGTGGGCGGATGACGGCGTCCCGGACCGGCCCGGTGCGTGGCTCACGACGGTCTCCCGGCGCAACGCGCTCAACGCGATGCGCCGAGGGCGGACGCTCGCGGCGAAGCTACCGCTGCTGGTCGGCTCCGAAGGAGACGAGGCCGTGCCGGATCCGATCCCCGACGACCGCCTGCGGCTGATCTTCACCTGCTGCCACCCGGCACTCGCCCGTGAGGCCCAGGTCGCGCTGACGCTGCGGCTGGTCTGCGGCGTGGCGACGCCGGACGTCGCGCAGGCGTTCCTCGTCGCGGAGGCGACGATGGCCGCGCGGCTGACCCGCGCCAAGAAGAAGATCAGCGCGGCACGCATCCCGTACGCCGTGCCTGGCGCGGACGAGCTACCCGAACGCCTGGAGGCGGTGCTGACCGTCATCCACCTGCTGTACGCCACGGGCCACACGGCGCACTCCGGCGAGGATCTCGTCCGCGACGACCTCACCGCCCGCGCGCTCGACCTCGCCCGCATGCTGCGCCTCCTGCTGCCGGCCGACCGCGAGGTGGCCGGCCTGCTGGCGCTGCTGCTCGCCCACCACGCCCGCCGCGCCACGCGTACCGACGCCGGCGGCCGGCTGCTGCGCCTGGAGGAGCAGGACCGCACCGCGTGGGACCGCGACCTGATCGCCGAGGCGGACCGCCTGGTGGTGGCCTCGCTCAGCGGGGGCCCGCCGGGACGGTTCGGCCTGCAGGCGGCGATCGCGGCGCTGCACGCGGAGGCACCGTCGTACGAGCGGACCGACTGGGCCCAGATCCGCACGCTGTACGACGTGCTGCTGGGTCTGTGGCCGTCACCGGTCGTCGCGCTGAACCGCGCGGTCGCGGTCTCGATGGTCGACGGCCCGAACGCCGCGCTGGCGGAGGTCGAGACGCTCGAACGCGACGGCCGGCTCGCCGGCTACCGCTATCTGCCGGCGACAAAGGCCGACCTGCTGCACCGCCTCGGCCGCGACGGCGAGGCGGCCGAGGCGTACCGGGCGGCGCTGGCGCTCAGCGGCAACACCGCCGAGCAGGAGTTCCTGGCCGAACGCCTCAGATTCACCGGCTCGCGCTGAGCTCTACCTTGGCGATGTCCGCGCGGTAGTCGACGAGGCGCGCGCCGAAGGCGGGGTCCTCGACCGCGGGATGCGGCTCGCGTTGCCGCTGGTGGTGGACTGGGGCATGCCGTCGGCGCCGTCCCAGACCTCCACGAGGATGTGGTCGCCGTGGAGACCCAACGCCAGCCGGAACACCTCCAGAGAATGCGTCAGCGCGTTCGTGACCATCTCCGAAAGGACCACACGCGCGTTGTCGGCCGTGTCGGCTTCCACGGCCCAATCCCGCAGCGCCCATTCGAGCACCCGGTGCGCCTGGCGCGACGCTATCGGGTGAGGAGGAATGGGCAGACGATGACTCCGGCTCCACGTCGCCTCTGATGGTCGCATCCGGTCCTCTCCTGACCTGCCCGCGGACGTTGTCCACAATCACCAATCGGGATCTGCCAAGAGTGACCGGACGGCGATACTCTTGCCAGCAGTGAGCGCCTGATCAGAGAGATATCGGCGCTCTCCCAGGAGCTGCCTAGAGTTACCTAGTGTCCCGAGTTGTTAATTCGTGGTCAGCTTGTAGCGTGGTTGCATGCCGAACCCGAAGCTTGCGCCGTTGGAGTTGACCGCGGATGAGCGGCGGACGTTGGAGGGCTGGACACGGCGCCGGAAGACCTCTCAGGCGTTGGCGTTGCGGTCGCGGATTGTGCTGGCTTGTGCTGAGGGTGATGCGAATTCGCGGGTCGCGATTCAGCTGGGTGTGTCACGAAGCACCGTGACCAAGTGGCGGGCACGGTTCATCGAGCAGCGGCTGGAGGGGTTGCTGGACGAGCCGCGGCCGGGCCGGCCGAGGACCATCACCGATGACCAGGTCGAGCAGGTGATCGTGACGACGCTGGAGTCCTCACCGTCGAACGCGACGCATTGGTCGACGCGGTCGATGGCCCAGGCGAGCGGGATGTCGCAGACGGCGATCTCGCGGATCTGGCGGGCGTTCGGTCTCAAACCGCACAAGCAGGAGACCTTCAAGCTGTCCAAGGACCCGCAGTTCGTGGAGAAGGTCCGCGACGTGGTGGGCCTGTATCTGGACCCGCCGGCCAAGGCACTGGTGTTGTGTGTGGATGAAAAGACACAGGTCCAAGCGCTGGACCGCTCCGCCCCGGTGCTGCCGATGATGCCCGGCACACCGGAGCGGGCCACCCACGACTACATCCGGGCCGGCACCACCGACCTGTTCGCCGCACTGGAGGTCGCCACCGGCAAGGTCATCACCCAGACCCGCCACCAGCATCGCGCGATCGAGTTCCGCGCGTTCCTGAACACCATCGACCGGCACGTCCCCGCCGGCCTGGACGTGCATCTGATCTGCGACAACCTGGCCACCCACAAAGCACCCGAGGTCAAGCGGTGGCTGGTGCGCCACCCGCGCTTTCACATCCACTTCACCCCGACCGGTTCATCCTGGCTCAACCTGGTCGAACGCTGGTTCGCCGAAATCACCATGAAGCTCATCCGCCGAGGCGTGCACCGATCCGTCAAAGACCTCGAACGCGACATCACCACCTGGGCCGAGAACTGGAACACCAACCCCCGGCCCTACGCCTGGACCAAGACCGCCGACGAAATCCTCGAATCCGTCGCCGCATACTGCCAACGAATTAACGCCTCAGGACACTAG
>JAOPYG010000084.1 GCA_025964685.1 Actinoallomurus sp. | reverse complement strand
GGGACGACGCTGAGCGCGGGAGCGGGGCCGGCACTCACGGGTCCTGGAGCAGCCCGAGCACGTTGCCGTCGGGGTCGGTGACGGTGGCCACCAGGCGGCCGCCACCGACGTCGTGCGCGGGCTCCTTCACGGTGGCACCCGCGGCGGTCACCTCGGCCAGCTTCGCCTCGATGTCCGGCACGTGCCAGTAGGCCACCGATGAGGTCATACCCTGCGGTCCACCGCCCGGCACCAGCCCGATGTGCTGGCCCTCGGCCTCGAAGCCGACGTAGTAGGACTCGTCGGCCTGCGGCGGGACGCCGAGCAGGGCGGCGTACACCGCCTTGGCCCTTGCCAGGTCGGACACGGGATGCAGCACGGTCTTGATTCCCTGGGTGGAAGAGCCGGTCATGGTCACTCCTGAGGTCGTGGTGGTGATGTCCATGCCGGTCACGCTAGGTGCGGCTCGGGGGTCGGCGCTTCTCGATTCCTGACCGGTTTGGGCAGACATGAAGCACTCCACCAGGATTTGGTGGGCTCGGGCGAGATGTTGAACGGAGCCGGGTTGGCCTCGTCAATGAACACGACGACCATCCGGTGGCGTGGGGATGGATCTATTCCGACGGACGGGCCGTTCATTGAGGCGACCGAACAACTGACCGCCTATCACGTGATCGAATGCGCGACTCCGGAACGGGCGCGTGCGATCGCCGAACGCGTCGTTGATTTCCATGTAGTGGCGGTTGAGGTGCGGCCGATCCACGACGTGTTCGGCATGGGCGACACCTGATCGGCCATATGCGTCCAGCGTGAGGCGACAACCATCGACATCACGACCGGCGTGCCACCAGGCCCGGTGAACGTTCATGGTCAACGCACTAGGTGTGAGTGTCTACGGCAACGATGACGGCAATTCGGCCCCAGGTCCGCTTCCCGTACGGGTGGAACGGCGGCAGGGAGGATAACCGGCTGTTGGCAACCAACCAATCCCTCGCGCCCGGAACCGGCCACGTGCGTTGAAATGATTCTCAGCCATTCCCGGCAAGCCGGCGTCACCAGTACGATCACGCGGCATGGCGCAACGACAGGTCGAGCTTGCCGGCCGTGGGCGCAGACTCGTCGCGGCACTCATCGACGGGTTCTGCATGGCGGTGCTGAACTGGCTGATTTTCCGCGGCAACGTTGGCGACACCTCGTCCTTCGTCGCCAACCCGCTGATCTTCTTCGCTTATTACTGGATTCAGCACGGCTGGTGGGGGCAGACGCTTGGCAAGCGCGCCATGGGCATCAAGGTGGTGAGGGTGAGCTTCGACGAGATCGGTTGGCGCACCGCCGCCTGGAGGGTCGGGTTCCAACTCATCTTCTCGCTCATCACCGTCGGAGTCGGCGGGATCCTCGACTTGGCATGGATTCTTTGGGACCGCGACAACCAGACTCTGCACGACAAGGTGGCTAAGACCTGGGTCGTGAACGTAGAGACTGGCGATGCTGACCGCTACAGCAATGTGCCCGACATGCGCGTGTAGCCAGTCGATGCAGCCCGAAAGTCAAGAAGTCGGACGGTCAGGACCGGCGTACCCGATTGTGGGCCACGATGGACGGCTTTCAGTGCCAAATGATCGCCCCGAGGTCGTAGTACTGGTTGAAGCTCGGTGCCGGGTCGTTGGGGTGCTGCGCATTCTTGCCGTATGGCGGGGTCATGTAATAGATCTCTCGGAGCGGGTAGGACGGTGTCGACACCCAGAACTTGCAGGTCACCCATCGAGCGCCCTTGTGGTCGAACGAGTCCGGGGAAGGCGACTCCGGGCAGCCGGACAGCTCGCCGCCGAGCAGGCTGACGTTGCCCACTCCGCCCCCGCTGCGCCGAGCCTCGAAACGGGGCAAGGACAGCGACATGGCGTTGCCGCTTTCGTTGGTGATGACGATCTTGGCGTAGTACGCGATGCTCCTCTTCAGCAGAGCCCAGCTATGGGCGTCGAAGTTTCCTTCGATCCTGGAGCCGCGGGTCTGCCGGATCCGCTGCACCACGATGCCCAGCACCCCCTCGCCGTAGCTCTTGGGCAAGGGGTTGTACTCGCGGATGGGCACGATCGCCTTCTGCCCGAACCGCAGACGCGTCCTCGGCCGGGTCATCTTCCCGGTCAGCCGTAGCGGCTGGGCCGGCGTTGTCGTCGTCGCACCGCGCGGCAGTGACGGCGTAGGGGTGGGGGTCGGCGTCTTCACGGTAGGGGTGGACGCCGGTTGTGCGGTGCCGTCACCTCCGGAACAACCCACCAGCGGCAGGCCGAGAACGAGAGCGGCAGCAACTGCTTCGATTCGGCGACGCGACATGCGAGGCGGCGGCCAGTCGTCCGGACGCCGGGAGACGCTGCTCATGCATGCATTGTCCTGGCGCCCGCCCGCACCGGTTCTGAAACGCCCGAACGCGATCTTCCCGACGAGGCAGCGAAGCGGCGCGGGATCGTCCTCGGGCCTGGGCGGACCATCGACCGCCGGTCTGGCTTGACGACGGCTACTCGGCCCGGCTCGACCTGACCGGACCGCAGGTCAAACCCGTGATCGGCCCGAGGTGCGCTACCGCCTAGTTGAAGAGGTAGCGACCGCAGTTCGGCCACTGGCCCTGCCAGCGGCCGTTCACCTTGTTGTACATGAGCTGGGCGCGGTACGTCTGCTCGGCCGCGGAGGCTTGGCTGGGGAGGCCCGAGCCCCCGACCGTCGCCCACGACTGCCGGCTGAACTGGTACAGCCCGTAGTAGCCGGCGGGGTTGGCCGCGCGGGGATTGCCGCCCGACTCGCATTTCGCCACCCCGCTCCAGTTGAGCCGAGCTGCGGCGCCGACGCCTGACGGCTGCGGTCCGATCGCGATGATCTGCGACACCGGCTTGCGTTTGATCTGCTGCGCGATGACGGCCTTGACCTTCTTGCCGTGTCGCCGGACGTAGGCGATCTGCACCTGTTTGAGGCCGGCGCGGCCATTCCGCATCACCTTGTGGCCCCAGGCGGGGACCTTTGTGCTCTTCTTACGCACGATCGGCGGCGAGATCTTGATGACCCTGGTCACCGGGTCGGACAGCAGCCGCACGATCTTGATGGTCGCGGCGGGGGCGGCTTCGGCGGGCGGGGTCACCAGGTCGTGCGGGCCGAGCTGGAGACCCACCTGCGTGAGTACTTCACGTACGGTGCCGGCCGTGGTCATGGTCTCGGTGCGCTTCTTGTGATCGATGACCACGACGACCTTGTGCGGTGTGGGCGTCGCTCGCGGCGCGTCCGCGGCCTTCGTGTCCTCCGCCTTCGACGTTCCGCACCCGGATGCGGTGGTAGCGATGCCCGCAAGCATGGCGAGACTGGTGATGATGACGGAAAGGCGCACGTGTCCTCCGGCGTATCGGCAGCCCACCGGCGTACCGGCCAGCACCTTAGCGGAGCAAATGACGCTTTTTGTGGCGAACGCGGGACTTCCCCCGCTGTCCCGGCGTCCAGACCCGGTCGCGGCCGCCGGACGGCTTCTCGTCAGCGGCCGACCGGCAGCGTGACGCTCGCCGTGGGTGGTCTCTCGCCGGTCGGTGGTTGCGGCTGCCGCTCTCATGGGAGGAAGCCGTGCTCAGCGGCGAGGTCATCGAAGGGGACCGCCGCCACGGCCCGGGGAGCTACGTGGTCTTCGCCCAGGGGACGAGCCACCGGCCGCGCACCGAGACCGGAGTCCGCACGCTCGAGGAATGACCAGTTAACGGTAGGTTCCGTCCGTGAACAGGGGCAGAGACGGGGAGCATCACTCGTGACCACCGACCGTCGTACGGGCCCGCCCCATTTCGGCAGCGAACGCGAAACACTGCGCGCCTTCCTCGACTATCAGCGGGCGACCCTTGCCATGAAGTGCGATGGGCTCACCGATGAGGATCTGCGGCAGCAGTCGATGCCGCCATCGACGCTCTCGCTTCTTGGCCTGGTACGGCATATGGCGGAGGTGGAGCGTACCTGGTTCCGCCGGGTGTTCCAGGACAACGACGCCCCGATGGTCTGGTCTGAGGAAATCGACTTCCAGGCGGCGTATGACGCGAGCGCGTCGACCAGGGCCGAAGGGTTTGCGGCCTGGGAGGCGGAGGTCGAGAACTCACGCCGAATCGAGCGAGAGGCCGAGTCCCTGGATTTGGCCGGGCATCAGCCTCGGTGGGGTGAAGACATTTCACTGCGGATGGTGATGGTGCACGTGCTCCTGGAGTACGGGCGCCACAATGGGCACGCGGATTTCTTGCGTGAGGGTATCGACGGGACCGTAGGCGCCTGAGTGGCCCGTACGGACTTCCGGGTACGTACGAACCGCCAGCTGCGGGATGGCCCAGGGATTCACGTGCAGCTCGGTTTCTGCACCTATGCCAGCGGTCCTGGGTGGCTGTGGTGCAACGCCACGACGGCCGCGGCGATCGGGGGTTCCAGCCATGAAGCGAAGACCTGGTACTCCTCGGAACCAGCGGCGAAGCGGAGCACCGTCTCGTCGCGCAGGCGCCACTCGACGCTTCGTGGCATCCGTGCGATGTCTCCGCCGCCGGCCAGGAAGCTGCCCACGATGATGAGCAGCCACAAGGGCGAAAGCAGCCACCACGCCCACCACCAGCCGATTTTGCCTTTCACGCCCACCATGGGCGGTACGTCGGCTTGCTGGATCGTCCAGCGGGTACGTTGCGGTTCGCTCAGTGAGGTCTTGTCCAGTCGCACCGTGCCGAGTGGTTCTCCCGCCGCCCCCCAGATGGCGTAGTCGGTGCCGTACCGCTTCGATGCGGATTTCGTCGTGATGCCGGCGAGCCGGCGGGAGCGATGGGCGTCTTCCCACAGGGTGATGCAACGTGCGCCGTCACTACGCGGACGTTCGGCGGGATCATCGGCGGTGTCGTTTTCCACGTACGCGAGCGTCCGTGTCCCTGCCTTCGTCTCGACCCGTATCTCGTCCAGCCCGGGCCGATCGCCGGAGTCCGCTTTCTTTTTGCGGCCGCTGATCTGAGGAGCGTGGTACGACAAGGCCGTGATCAAGACAGGACCTCTTCAGAGAGCGGGGATCGTGAGTGTCTACAGTTCGACCTCGGCATGCGGTACCGGGCGTGGGATCGGGACGAAGAGGCCGAACAGTGGCACCGCCGGGCCTCCTCGGCCGAGGAATGAAAAGCGGTCAGACGGACGGCTTGGCCAGGCCAGGAGGGGTCAGCAAAAAGATTTTTGGGCTCAGGCGGTCCATGTCGCCGCCGCGGCCGAAGACCAGGCCCGCGGCGAAGTCCACGAGTGGTCTGGCCTCGTCGTCGTCCAGTGCCGTGAGGTCCATGACGACCGGGATGCCCTTGTTCCGATAGAAGTGGCCCACGTACAGGACCTCGTTGTAGTCACGCGGGCACAGTGTCTTGACCATCACCACGGCAGTCTCCCGGGAGCCACGCCGAACAAACGCCGGCCATGATCCAAAGCGTACGTGCCACGCTGTCGCCCATGGCGGCAACAGGGGAACACGAGTCCATTCGCCGGAGCTATGACACCGTCGCGGAGGAGTACGCGGCCGGGTTCCGGGACGAGATCGCCGACAAGCCGTTCGACCGGGCGCTGCTCACCGCCGTCCTCGAGCGGGCGGACAAGGGCGCACCCGTCGCCGACCTCGGCTGTGGCCCCGGGCACGTCTCCGCCTGGCTCGCCGCACAGGGCGCCACCGCGGTCGGTATCGATCTGTCCGCCGAAATGGTCACTGTCGGCCGCAGGGAGTTTCCCGAGGTCGAGTTCCGCCAGGGGGATCTCCTCGATCTGCCGGCGGAGAATGACGAGTTCGGAGCGGTCGTCGCGTTCTATTCGGTTATTCACCTCCAGCCGTCCGAACTGCACGGGGCATTTACGGAGATGCACCGCGTGCTGAGGCCGAGCGGGATCAGCCTGGTGTCGTTCCACATCGGCTCGGAGGTACGGCATCTGGCCGAGTGGTGGGGACACGAGGTGGACGTCGACTTCCGCTTCTTCCAGACACAGGACGTGGTCGAGGCGATGGAAGACGCCGGATTCCGAATCGACGCGCGGCTCGAACGCCGTAACCATCCCGGTGAGGTGGAGACGCGGCGGGGCTACCTGGTGGCGAGACGCCGAGCCTGAAGCGGGCCCTCTACAGTGCCTGACATGGAGATCATGCGGCTCGGCGCCGGGGACGAGGACCGGCTTCGTGAGGTACGGCTCCGGGCGCTGGCCGACGCGCCCAAGGCGTTCGCCTCGACGTACGAGCGTGAGGAGAGGTTCTCCCGCGACGTCTGGACCGCCCGTCTGACCGGCGACGGGTCGGTCAACCTCCTCGCCGTCGAGGGCGGCCGTGCCCTGGGGATGACGTCGGCGCGGATCGAGGAACGGCCCGGCACCGCGCACCTGCTCGGAATGTGGGTCGCGCCTGAGGCCCGCGGTCGTGGCGTGGGCCGGCGGCTCATCGACGCGATCGTCGAGTGGGCCCGTGAGCGCGAGATACGCGAGCTCGGGCTCTGGGTGACCGACGCCAACGACCCGGCGCACGCCCTGTACGGCAACAGCGGGTTCCGGCCGACCGGAGAGCGGCAGCCACTGCCGTCCGACCCCTCGATCATGGAGAGCAAGCTCGTATGCGACCTCGACCGTCCGAGCGCGGTGAAACCCGCCGACGATCTCCATCATCGCCGAAGCGTCATTTCGTCACGCGGAACCACAGGTTCGTGACCTGCGTCGTGTGCGTGAGCCGACGTCGTGCGAGGCGGACGGCGATGAAGTCGTCCAGCGACATCGTGGTGTGCCACAGGGTCTTTCCCACGTGATCTCCTTCGTCGAGTTCAGGAAGTGAGACTCGAGAGGAGCGGCGAATTAACCGGCGATGCCCGGCCGCCGGGGCGTGCGGTAATTTCGGTCGCCCGAGGGCAGAGGAGCGTCACCCATGGACCGGCCGGTACGGATCGCGAACTGCTCGGGCTTCTACGGCGACCGGATGTCCGCGCTCGCCGAGATGGTGCGAGGCGGGCCTGTCGACGTCATCACGGGTGACTACCTGGCCGAGGTCACCATGCTGGTGCTGGCCAAGAACCGGCTGAAGAAGCCCGGCGGCGGCTACGCGAGTACGTTCCTGCGCCAGCTAACGCCCGTCGTCAAGGAGATCGCCGAGCGCGGCATCAAGGTGGTCGTCAATGCCGGCGGTCTCGACCCGGCCGGTCTGGCCGCCGCGACGCGCGAGCTGCTCGCCGAGGCCGGCGTGGATCTGACCGTCGCCCATGTGGAGGGCGACGACCTCGCGCCGCGGATCCCCGGTCTGCTCGCCGAGGGCCACGACCTGGCCCACTTGGACACCGGCGAGCCGTTCACGGGCCGTGACCCCCTCACCGCCAACGCCTACCTCGGCGGCTTCGGCGTCCAGGCCGCTCTCGCCGCCGGGGCTGACATCGTCGTCACCGGCCGGGTCGCCGATGCCTCGCTCATCAGCGGGGCGGCCGCCTGGTGGTGGCACTGGTCTCCCGCCGATCTCGACGCGCTCGCCGGCGCGGTGGTCGCCGGGCACGTGATCGAATGCGGCGCACAGGCCACCGGCGGCAACTTCTCGGGTTTCCAGCAGATCGGCGACCTCATCCACCCCGGCTTCCCGCTCGCCGAGGTCGACCGCGACGGCACCAGCGTGATCACCAAGCACGAGGGCACCGGTGGCGCGGTCACCGTCGACACGGTCACCGCGCAGCTCCTGTACGAGATCGGCGCCCCCGGCTACCTCAACCCGGACGTGGTCGCCCATCTCGACACCGTCCGCCTCGATTCGGCCGGCCCCGACCGTGTACGGATCAGCGGCGTCAGGGGCTCCGTGCCGCCGCCCACCACCAAGGTCGCCATCACCGGTCTCGGCGGCTGGCGCAACGACTCCACCTTCGTGCTGACCGGGACCGACGCCGACGCCAAGGCCGCGCTCGTGGAGCAGGCGGTCCGCGCGCGCCTCGATGACGACCCCGGCATCACCGACCTGCGGTTCACCCGTATCGGCACGCCCGCCGACGACCCGGCCGACCAGATGGCGGGCTCCAGCCTGCTGCACGTCTCGGTGGACGGGGAGCAGGGCAGCGCCGGGCGGGCCTTCTCGTCCCTGTGCGTGGAGCTCGCCCTCTCCAGCTACCCCGGCATCTACGGCATGGGCGTGCCCAGCCCGGGCGCCCCGTACGGCGCGTACTGGCCGACCCTGGTCCCGCAGACGCTTCTCGAACAGACCGTCGTCCACCCGGACGGACGGCGCGAGGTCGTGCCTCCACCGCCCGCCACCGGTCCGTACGAGGCAGAGCCGGGCGACCCGGCGGAGCCCTATGACGGCGGGGAGACGGTCGACGGGCCGCTCGGCAGCGTCGTGCAGGCCAGGTCGGGCGACAAGGGCGGCAACGCGAACGTCGGCCTGTGGGTCACCGACGCCAACGCCTGGCCCTGGCTGCGGGCCACCCTGACGACCGAGCGGCTGCGCGAGCTGCTGCCCGAGGCCGCCGATCTGGACATCGACCGGTACGAGCTGTCCAATCTTCGAGCGGTCAACTTCGTGATCCGCGGCCTCCTCGACGGCGGCGCCACGGAGGCGCGCCGCTTCGACAAACAGGCCAAGGCGCTGGGCGAATGGGTCCGCGCCCGGCACGTCCCGATCCCCGAGAGGCTGCTTCCCGGGTATCACCGGGAGTAATGGACAACGAGAGCCGGCCCGTCACCAAGGCATCCCTGGAACTCGGCGTACTGCTCGCCATCGCCGGCGGGTTCCACGACGCCTACTCCTTCATCGGCCTCGGCGGCGTGTTCGCCAACGCGCAGACGGGCAACGTGGTGCTGCTCGGGGTGGAGGCGGCGCGCCAGCAGTGGGCCGCGGCCGTACGGCACGTCCCGTCCCTGCTGGCGTTCGTGATCGGCGTGGTGGTGGCGGAGACCCTGAGCCGGCCACGTGTCGCCGGCGCACTGCGGTATCCGGCCCGGTTCGCGCTGGTGCTGGAGATCATCGTGCTGGGAGTCGTGGGTCTGCTGCCGCGCGGCGTGCCGGACAGCCTGATCGTCGTGATGATCGCGTTCACGGCGTCGGTGCAGGTCACGACCTTCCGCACGCTGATCATCTGGCCGTACAACACGGCGATGGTGACCGGCAACCTGCGGACGGCCGCGCAGGCGGCCTACCAGGCGGTCGCCGACCATGACGCCGAGGCGGTACGGAAGGCGCGCAGTTTTTTGATCATCATCGGCAGTTTCACGGTCGGGGCCTTCGCCGGAGGCTGGCTCACCCTGCACCTGGGCCGGCACGCGATCTGGATCTCTGCGGGCGTCCTCACCGCGGCCCTGGGCCTGTTCCTCTTCGAGGAGCACCGGGGCCTCTGGCGCGAACGCATCCGTCGTGGCCTCAGGAGGCGCGGGCGCTAGCCAGCGCTGGCGATGTCGAGGACCTGTTTCCGCACCTCCATGCGGCGACCGGGCGTAAGCGTCACTCGTACGGGTCCAGCGGTGTGGTGATCTCGGCCACGCTGACCGCGCGCAGCTCCGGCACCCGATCCGGCGTCGGGGCGAACGTGCCGGTGACCGTCACCCACTGATCGCGGGCCGGCCGGCTCCCCGACGCGCCCGTCACCCGCACGACGGAGGCGACCGCGTCGGCGGCGCAGCACGCGATCTGGTAGCGCGCGATGCGGAACCCCTGGGCGTCGGAGGACGGCGTGACGAAGCCGGTCAGCCGCACCTGGACGGCGCCGAAGCTGACCCCCCGGTGGTCCTCGACCCGCTCGTCGAACTCCAGCAGTGTCATCGGCACCGTACGGCCCGGGGGCAGCGCGTCGAAGACCTTCCCGCCGGAGGTGACGTTCACGGCCGCGCTGCGCGAGACCGCGAAGCTGCCCAGCGTGGGCGGCGTGACCAGCAACAGGGCGAGTACGGGGGCGAGCAGCAGCCAGCCGATGCGCCCGCCATGATGGTGGCCGTGCGCGTCGGCGTCGGCCGGTCTCCCACCGCGCCGCAGCGCGCGCACGACGCCGAACAGGCCCAGGCCGGCCAGCAGTATCCCGGCGACCAGTAGCAACGGGCCCATCCCGGTGCGCACGTACTTGGCGTACGCGCCGCCGATCGCCAGCCGCATCATCAGCGCCCCGACCAGCAGAACGGTCGTCGCCCGCGCGTCCTCACTCATAGGAGCCACCAGCCGATCAGGCCCGCCGACGTCACTGCCACCGCGAAGGTGGCCAGGGAGAATCGCCAGGCGAACCGTGGGCCGAACGTGCCGGCCTGCAGGGCGAACAGCTTCACGTCGACCATCGGCCCGACGACCAGGAACGCCAGCCGTGCGGTCAGCGAGAACTGCTTGAGCCCGGCGGCGACGAAGGCGTCCGCCTCCGAGCAGAGCGACACGAGGACCGCCAGGACGCCGAGAACGAGCACCGAGATCGGGCCGGGGCGGGCGATGGAGTTCACCAGGTCACGGGGTACGAGCGTCTGCAGCGTCGCGGCGGCGGCCGCCCCGATCACCAGGAAGCCGCCTGCCTGCAGGAAGTCGTGCTGTGCCGTGGCCAGGAAGCGGGTGAGGCGGCGTCCGCTCTCGTCGCCGTCGGGAGCGCGCCGCGCCTTCAGCAGGTCATCGCGGCCGAACGCGATCCACAGCATGCCCATCGCGACGGAGGCGACCAGGCTCGCCATCAGCCGCGCGAGCACCATCATCGGCCGGTCCGGGAACGCCACGGCCGTCGACACGAGGACGACTGGATTGATCGCGGGGGCGGACAGCAGGAAGGCGAACGCCGCCGCCGGCGTGACACCGATCGACACGAGCCGGGCCGCCACCGGCACCGAGCCGCACTCGCAACCGGGCAGCGCCGCGCCGGCCACCGCGGCGGCGGGGACGGCGAGCACCGGCCGGCCGGGCAGCATCCGCGCGATCACCCCCGGCGGCACGAACGCCGCGATCGCCGCGCTGACCGCCACCCCGAGCACCAGGAACGGCATCGCCTGGATCGTGATCGCCACGAAGATCGTCGCCCAGTTGGCCGCGGCGGGGTGCTTGAGCAACCCGGTCAGCACGGGCCGCAGCAGGACGGCGGCCACGATCAGGGCCGTGACGACCGCCAGACCGGCTTCGGGCAGACGCCGCCCGCCAGGCGCACCGTCAACGGGCGGCGCGTCCGTGGATGAGGCTGGAGTACGCACAGGCGGCAATGTAGCCGGACCAGGAAATACGCCACAACAGGCGAAGCGAGGCCACCCGCGAACTCACAGCTCGGTGCTGCGTGGTGGGGTGGGCGTCCCGTAGATGAGTTCGGCATGCGCCGCGTACGCCTGCGTCGCCATGGAGTGGATCACCGGCCGGACCTCCGCCGGCATGGTGGAGATGACCGCCGCGACGATGTCGGGATCGCCTTCGTACATCGCCATGCCGAAGCCGAGTGTGAGCGTCTCGGGATCCATCTCGCCGGTCTCCGCCTGGAGCATCGCGGTCCACTCGGCCGCGGTGATGTACTTCTCCATGAGGGGTACCGCGCGCTCCTCCTCCAGCCGCATGTGGTCCTTGATCAGCCGGATCAGCCGGTCGAGGAGGTCGGCCAGGGCGTCGCGGGACTCCGCGGTGGCGCCCCGCCAGGCCCCCACGGCCGCGTCGACCTCGGCGGCCAGCTCCTCGATCCTCGCGTGCTGGTTCTCCATGAGATCGATGACCCGTGTCACGTCGGCTGAGCCGCGCTGGAGCAGCGCCGGCCAGACATGCACGTCTTCGCCGTGGTGGTGGGTGTGCAGGACCGTGGTGAGGCCCGTGATGTGGGCGGCGACGATCCGCGTGCGTTCTCGGTCGCCGGCCCTCACGCCCCGGACGACCCTCGGCATGAGGCCGAACTCGCGACGGAACATGTCATGCACCATGAACATCTCACGGCCGTCGAAGAACCGCTCGGTAGACACAACATCCCCGTTTCACTCGATGAATTCCCCGCGGGGACGCTAGCCGTGCCATGTGTACGACCGCCGTCGCAGGTGAGGCAGGTAGTTGAACGCTCATCAGCCCTTAAAGCGGTAAATCACGCGAAGAGCACGAATTAATGGGGTGTCTTCCGGCCCGCGACCGCCCATGCGACAGTACGGGCGGTACTTCGGAGCTCCTCGGAGGATGTAGTGATCCCAGCGTTCATACGCTCGCGCGCGGGCCGCGTCGGGCTGATCGTCGTCGCACTCGGTGCGGTGGCCGCGGCGCCGTTGGCCGTGACCGGAGCACCGCCCGCCGGCGCGGTCACCATCGCCGGCGCGAACACGCTCTCAGACAAGGTCACGGTCGACTGGGCGGGCGAACACCACCCGAAGCGCACCACCGACGTCCACCTGCTCGCCTGGAACGACTTCCACGGCAACCTGGAGCCGGCCGCGCTGACGCAGTACGGCCAATTCGCGGGCGGTGCCGCCTACCTGGCGAAGGCCGTGCACGACAAGCAGAACCAGTACGGCGCCCGGCAGGCGACCGTCATGGCCGGTGACAACATCGGCGCGAGCCCCCTCGTCAACGGCCTCTTCAAGGAGGAGCCGGCGACGGTCATGTCCAATCTGATGAATGTGGACTTCGCCTCGGTCGGAAACCATGAGTTCGACAAGGGCAAGGACGAGCTCAGGCGTATCCAGGACGGCGGCTGCGCCTCGACGGGCTGCACCGCCGCGCCGTACACCGTCAAGCGCCACGGCAGGCTGACGACGACGAACACCTACCCGGGCGCCGACTTCCAGTACCTGGCCGCGAACGTCATCGACAACGCGACCAAGAAGCCGCTGTTCCCGGCGTACGGCATCAAGAGGTTCCCCTCCACCGGCGGACGGCCGATCTCGGTCGGCTTCATCGGCGAGGTCCTCCAGGCCACCCCGACGATCGTCACGCCCTCCGGTGTCGAGGGCCTCACCTTCGAGGACGAGGCCACGGCGGCGAACCGGGCCGCCAAGGATCTGGCCAAGAAGGGCGTCCACATCCCGGTGCTCGTCATCCACCAGGGCGGTCTCCAGACCGGCGCCCCCACCGGCCCGAACGGCTGCGCGGGCAACCTGGCCGGCAGCGACATCGAGACGATCGCCAAGAAGCTCGACCCCTCGATCAAGGTGATCGTCTCCGGTCACACCCACGTGGAGTACCGCTGCACGATCACGGTCAACGGCGTGACACGGCTCATCACCAGCGCGTCGTCGTTCGGCAGGATGCTGAGCGACATCAAGCTCACCGTCGATGACCGCACCGGCACGCTGGTCGCCGCCGACGCCGTCAACTCGGTGGTGCAGAACGCCAAGAACACCCCGGCCCCCGGCGTGGTCCGCGAAGACGACCCGAGCAAGGCCGACCCGGCCGTGGCCAAGATCGTCCAGCAGTACGTCACCGCATCGGCGCCCCTGGCCAACAAGGTGATCGGCAAGCTCCAGGGCGACCTCACCCGCACGCCGTCCGTGCTCGGCGAGACGGCGCTCGGTGACGTCATCGCGGACGCCCAGCTCGCGGCCACCTCGGCGCCGGACAAGGGCGGTGCGCAGGTCGCGTTCATGAACCCCGGCGGCGTACGCGCCGACATGAAGACCAGCGACATCTCCTCCGGCGGTGAGGCGCCCGGCGAGGTGACCTACGGCGAGGCGTTCACGGTTCAGCCGTTCGGCAACAGCCTGGTCACCAAGACGATGACCGGTGACATGCTGAAGCGGGTGCTGGAGCAGGACTTCGTCGGCTGCGGCGGCCAGATCTCGGCCAAGACGTTGCAGATCTCCTCGACGCTGAAGTACGAGTCGAACCCGAGCGCGGCGACCTGCGACGCCAAGATCGGCAAGATCTGGGTCAACGGCACGCTGATCACCCCCACCACGAGCATGCGCGTGACGATGAACAACTTCCTGGCGTTCGGCGGCGACGGGTTCACGGTCTTCAACGAGGGCGCCGACGCCCTCGGCGGGGCCCAGGACATCGACGCCTTCGCCGCCTACCTGGGAGCCGCGGGCAGCACCGGCGTCGGGGTTCCCGCGCTCGACCGGATCGTCCCGGTGGCCTGAGCGAACCGATCGCCTCTGGGCGGCGTCTCGTCGACACGACGGGGCGCCGCCCTTCTTGTTCATGTGCGGCTCAGGCCAGGACGCGCGTCACGGCCTCGCGTACGAGGGCGCGGGTCTCGCTGTCGGCCGGGTGATCGAGGTCGCCCCGGACGACCAGGCCGTCGCGGAGCACGACGAGCATCGCGGCGGTACGGACGGCGTCCGGCCGGCCCGCGGCGGTCAGCAGGTCGCGGAGCACGCCGTGGAACCACTCGCGGTGGGCGGCGATGACGCGGCGCACGGGGTGACGGGGGTCCGGATACTCCGCCGCCGCGTTGACGAACGCGCAGCCGCGAAAGCCCGGCCCGCAGGTGTACTCCCCGATGGCGTCGAACACCGACAGGATCTGCTCCTCAGGCGTGTCACCGGTCGGGAGCGTCACGCCGCGGACCTGGTCGCTCTGCTCCTGGAGATAGGCGCCGACCAGGTCGTCCTTGGACGGAAAGTGGTGGTAGAAGGTCGCCTTCGCCACGGCCGCCTCGGCGATGACCCGGTCGACGCCGACCGCGTGGATGCCCTCGGCGTAGAACAGGGTGCCGGCGGCGTCGAGCACCCGTCGCCGGGCGGAACCCTGACGCCGTCGCACCGCGGTGTCGGTCATGGACATGTGTTGACAATACCAGACAGATCTGTCTACCATCGGGACCAGTCGCACAGACAGGTCTGTCTGCCAAAGGAGAAGTCTCATGAGCGCCATGTACACCGCGGTCGCCACCGCTTCGGGCCGTGACGGCCGCGCCGTCACCTCCGACAAGAAGCTCGACGTGACCCTCGCCCGGCCGAAGGAGATGGGCGGTGACGGCGCGGGCACCAACCCCGAACAGCTGTTCGCCGCGGGCTACGCGGCCTGCTTCGCGAGCGCGCTGAACATGATCGCGGGCAAGAAGAAGGTCGACCTGGCCGACGCCGCGGTGACCGCCGAGGTCGGCATCAGCCCCAACGGCGCCGGCGGCTTCGGCCTCAGCGTCACGCTGCGCGTGGAGCTGCCGGACGACGTCCCCGCCGAGACGGGCCGCGAGCTGCTGGAGGCCGCGCACCAGGTCTGCCCGTACTCCAACGCGACGCGGGGCAACATCCCGGTCGAGCTCGTCGTCGAGTGACGCTCAGCAGGGCGTGACGGTGGCGGGGACGGTGAGCACCCGATCGGTGCCGAGCGCGCGCTGGGCGCCGGTCAGGACGAACTCTCCCCGCAACGGCAGGTCCGCGGAGGAGCCGCCGACCGCCGCCTCGATGGTGCCGGGCTCGACGACGCGCCGCAGGTCGCGGTCGGTGAACGACGTGCGGTCGGCGTGCACCGAAAAGTTCACGCGCGACGCCGCGCCCGGCTCGAGCCGCACTCGCGCCCAGCCGGCCAGCCAGCGGACCGGGCGTACGACCGAGGCCACCGGATCGGTCAGATAGAGCTGCACGACCTCTGTGCCGGCGTGCCCGCCCAGGTTGCGCACGGTGACGGCGACGTCGACCGTGCCGTCGGTCGGCGCCGAGGAGTCCACCTGGAGGTCCTCGTAGCCGAAGCGGGTCCAGGTCAGCCCGTGCCCGAACGCGAACAGTGGTTCGGGGTCCACCGAGCTCCAGCGGGACGACGCGCCCGTACGGGGCCGCAGGTACGTGCCGGGCTGGCCGCCGGGGTGGCGCGGCACGCTCACCGGCAGCCGGCCGGACGGTTCCAGGCGGCCGGACAGGATCCCGGTGATCGCCGCGGCGCCCTCCTCACCGGGGAAGAAGCCCTGCACCACGGCCGCGGCGCGGTCGGCGATGCCGCCGAGAGCGTACGGGCGGCCGGTCAGCAGCACGATGACCGTCGGAGTGCCGGTGGCCAGCACCGCCTCGGCGAGCTCGCGCTGCCGGCCCGGAAGGGCGAGCGTCTCGGCGTCACAGCCCTCTCCCGACGTCCCGTGGCCGAATATGCCCGCGCGGTCGCCGAGCGCCAGCACGCACACCTCGGCGTCCCGTGCCGCCGTGACCGCCGCCTCGATGTCGGCGTCCTCGGCCACCAGGACGTCGGAGCCGGCGGCCAGCGTCAGGTCGGCGTCCGGCAGCTCGGCACGGAGCGCCTCGGCGAGCGTGGGAATCTCCACGCCGATGGGCAGGTCCGGATACCGGCCGGACATGTGGTTGGGGAACGTGTAGCAGCCGAGCATCGCCCGCGGCGTGTCGGCCAGCGGACCGGTGAGGGCCAGCCGCCGCGCGCGCAGCGGGAGCACGCCGTCGTTGGCCAGCAGGACGATGGACTCCTCCGCGAGCCGGCGCGCGAGCCGCCGCAGCTCGGGAGGGTCCAGGTCCGTCGCCTCGGCCTCGGCGGCCCAGCCCTGGTCGAGCAGACCCAGCTCGCACTTGAGCGTGAGCACCCGCGTCGCCGACCGGTCGACGTGCTCTTCGGGCACGGCCCCGCTGCGGACCAGCTCGACCAGCGGTGCGCCGTAGCAGCGCACCGTGGGCAGCTCGACGTCGACGCCCGCGCGCAGGGCGAGGGCGCCCGCCTCGCCGGGCGATGCCGCGACCGCGTGCATCTCCTCCAGGAAGGAGATCGCGAAGTAGTCCGCCACGACGATGCCGGTGAAGCCGAGCTCGTCGCGGAGCAGGTCGGTGAGCAGCCGTTCGTCGGACGCCGGAGGGACGCCGTCGACGTCGGCGTAGGAGTTCATCACCGCACGCGCGCCGCCCTCGCGGATCGCCAGCACGAACGGCTCCAGAATGACGTCCGCGAACTCCCGCGGGCCCATCGCCGACGGCGCCATGTTCCGGCCTCCGCGTGAGCCGGAGTAGCCGGCGAAGTGCTTGAGGGTGGCGATCACGCCGGACCGTTCCAGCGCGCGGACGTAGGAACTCCCGATGACGCCGACGAGGTAGGGGTCCTCGCCGATCGTCTCCTCCGTACGGCCCCACCGGTGGTCGCGGCTGACGTCGAGGACGGGGGCCAGGCCCTGGTGCACGCCGGCACGCCGCATGCTCGTCCCGATGGCGGCGGCCATCTCTCCGACCAGGTCCGGGTCGAAGCTCGCCCCCCAGGCCAGTGGGGCGGGGAACACCGTCGCGGTCCAGGTCATGAAGCCGGTGAGGCACTCTTCGTGGGCGATCGCGGGGATGCCGAAGCGGTTCGCCGCCGTGACCCGCGACTGGAGCTCGCGCAGTCGCGCGGCCCCGTCGGCGGGGCGCACCGGCGCCGTGCCGTAGACCCGGGTGAGCTGGCCCAGGCCGAAGGGGATGATCTCCTCCAGCGCGGGGGGCTCACCGAAGTCGTCGGGGAGCGGCGCCACCTCTTCGCCTTCGCGGGCCGACTCGGCCCAGTAGCCGACGAGCTGCCCGACCTTCTCCTCGAGGGTCATGCGGCCGAGCAGATCGGCGACGCGTTCGGCCATCGGGAGGCGCGGATCGCGCCACAGCTCCTCGGTTCGGAGCGTCTCGGTCATGGTGGCCCTCCTAGATCCACGCGGCCGGCGGCGCGGTGGACAGCCGGACCCGCAGCTCGGTGGCGAGCTCGATGCGGGGACTCACCAGCGGCTCGCCGTCGAGCTGCTGGAACAGCGTGCGGGCCGCGAGCCGCCCCATCTCCTCCAGGGGCTGGCGGACCGTCGTCAGCGGCGGTGACAGCCACTGGCACAGCGGAAGATCGTCGAACCCGACGACGCTGAGGTCGCGTGGCACCTGCAACCCGGCCTGCCGGGCGGCCTCGTAGGCACCCATGGCCTGCTGGTCGCTGCCCGCGAAGATCGCGGAGGGCCGGTCCGCCATGGCGAGCAGGTCACGTGAGGCACGGAAGCCGCCCTCGTGCCGGAAGTCGCCGTAGAGGACCAGCCGGCGGTCGAACTCGAGACCGGCGCGTTCGAGCGCCGCGCGGTAGCCGTCGATGCGCGCCTGCGTGCAGAGCATCTCGCGGGGGCCCCCGATCGCCGCGATCCGCCGGTGCCCGAGCGAGAGGAGGTGCTCGGTCGCGGCCAGACCGCCGGCCCAGTTGGTCGCGCCGACGCTGGCCAGGTCGGTGTCGGGCAGGTCGACGGGGTCGATGACCACGAGGGCGACGCCCGCGCGTTCGAGCTGCTCGCGCTGCTGCGGCGTCATGCGCGAGGTCACGAGGATCACGCCGTCGCTGTCGTGCATGGTCGTGAGGGAGGTCCAGCTGGGGGGCCGCGCGTCGTCGTCGCGTACGAGGGACACGACGATGCCGGCACCGCGTTCGGCGCACTCCGCCTCGACGCCGCGCAGGATCTCCACCGCCCAGGGGCTGTCCAGACCGCCGATGACGAGATCGACCAGCCCGGATCTGCGCGCTCGCCGGCCACCCGGCGCGAGGTAGTTGTGCGTCCTGAGCAGGTTCGCGACGCGCTCACGCGTCGCGGGAGCGACGTCGGTGCGGCCGTTGAGCACCTTCGAGACGGTGGCCTGGGAGACGCCCGCCTCCGACGCGATCAGGGCGAGCGTGGGACGTGCGGTCTGCTCGCTCACGCGCCGCCCTCCCGAGGACCGCGTACGACCGCCCCGGTTTCGACTCGACGTACCACGGTGGATCTCCTTCGCCAGCCCGGTGATCACGAATGGTATCGCAAAGTTTCGAGACGTCCCAGTCCGGCCAATGCGCCGATGGAACCGTGATAGTTCACGAGTTCGACATTAGGCCTTGACCGATGTACCGACCTTTTCTAGGGTACGGCAGATATAGATATCGATACTTTTCGAAAATCTATCGCCCGCATCTTCGGACCGTTCTGTCACCCCCAGCCAAGGAGGTCCTGATGGGCGAGTCGCCCCTCTCGCGCCGCACCTTCCTTTCCGCGGCCGCGATCACCGGCCTGTCCGCCCCGATTCTCAGCGCCTGCGGAACCTCCGGGCCAGGCGGCGCGAAGGGAGGCGCGAAGACGCTACAGGCCTGGGTCCTGGTCGACCAGGCTCAGAACCGTGTGCAGAACACCGCGGTCGATGACTTCAACAAGTCCGCGACCGGAAGCAAGGTGAAACTGCTTCCGATCTCCAGCGACGGCGCGGTCTACGCCGACAAACTGCGGGTGAGCATGGGCTCGCCCACCCCGCCCGACCTGCTGTTCAACTGGGGGAGCGGCAGCATCCGCAACTACGTGCAGGCCGGTGGGCTGATGGACCTGAGTGACAAGCTCGCCGCCGACACGGCATGGAAGAACTCCTTCCTGCCTTCGGTGCTCGACGCCGGGAAGATCGACGGCAAGTACTACGGCATACCGATGCGGGGCATGCAGCCGGTCGTTCTCTTCTACAACAAGTCGCTCTTCGCCGAACAGGGCCAGAAACCGCCCGCCACCTACGACGACCTGCTCAAGCTGGTCGACTTCTTCAAGGGCAAGAAGATCCAGCCGTTCGCGCTCGGCGGCCTCGACCAGTGGCCGAGCCTGATGTGGCTGGAGTACCTGGTCGAACGATCCGGCGGGCCCTCGGTGTTCGAGAACATCGCGGCCGGAAAGCCCGGCGCCTGGCGCGATCCGGCGGTCACCGCGGCCCTGCAGCAGATCCGCGACCTGGTCGGCCGCGGCGCGTTCGGCACGAACTTCAATTCGGTGAACTACGTCAACGACGGCGCCGGCCTGCTGTTCGCCAAGGGCAAGGCGGCCATGCACCTGATGGGCACCTGGGAGGTCTCCAACCAGGTCGACCGGCACCGGAGCTTCGCCCAGAAGGACCTGGGGTTCGCGCCGTTCCCGTCGGTGGCCGGCGGCAAGGGCGACCCCAACGCCGTGGTCGGCAACCCGACCAACTACTTCTCGATCACTACCAAGTCCGGTGACAAGGACGCCGCGGTCGCCTTCCTCAAGAAGGAGATGGCCGCGCCGGCGTACGTCGACGCGCTCATCAAGACCGGCGACGTGCCGGCCGTGACCGGCCTGGAGTCCCGGCTGGCCGCCTCTCCCCAGCCCGACTTCGCGCGGTACGTCTACCAGCTGGTGCAGAAGGCTCCGAGCTTCACCCTGTCGTGGGACCAGGCGCTGATGCCGCAGTTCAAGACGCCGCTGCTGTCGAACCTGCAGAAGGTCTTCGCCGGAAAGCAGTCCCCCGAGCAGTTCGTCGCCGCCATGGAGTCGGTGAAGTGACCGCCGCGCTTCCGGTCGCACGGCGCCGCGGCGTCCGTGCGGCCGAGAAGGGCACCGACCGGGCGGCTCGGCCGGGTGTGCTGTGGGTCCTGCCGGCGACGCTGTTCTTCATGCTGTTCGCCGGGCTGCCGCTGGTGCTGGTCGCGGTGCTGTCCTTCACCTCCTGGAACGGCCTCGGCACGCCGGCCTTCAACGGCTTCGACAACTGGACCCGGATGGCGTCCGACCCGTCCGTGCTGCAGTCCCTGCGGATCAGCGCGGTGCTCACCGTTCTGTCCTGGGCGGTGCAGACCCCGCTGGCGTTGCTGCTCGGCGTGTGGGCGGCGGGCCGGCAGCGCAACCGCGCGGTCCTTTCCTCGCTCTTCTTCCTGCCGTTGCTCATGTCGACGGCGGCGATCGCCATCACGTGGCTGACACTCCTGGATCCCAACTTCGGGCTCGCCGCGAAGTTCGGCCCCTCCATCGGTTTTCCCGACGGCAACATCATCGGCAGCTCGCGCGGGGCGCTGGGATGCATCATCGTGGTCGTGTCCTGGCAGTTCGTGCCGTTCCACACGCTGCTCTACCAGGCGGCGGCGCGTCAGATCCCCAAGTCGCTCTATGACGCGGCGACCGTCGACGGTGCCGGGCGGGTCCGGCAGTTCCGGCACGTCACACTGCCGCAGCTGCGGAACACCATCGTCACGTCGTCGGTGCTGATGCTGGTCGGATCGCTCACCTACTTCGAGACGGTGCTGATCCTCACCGGGGGCGGGCCCGGAGGCGCGACCAACATCCTGCCCCAGCACATGTACATGACCGCCTTCCGCGACTACCAGATGGGGTACGCGAGCGTGATCGCGCTGGCGCTCGTCGCGCTGGGCACCACGCTGTCGATGCTCATCGTCCGGTTCTCCGGCTTCGCCAAGATGCGCAGCACGCTGGAAGGGATCTGAGGATGGCCGTCGTCAGGCAGAGCGGACCGGGCCGCCTCCGGCGGACGGCCGGCCGCAGGCTCGGGCGGGCCAACTGGGCGGCGGGCGTCGCGTCGCTCGTCTGGCTGGCGTTCGTGATCACGCCGATCTACCTCATGGTCAAGGACGCCCTGCAGACCACCGACTCCTACCTCGACGGCGGTCCGCTCTCCCTGCCCCACCATCTCACCGGCCACAACTTCGCCGACGTCTTCGATCGGGGCTTCACCCATTACCTGATCAACACGGCGATCGTCACCGTCGCGAGCGCGGTACTCACCGTGCTGCTCGCGTTCCCGGCCGCGTACGCGATCGTGCGGTCGCGCAGCCGGGCGGTCTCCGGGGTGTTCCGGCTCTTCCTCGCCGGCTTGGCGATCCCCGCGCAGGCCACGATCATCCCGGTCTATCTCATGATCACGCGGATGCACCTGTACGACTCGCTGACCGCCATCGTGTTGCCCACGGTCGCCTTCGGACTGCCGCTCAGCGTCCTCGTGCTCTCCTCCGCGCTCCGGGACGTGCCCAGGGAGCTGTACGAGGCGATGACCATCGACGGCAGTGGTTCGGTCCGGCTGATGTGGAGCCTCGCGCTGCCGCTCAGCCGTGCCTCGCTGACGACCGTGTCCGTCTACTCCGCGCTGAACGCCTGGAACGGTTTCCTGTTCCCGCTGATCCTCACCCAGTCCGACGAACAGCGGGTGCAGACGCTGGGCCTGTACAACTTCCAGGGCCAGTTCAGCTCGAACATCCCCGGACTCATGGCGGCGGTGCTGCTGTCCGCGTTGCCGATCTTCGTCGTCTACCTGTTCGCCCGGCGCTGGCTCGTCGCGGGCATGGCCGGTGTCGGCGGGAAGTGAGCGCTATCCCTGACCCATGCGGTGGTCGCGGAGGAACACCGCGATGCGCCGGGCGGCGCCCGCCGCGTCGCCGACCGGATGACGCATCTCCGCGTTGTGCCAGTCGAAGTCGGTGCCCGACTCGCTGACGAAGACGTACAGCGGCACGCCGGGGACGTCGGTCGTCACGGTCAGCCCGGGCAGCGCGTCGCGGAAACCGACGCCCAGTCCGAGTTTGACCAGCTCCCTGCACAGCTCCCCGAGCAGTCGCAGCTCTTCGTCGTACCGAATCGCGTGTCGCACTGTCTCGGCCCTTCCCGGTCGCCGGAAGGTTCTGCCGGCGAGCCCGCCGGCGGGGGGTCACGACACCTGGTCGGCGGTGCGCCGGGAGACACGGAAGACGCGGACGACCTCGCTCATCCGGTCGGTCATGATCTCCTCGGCCCGGTGACCGTATGCGCCGCGGCCGGCGCGGCGCTGCGCCCACCGGGGCACCGGCGTGGCCGTACGGTTGGCCGCGTGCCAGCGCTCGGTCAGGTCGCACAGGCTCTGGCGCGCCTGGGCGAACGTGTGGCCGGGCAGGTCGACCTGCCGTGCCTGCCGGGCGGCCGTCTCCGCGGACTGGTAGGCCTTCGCGGCCTCGACCGCCTGGTTCTCCTTGCGGGCGGGGCCGACCATGCTGATGATGGTCGTCAGCATCGCGGCGACCAGGGCCAGCGTGCCGGCCATCACCGGGAAGCGGTCGCCGGCGAGCACCACGCTGCCGGCCACGCCGGCCGCGATGACGGCGGTCGAGCCGAGCCCCAGGTTGATGAACCGCCAGATCGTGACGGTCTCCCACTGCGCACGCGCCGCGCGCGAACAGATCTCCTCGATCCGGCAGAACTCGGCGGCGACCGCGACGCGCCACGTGGGTTCGATTCCGCCGAACAGCTCCTTGTCCCCCATGGGGCTCTCCCGATTGCCTCGCCGGTGATGAGGCAGATGATTCAGCGGTCACCGCCGTGCCGGGGCACCGACAACACAATCGAGGAACACCCTTGACCGACGCATGGCCCGCGCCGCCCGCCGGGGCCTACAGCGACAGTTTCAAGCCTTCGTGGGTGGACTCGAAGCCGAGAGAGGCATAGAAGCGGATCGCGTCGGTGCGGCGTTTGTCCGAGGTGAGCTGGACCAGACCGCAGCCCCGTCGTTTCGCCTGGTCGACGGCCCAGGTGATCATCTCGCGGCCCAGGCCGCGGTCCCGGTGGGTGGAGGCGACGCGTACGCCCTCGATCTGGGCGCGTTCGGCGCCCATCCGGCTGAGTCCCGGGATGTAGGTGAGCTGGAGGGTGCCGGCCACCTCGCCGCCGATGTCGGCGACGACCACGTGGTTGCGCGGGTCCGCCGAGACGTCGCGGAACGCGGTCAGGTAGCGGTCGGACTCCCCCTCGCGGCCGGCGCCGATCGCGTCGTCGGCGAGCAGGGCGACGATGGCGGGCAGGTCGGCCTCGGTGGCGGAGCGGAAGATCACATCGGTTGGCACGCGAATCACTGTAGAGCGCATTGACACGACCGCGCGTAGTACTACAGTTGGTAGTACTACAACATGTCAAGACGTCGATGGAGACGGCCGTGACCGTATCGCCCGAGCTGGTGTCTCCGACTCGTCTGCTGGACCACCGTCTCGAGGAACTCGTCGCCGCGGAGCTGGCCCGGCTCGCACGCCGGGCGCCGGCCCTCGCCGACGATCACCTGGGTCTCATCGAGGCGTCACTACAACGGATCATCGACCGGCTGCTGCCGGCCCGGGGGCGCGACAGCGCACCACCCGAGGCTGTGGCCGCCCTGTTCGACCTGGAGCACGCGTGAACATCGAGCACTGGACGGACCTGGCCGCCTGCCGCGGCGTGGACCCCGAACTGTTCTACCCGGTCAGCGTGGCCGGGCCGGCCGAGGAGCAGGTCGAGGAGGCCAAGCGGGTGTGCGCCGGGTGCCCCGTCACCGCCGACTGCATGAGCTGGGCACTGCGCGCGGGCGAGCCCGCGGGCATCTGGGGCGGCACGACGCCCGAGGAGCGCCGCTACCTGCGTCTCAAGCCGCTTCCCACCGCGCCCGCCTGGCACTGACTCACACCTCGACGATCGCCCCGCGATGCCGGGCGAACACGACCGCCTGGAGCATCGTCACCCGTACGTCGGACAGCTCCAGCTCGCGGGTGTCGACGCCCTCCAGACGCGCCTCCCGCAGGTCCGCCTCCTTGAGCCGCGCCTTGCCGAGCCGCGCGTGGGACAGGTCGGCTCGGTGCAGCACGGCCTTGCGAAGGTCCGCCTCGGTCAGGTCGGCGTGGGCGAGGTTGACCCCGGACAGGTCGACCCGCGCCAGCCGCGCCCCGCGCAGCGACACATAACTCCAGTCACCTCCGCTCACCGTGACCGGGTACAGCGTCGCCCCGGCGAAGTCGCTCCCGGTGAGCTTGCAGCCGTCGAGGGTCGCGTCGAACAGTGAGGCGCGGTGGAAGCGGCAGCGCAGGAACGCCGTCCGCTCGTGCGTGGAGACGTTGAGCTTCGCTCCGGAGAAGTCACACTCCTCGAACACCGCGCCCCGCGTGCTCGTCTCGCTGAGGTCGGCGTCGACGAACCGGCAGTCGCGGAAGACCGCATCGCCCAGGTCACGGCCGTACCAGTCCACTCCGGTGAAATCCCCGTCGATGTGCACCGGTCGACCTTATTTCAGAGACACATCAGGGGGACGTACCGTTGCGTCATGACAGACGCTTTCCTCCCCGCGCGCTCGACGAGCGACGGACTCGCCGAGCATGCCTCCCGCCTGGTCGGCGCCCTTGTCGCGACCTTCGTCCTGCTCGGGGCCTGCTGGACGGTGGAGGTGGCGAACTACGCGGACGAGGGCGCGCTCAGCAACCACTACGGCATCCAGGCGCACAACACGGACTCGCTCTGGCACATCTTCACCGCGCCGTTCCTGCACGCCGGCCTCGACCACATCATGGCCAACTCGGTCCCGCTGGCGATCTTCGGATTCCTGGCGGCGCTGCGGGGGGTGTCGCGCTTCCTGGCGGTCAGCCTGATCATCATGGTGGCGAGCGGGCTCGGCGTGTGGTTCCTGTCCGCGTCCGGCACCGTGACGGTCGGGGCGAGCGGCCTGATCTTCGGCTACTTCGGTTACCTGCTCGCCCGCGGCTTCGTCGAGCACCGCCTGTTCGACATCGTCGTCGCCGTCCTGATCGCCGTGGCCTACGGCACGATGATCTTCGGTGCGCTGCCGGGCCAGCCGGGGATCTCCTGGCAGGCCCACCTGTTCGGCCTGATCGGCGGGATCCTCGCCGCGTGGTTCACACGCCGGCGGTCGGCCGCCTGACGTCCGTTCAGCCCCGGACGCTGACGTCGGTCACGGTCGCGTCGCGCGGCGTCTCCAGGGCGTTCACGATCACCTGGGCGACCGTACGCGGGGACATGAACGCGTCCGGGTCGTACTCCCCGCCCTCGTGGGCGCGCACCTGACGCTGCATCTCGCTCGCCGTACGGCCCGGGAAGACCGACGTCACCCGGATGTCCGGCTCCTCGGCGCGCAGTGAGTCGGCCAGGGCCCGCAGCGCGTGCTTGCTCGCGGCGTACGCGCCCCAGCCCGGGTTGGCGCGCAGGCCCGATCCGGAGTTGACGAACACCACCTGCCCACGAGCCGCGCGGACCGAGGGCAGGAGCAGCCGGGTCAGCTCGGCGGGCGCGGCGGCGTTCACCAGGAGCTGGTCGAGCCAGTCGCCCGGGCGCAGCTCCGCGACGGTGCCCAGCCTGACCGTGCCGGCGCTGTGCACGACGCCGTCCAGCGGCGGCAACTCGACCCCGTCGAGCGACGGCTCGATCCGCCGGGGGTCGCTCAGGTCCAGGACGAGGGTCCGCACCCGCTCGCCGCCGGTGTCACCGGCGATCCGCCGCGCGATGGCGTCGAGGCGCTCGGCCGACCGCCCGCTGAGGATGACGTGGTGACCGGCCTCGTGCAGCAGCTCGGCGACGTCCGCGCCGATGGCACCCGTGGCTCCGGTGATCAGGTATGTGCCCACATCCCCATCCTGTCGGATCGGGGATCAGGCGCGTCGCAGCACCCGGGCCACGCCGGCGATCAGAGCGGTGGCGAGGAACCAGCCGGCGCCGGTCAGCCCCCAGGCCAGCCAGTGGGTCCAGCCGGCCGGATCCCACGCGCTGCGCTGCCCGAACGTCTCCAGCGGCAGCATCAGGTCGAGCGTGTAGACGAACGCGTGGAACTGCGGTCGCTCGTCCGGCTGCCTGAGCGTGTGCGGGTGGTGGAGGCTGAACACCACCGTGCCCAGGGACAGCAGCAGCGCCAGCCACAGCCCCGAGATCCACGGCCGGTAGCCGTACCCGACCGTCCAGTCGAGCAGCACGCCCCACGTGTGGCTGAGCGGGTTGAGATTGCCCCGGCGCGCCCGCTGCTTGGCGAGCTGGCACTTGCGGGCGAGATCCTCCCGGCCGATCTGGCGCAGCCAGGTGGCGAGGTGCTCGTACGGCTGGGGGCGGAACCCCTGCGGGTCGCGGGCCACCCAGTCGAGCCGCAGCGACTCCGGCTCCCCGCGCAGCGTCTGGTAGACCAGCCCGTTGAGGCGGAGCTCTTCGGGCCAGACGTCGTACCGGTCGAGGATGACGTCGATGCTGGAGTACCCCAGGGTCACCTCGCCGAGGATCGGCTCGCTGGGCGTGAGGATCAGCTCCTCGACCCGCGCGTGGCTCAGGTGCAGCGCCCGCTTTCCGGGCGCCCGGACCGCGCCCTGGTCGAAGGAGAGCGTCCCGTCGATCCGCGCGCCGCGCAGGCGGACCGGGCCGTCGGAGACGAAGCCGTCACTGCACTCCATCCGGTCCTGGACGATCATGTTCTCGCCATCCAGTGCGAACCCGTCGGAGTCGTGCAGGGTGGTCCGCTCCATGAAGAGGCCGCCGGTCATCCGGGCACCGGTCAGCCGGATGCCGCCGGTGATCTCGGAGTCGCGGATGAAGGCTCCGACGTCCACCGTCAGGCCGCCGGCGAACAGCGCGTACCCGCCCGGGTTGGAGACGCGCGCGCCGTTGAGACGGAGTCCGCCGGAGACGTACCCGCGGATCAGCCGCACCTCCCCGTCGATCCGCGAGCCCGAGAGGCTGAAGAACCCGTCCACCCGCAGGCCACCGCCGTCGAAGCCGGGCATCGAGCAGTCGCCGAACCGCATCTGGCGGGCACGCGCGTTGGAGAAGTCCGGTGTCCGGTCCAGCGCGCAGTGCCGCAGGCGAAGCTCACAGCCGACCTCGCCGCCCGAGACGTCGAGTGAACCGGTGATGCGGGCGCCGGTCAGGCGTACCGCGGGGACCCGGCCGGGCGCTCCCTCACGCGCACCGAGGAGCAGGGCCGAGATCACCTCGGCGCGTACGAGACGCGCCGGGTCGTCCGTGCCGTCGGGGCGATCGTCGCCCAGATCGACCACCGCGCCGGTCGGGTAGGCGTCCCAGAGCCGCCGCTCGGTGTCGGTCAGATCAGGCCTGCTCCCGTTGAGCCAGGCGACGACGGAGTCCCACGCATCGACCACAGGGCGTCATCGTAGGGCGGGTGGGGCCGAGTTACAGGCGCGCGAGGGCAGTTTCCGGTTCTTATGTTTGTATGTCCGGTTACTGGCGGGTAGCATCTTCCAGTGTTACTGACTGGTACGTAATCGGGCATGACCGCCCGCCCGAGAGCTACGGGGTGCTTCATGGGTCACTACAAGAGCAACCTGCGTGACATCGAGTTCAACCTCTTCGAGTTCCTCGGCCGCCAGGACGTCCTCGGTTCGGGGCCGTTCGCCGAGGTCGACGAGGACACCGCGCGCAGCGCTCTGGACGAGGTGAACCGGCTGGCGACAGGCGTCCTCGCCGAGTCCTACGAGGACGCGGACCGACACCCGCCCGTGTTCGATCCGGCGACGAACTCGGTCACGATGCCGGAGAGCTTCAAGAAGTCCTTCCAGGCATACTTCAACGACGCCGAGTGGTGGCGGCTGGAGCTGCCGACCGAGCTCGGCGGCATGCACGCCCCCCGCAGTCTGCACTGGGCCGCGGCCGAGCTCATCCTCGGCGCCAACCCGGCCATCTGGATGTACTCCAGCGGCCCGAGCTTCGCCCAGCTGCTGTGGGAGATCGGCACGCCTGAGCAGAAGAAGCTCGCCGAGCTCTCGATCGAGCGGCACTGGGGCTCGACCATGGTGCTGACCGAGCCCGACGCCGGGTCCGACGTCGGAGCCGGCCGTACCAAGGCGATCCAGCAGGCCGACGGCACCTGGCACATCGAGGGCGTCAAGCGCTTCATCACCAGCGCGGAGCACGACCTGGCCGACAACATCCTGCACTACGTACTGGCACGCCCCGAGGGCGCCAAGGCGGGCACCAAGGGCCTGTCGATGTTCATCGTGCCGAAGTACCTCGTCGACACCGAGACCGGTGAGCTGGGCGAGCGCAACGGCGCGTACGTCACCAACGTCGAGAAGAAGATGGGCCTGAAGGTCTCCACGACCTGCGAGCTCACGTTCGGCGAGAAGCACCCGGCGGTCGGCTACCTCGTCGGCGACGTGCACGAGGGCATCAAGCAGATGTTCTTGATCATCGAGCAGGCTCGAATGATGGTCGGCACGAAGGCGATCTCCACGCTGTCGACCGGCTACCTCAACGCCCTCGCGTACGCCAAGGAGCGCGTACAGGGCGCCGACCTGACGAAGATGGCGGACAAGACCGCGCCGCGCGTCACCATCACCCACCACCCCGACGTACGCCGCCTGCTCATGCTGCAGAAGTCCTACGCCGAGGGCATGCGGGCGCTGGTGCTGTTCACCGCGACCTACCAGGACAAGGTGCAGCTCGCCACCGCCTCGGGCGAGCGCGACCAGCTCGCCGAGAAGGTCAACGACCTGCTGCTGCCCATCGTCAAGGGCGTCGGCTCCGAGCGGGCGTACGAGGTCCTGACGCAGTCGCTGCAGACGCTGGGCGGCTCGGGCTTCCTGCAGGACTACCCGCTCGAGCAGTACATTCGCGACGCCAAGATCGACTCCCTGTACGAGGGCACCACGGCGATCCAGGGAATGGACTTCTTCTTCCGCAAGATCCTGCGGGACAACGGGGAGGCGCTCACGCACCTCGTCGGGCAGATCAGGGAGTTCGCCGAGAGCGAGGCCGGCAACGGCCGCCTCAAGCAGGAGCGCGCCCTGCTCGCCAAGGCGCTGGACGACACGCAGGGCATCGTCACCCCGATGGTCGGCTGGGCGCTCGGCTCCATGGAGAAGCCCGAAGAGGTCTACAAGGTCGGCCTGAACACCACCCGCCTGCTGATGGCCCTCGGTGACGTGGTCATCGCCTGGCTGCTCTGCCGGCAGGCCGAGATCGCCCTGAACCGGCTCGGTGACGAGCTGTCAGCGGCCGACCAGGCGTTCTACAGCGGAAAGGTGGCCGCCGCGCAGTTCTTCTGCGCGACGCAGCTGCCCAAGCTCGCCGCCGAGCGCGTCATCGCCGAAGCGACCACCGCCGATCTCATGGACCTTCCGGAAGACGCCTTCTGAGCCGCCACTGAAACCGTTCCGTATGTCCCATCGCTCTGGTGCGAGTGATGGGACATACGCCACCATCGGTATCGATAGGGTGGTGTGCCACAGCACCCGGGTGTTTACTCGAAGTGAATTCCGGGCCCTTTCGGGTTCCAGGTCGGAGGCATGGTGGGCTTTGGCGTCAGCATCTTCCTGATCACACTTGGGGCGATCTTCAAGTGGGCCATCAAGGCGCACCTCAGCGGCATCGACCTTCCCGCGCTGGGCGTGATCCTCATGATCGTCGGCGCCGCGTCGTTCCTGCTGCAGCTCGTCCTGACGAACCGCTCGCGCGGGCCGCAGAACGGCGCCGAGGCCCTCAACGATCGCGGCAACCCGCCCGAGCTCTGATCGCCGCCGCGCCCGGCGGGTCTCACGGGGCGTCGATGAGCTCCCCGTCGTCGGCGCGGTAGACGAGCATCCGGCCCGGTTGCGGGCTCACGTGCATGGTCGTTCCGGGTGCGGGTTCGCGGCCCTCGGGCACCGTGACCTGGATCCGCGGGCCCTCGGTCGTCAGGGTGACCAATGACGTCGTGCCGAGGTTCTCCACGATCTCGACCTGGCCCCCGATGCCGTCCTCGGTCTCGGCGAAGTACTCCGGGCGGACGCCGACGATCACCTTGTCGCCCGGGTTCAGCTCGGTGACGATCTCCTCCGGCACCGGCAGGCGTACGCCCGCGACGTCGACCTGGTGGCCCCACGCCGTCGCCGCCTCGCCGTCACCGGCCACGCACTCGCCGTGGAGCAGGTTCATCGGCGTGGACCCGATGAACCCGGCCACGAAGACGTTCGCCGGGCGCTGGAAGACCTCACGCGCCGTACCGACCTGGCGGATCCGGCCCGACTCCATCACCGCGATCCGGTCGGCCAGCGCCAGCGCCTCCGCCTGGTCGTGCGTGACGAAGACCGTCGTGACGCCCAGGTCGTGCTGGAGCTTCTTCAAGAACGTCCGGGCCTCCAGCCGCAGCCGCGCGTCCAGGTTGGAGAGCGGCTCGTCCAGCAGGAAGACCGTGGGCTGCGCGGCCATCGCCCGGGCCAGCGCGACGCGCTGCTGCTGGCCACCGGACAGCTGTGCCGGGCGGCGTTCCATCAGGCCGGCCAGCGACAGGCTCGCGCCCGTGTCGGCCGCCTTCGCGCGGCGTTCGGCCCGGCCCACCTTCTTGATCCGCAGCGGGTAGGCGATGTTGTCGGCCACCGTCATGTGCGGGAACAGCGCGTAGTCCTGGAACACCATGGCCACGTCGCGCTCACCCGGAGCCAGCCGCGTCACATCGCGTTCGCCGATGCGCACGGCTCCGGAGGAGGCCGTCTCCAGCCCCGCGATCGTGCGCAGCAGCGTGGTCTTCCCACACCCGGACGGGCCGAGCAGCGCGAAGAACTCCCCGTCCTCGATGTCGAGAGACAGGCCGTCCAGCGCGGTCACCCCGCCGTCGAAGACCTTGGTCACCTCTTCCAGCGAGACCCTCACCAGTACCTCACCATGGTGTCGCTGCCGTCAGGTCGGCGAAAAACAAGGCGTTCACACATTGTCATAGCCCTCTGGAAGAGTTGCGGTCATGCGTACGGCGTACTCGCGCACATGCCGGCAGGCGGCTCACTACACCCGTTCGGCCTTTCGATTCCTCGACGGCCGGTTGCACCTGGCGCGTTACCAGCGCCGAAACTTAGAGAGGGAGTAGTCAAGCCTTGATCCCTCCATGGAAGCGGAAGCCGTACCGGCGGCTGACGAACAGGAACATGATGACCACCGGGATCGAGTAGAGCAGCGAGAACGTCGAGATGAGCGCGAGGTTCGGCTGGCCGCCCTCGGTGTAGAAGTTGTTCAGCGTGACCGCGGCCGGCTGTTTCTCCGGGGTGCGGTACAGCAGGAACGGCATGAGGAAGTTGCCCCACACGTTGACCACCGCCCACACGGCGATCGTCGCCAGCCCCGGCCGTACGTTCGGCAGCACGACGTGGCCCAGCACCTGGAAGGAGTTGGCCCCGAAGACCCGCGCCGACTCCTCGTAGGACTTCGGCATCGAGTCCATGAAGTCCTTGAGGATGAAGATCGCCGCGGGCAGCAGACCCCCGGTCATCACCAGGATGACGCCGAGGTCCTTGTCCAGCAGATGGAGCTTGAACATCAGCTGGAAGATCGGCACCATCGCCGCCGTACCGGTGATGACCGAGGACAGCAGCAGGAGCAGGTAGAGGATCCCGTCGCGACCCGGGACGCGGACCCGGCTCAGCGCGTACGCCGCGAGTGCCGCGGCCGCGACCGTGATCAGCATCGTCCACAGCGACAGCACGGCCGAGTTGTACAGCGACGGCAGCGCGTTGGGATCGTCGGTCAGGTGCTTGAAGTTGCCGAGCGTGAAGTCCGGCCACGAGACCGACAGGCTGGGGTTGCGGGTGAACGGCGCGGTCACCAGCCAGAGCATCGGCAGCGCGAAGAACGCGGTGACGACCGCGACGAAGACGTAGAAGCCGATGCGCCGAAGCAGCTCGACGGGACTCACGCGCGCCTCCGCAGAATCCGGATGTAGGCGAGCGCCAGCAGCAGGTTGATCACGAGCATGATCAGCGAGATCGCGCTGGCGAAGCCCAGGCGCTCCCCCGGCAGGGCGGTCAGGTAGATGTAGACGGGCAGCACCGCCGACGCCCCGTGCGGCTCGCCCTTGGTGATCAGGTACGGCGTGAAGTCGTTGAACGTCCACAGGCTGATGAGCAGCGTGTTGGTCAGGATGTGCCCGCGGATGCTCGGGATGACCACGTCGCGCAGCTGCTGCCGGCTCCCGGCGCCGGCCAGCCGCGCGGACTCGAGCTGGCTGGGCGGCACGCTCGACAGTGCCGCCGCGAACAGCATCATCGAGAACGCCGTGCCTCGCCACACGTTGAAGACGATCAGCGAGCCCATCGGGTGGTCGAACCACCAGTCGTGGCCCGGCGTGTGCAGGATCGTGTTCAGCGTGCCCCCCTGGTCCTTCAGGAAGGCGATCCACAGCCACGCCACCACGACGCCCGGCAGGATCCAGGCCAGCAGCACCAGCGTCTCGACGAGGGTACGGACCCAGCGCCGCGCCGACCGTAGCGTCCAGGCGAGGACGAAGCCGAGGATGTTCTGCCCGATGATCGCCGAGCCGAGGACGAACAGCAGCGTACGGCCGAGGGCGTCGCGGAACTCCTTGTCGCCGAGCGCGTGCGTGTAGTTCGAGGTGCCGACGACCTTGGGGTGCGCCGCCTGGACGCCGGTGAGGCGGTAGTCGGTCAGCCCGAGGTACAGCGTCCAGAGGGCCGGCAGGATCAGGAAGACCGTGATGAGCACCAGCGCGGGCACGACGAACGCCAGCCCCTGCCGCCGGTCGCCGCCGCCCGGCACCTCGCCCCCCAGGGAACGCTGGGGCAGCAGGCCCGTTTCTTCCGCCATAAGCCGATCAGCCGGTGGTGACGTTGACGGCGCCGCCGACCGCCTGCGTCAGGTTCTGCTGGTAGGCCTTGATCGCCTTGTCGACGCTGTCACCCGCGACGACGTCGCCGGTCGCCTTCTGCAGGGCCGTCGACACCTGGGGATAGGCGGCGAGCCCCGGCCGTACGGCGGTGATCGGCAGCACCTTGGTCGCGATGAAGTTCAGCAGCGGGTCGCCGCCGAGCATCTCGGCGTTGACGTCCTGACGAGGGCTGATGCCGACCGCCGAGCGCTGGACCTCGTCCTTGACCGCATCGCGAGAGCCCATGAAGCTCAGCAGCTCCCACACGAGCGAGGTGTTCTTGGTGTGCGGGTTGATCACCCAGCCGCTCCCGCCGGACATGCTCACCGAGTCCTGCCCGCGTACGCCCTTGCCCGCCGACTGCGCCGGGATCAGCGTGTAGCCGACGTCCTTGTCGCGGTCCTTCATCGGGTCGATGCCGCCCTTGGGGTTGACCACCGAACGCCAGAAGTAGTCGCCCTCCAGCAGGATGCCGACCTTGTTCGTGGAGAACCGCTGGAAGGACTCGTCCCGGCCCTGCGGGTTCTGCTGGAGCTTGGGGTCGCCGAGCCCGCCGCCGTACACCTGCTTGTACAGGTCGAGCACGCTCCTGAGCTGCGGGGTGTCGCCGAGCCACTTGCCGTTCTCGAGGATGTCGTGGCCGGTGCCGGCGAGCAGGGGCAGCACGCCCTGCATGGTCGTGGCCTCGGTCATCGCGGTGCCCGCGTTGAGCTGGATCGGCGTGACCCCGCTCAGCGTCTTCAGCTTGCGGCCCGCGGCGAGGACGTCGTCCCAGCTCGTGGGCTGCCAGTCGGCCGGCAGGCCCGCCTGGGCGAACAGCTTCTTGTTGTAGAACA
>JAOPYG010000051.1 GCA_025964685.1 Actinoallomurus sp. | reverse complement strand
AGCTCGAGCATCCGGTCTTTCTTGTAGTGGTTCATGGCGCCCTGCGTGCCCGCCAGGACCGTGTAGTCGTAGGCGAGGACGACGGCGGGACGGCCGTTCACGTCACCGACGCCCGCGACCAGACCATCGGCCGGGGTCTTCTCGATCAGCTCCTCCATCGGCCGCCGGGCGCGCTGGGCGGCGACGGTGAGCGCGCCGTACTCGGTGAAGGTCTCGCACAGGTCGGCGACGTTCTCCCGCGCCGTACGGTGCCCGGTGTCGCGCCGGCGTCGTACGGCGTCCGGGCGCGCGGCGTCGAGGCCGATCTCGTGGCGGCGCTGGACCTCGGCCAGGTCGGCCCGCTCTCGCGGCGCGACGTCCTCGGGCTCGGCGGGGGCCTCGACCTCCCCCTCCTCCATCGACAGGAGGAGCTCGTCCTCGCGGACGACCTCGCCCGGGACGGCCGTGACGTCGCGTACGACGCCGCCGACCGGCGCCACGACGACGTGCTCCATCTTCATCGACTCGAGTACGAGCAGCGGCGCTCCCTCCGGAACGGATTGTCCCGGGATCACGTCGATACTCACGACGACGCCATACATCGGCGCGGTCACGGGGGTCGTGTCCATGCGCTGGAACCCTCTCTCTGATGTCAGGGACACGTACTACCATCAACAGGACACGCCCCCGCTGCCCCGTGCCCCGGATCGACGAAGAAGGGACCCCATGATCGACGAGGTCCCCGGCTACAGCATTCTGGAGCGGGCGGGGGAAGGCGGATTCAGCGTCGTCTACCGCGCACATCAAGAGCGTCTCGACCGGATCGTGGCACTGAAGATCCTGTCGGTCGACGCCGTGGACGACGACACGATGCGCCGGTTCGAGCGCGAGTGCCAGATCACCGGGCGGCTCACCGGCCACCCCAACGTCGTCACCGTCCTGGACACGGGCATGACGAGCGCGGGCCGGCCGTACATCTCGATGGACTACTTCGAGCGCGGTTCCCTGCGCGACCGCCTGTCACGTGAGGGCCCCCTGCCGGTGCCGGACGTGCTGCGGATCGGCGTGAAGATCGCGGGCGCGCTCGCGGCGACGCACGAGGCCGAGGTGCTGCACCGCGACGTCAAGCCACAGAACATCCTGGTCTCCCGGTACGGCGAGCCGGCCCTGGCCGACTTCGGCGTCGCGCGGCTCGTCGACTCCTCCGAGGCGACGCACACCAACGCGTTCACTCCGCACCACGCCGCACCGGAGGTCGTCAACGGGGAGCCGCCCGGCGTCACGTCCGACGTCTACGCGCTGGCCTCGTCGATGTACCAGTTGCTGGCGGGCGGCCCGGCGTTCAAGGCGGGCTCGGGCTCGGGCCTCGGCCCGCTGAAGATGCGCATCCTCAACGAGCCGCCACCGCCGATCCAGCGGCCGGATCTGCCGCCCCAGGTGTTCGAGGTGATCGCCAAGGCGATGGCCAAGACGCCCGCCGGCCGCTTCCCGAGCGCGGTCGCGTTCGCCACCCGGCTGCAGCACCTGCAGATGGAGCTGCGGCTGCCGGTGACGGAGCTGGCCGGCAGCGACTCCATGACCGGACGTTCCGGCTCGGCCGCACCGGAGGTCGACCACTCCGGTTTCACGGGTCCCGGCTTCGACATGCTGGTCCGGTCGTTCGAGCCGCACCTGCCGGCCGCCCATCCCGACGCGGCGGCAGCGTCCAGGCCCACCGCGTCGCCGTCCGCCTCCCGGCCGGCGCCGACCCGGTCCACACCGGCCCCGCCGCCGACGCGTCCCGTCCCGGCGTCACGGCAGACGACCGCTCCCCCGGTCCACACCGGCCCGACCCCACGCACCCTGCCGGAGACCATCCAGCCGCCCATGCCGGCGGCGCCGGACAAGCGCGGGCGCGGCGTTCTCGTCGGCGCGGTGCTCGCCGTCCTCCTCGTGGGCACGGTCGCCGGTGTCAGCGGCGTCCTACTCCTGGGCGGTGGCGGCGGCGACAACCCCGCCCCGCCGACCTCGAGCCCAACGCCTGCCTCCTCACCGTCGCGCAGCGCCACGCCCGCGGTGCCCCCCAACGTCCTGCGCGCCGCGACCCCGCGCAGCGTGCACGCGGTCGGCAAGGGCCAGCTGGCAAGCCTGCACTGGAAGCTGGCACGCGGCAACAACTATCCGATCATGGTGCAGCAGGCGGACGAGACGGGATCCCAGGCCCCGCAGGCCCTCCCCAAGCGCACCCTGAGCACGACGATCAGCGGTCTGGACCCGTCCAAAGGCTACTGCTTCACGGTCGGCGCGATCGTCGCCCTCGGCCAGAGCGACGGCCAGGCGGCGACGATCGCCTGGTCCAAACCGGCCTGTATCCGCGGCGCGACGGCCCAGTAGGAACCGCACTTCGTACGCCGGGTGCGCAGCCGGCGGATCAGCGCAGGCGCAGTGAACGCGGGTGCAGGCGACGGCTGGCGCGCTTGAGCGGTCCCGCTGCCTGGGCTACGAGCCGTCCGATCTGGTCGGTGTGCCGCCACGCGGCGTCGGCGGCCGCCGGGTCCGGCGGCGCCTGCGCGTACTCCGCGCGGTTGACGAGGTCCGCGAGGGGAAGCAGGTGGCGTTCGGCGCCCGTCACCGTACGGCCGCCGAAGTCTGCGACCTCGTGCGCGGTCAGGGCGGTCGCCGGTGGGAGGCCCACGGCGTGCAGCGACTCCACGGTCTGCTCCCACGCTCCGGCGATCCGGTCGGCGGGTGTGGCCGCCGTACGCCGGCGGCGGCGGCGCAGCATCGGCAGGAGCAGCACGGCCGCCAGGTACCCGACCGGGATCAGGGCTACGGCGGCCGACCCGTACACCCACCAGGGCGTCGCCCGGTGCACGGGCTTGCGTACGGGCGCGGGCTTCGGCGCCGGCTGCTTGCCGGGGCCGGGCCCCTGGCCCTTGTTCTTGGACGCGGCGTTCTTCTGCGCCGCCTCCAGCTTCTGCTGCGTGTCCCCGGCCGGCACCGAGCCGGACTGCCGCGACCGGCCCTCCTGTTCCGGCGTCGGGTAGAACGGCACCCAGCCGAGCCCGGCGAAGTCGACCTCGGGCCAGACGAGTACGTCGCCGGAGCGCACCTCGAAAGCGCCGTTCCCGCCGACGCCCGGCCGGAAGCCGACGACGACACGGGTGGGCAGGCCGACCGCGCGTGCCAGCACGGCATACGAGGTGGCGAACTGCTCCGAGGTGCCGCGCTTGGACCGGGTGAGGAAGTAGTCGAGCTGCGCGTAGGTGTGCCCGGGCAGGCCGCTCACGTCGTACCTGGCCGCCGTCCGCAGATAGTCGGCGAGCTTGGCGGCACGCTGGAAGCCGGTGCTCTGGTCGCGGGTCACCTGCTGGGCGAGCCGGCGGAACGCCGGGACCTGGGCGTTGCTCGCGGTCGTGCCGGGTGACTCCGGCAGGGCGGTGGCGGCCCGTCCCTCCGCGTCGCGGGCCGGCTCCGCCTCGGCGAGCTGGTCGGGATCGTAGTCGCGCGCCGTGGAGGTCACCGAGTACGCCTGGCCCGAGCGGAGCTGCCGCGGGGAGGTCAGCACGCCGCTGACGGGGTCGACCGTGACGCCCAGGCCCTTGATCGTGCGAGGCCGGTCCGCGGCCGGCACCCACACGCCGGGCAGGTTCTGGATCGTGAAGCGCTGCTGGACGCTGGTCTCGCTCTGATGCCGGCTCGCGTGCCCGTCCGGGGGCACCCGGGTGCCCGCGGTGACGAAGCTCGCGCCGGAGGTCCACGTGACGCCGTCGAACCGGTCGAGCACGGCGAGCCGCCAGTTCTCCGGGTCGGTGGTGTGCACCGCGAACATCTGCTGGTCCGGTGTCTGCAGCCACGCCGATACGCGGTCGAGGGGGCTGACGCCGTCGCGCTGCTGCGGCGGTGGGGCCTCGACCGTCTCCCGCGGGTCGTACGGCGTCTTCGCGACCGGGAGTACCGGCGCGGCGAGGACCGCCACCAGGCCCAGCGCGGCCGCCATGGCCACTCCCGCCGGTACCCGGCCCGCTCGCCCGCCGGCGCGCATGATCACGAGCACGGCGATCAGGCCGACCAGCGCGGCCGCGACCGGGAGGTTCGATCCGGGGCCGCCGACGCCCAGCAGCACCGCGACGCCGAAGACGGCGATCGCGGGAAGTGCCGGAAGAGCCTTCGTCCGCGAGCGCAGGACGGCCTCGGCTCCGGTGGCCGCCGCGAACCAGATCAGAACGTGCGGAAGGACGAGCAGCTCGGGCTTGCCCGGTGCGGGCATCAGCGTGGTCAGGGTGCCTTTCCAGGAGTTCCGCAGCGCTCCGCCGATCACCACGAAGTCACCGTGGAACAGGGTCAGGCCGGCGACGAGCGTCCAGCCCACCACGGTCGACGCGATGGAGATCCACAACGGCCACGTACGGCGCCTCGGCCAGGAGATCGCTCCCGCGAGGAGCACCGGGACGACGGCGGCGACGCCGGCCACCGGACCGATGTCGCGCAGCGTGAACACCCGGTGGAAGCCGAGCCCGGCGACCACGGCCAGCGCCGTGACGCCGACGAGCGCGCAGGCCAGACGTACCGCGGACGGAGCGTCGCTCCGGGGAAGGGGATCGGCGACCTTGGGCGGCGGTGCGGGCTCGGCGGGGGTGTTCGGCGGGGTGGTCATCGGACGGCTCCCGCCCAGGCCGCGCGCAGTTCGTCGAGGTCGGCCATCTCGATCAGCGCGATGCCGGGAAGGCCCGGTCCGGGCGCCTCGGGACGGACCCGTACGCACACCACCCGGTCGAAGCGGCGGCGCAATGTCCCGGCCCGGGAGATCTGCCCCCGCGCCCCGGTGAGCAGGACGAGGGAGCCGCCCGCGCGTACGCGGCGGGCGACGTCGAGCGCCTCGTGCGGTACGGCGTGGGCGCTGAGACGAGCCAGGCGGTCCAGGATCAGCTCGATGTCGTGCGATCCGCCGCGGGTCTCCACGAGCGGGCCGTCGCCGGTGAGGACGCGCACCGGGAAGCTCATCCTGGCGGCGCCGGCCGCCACCGACGCGGCGGCGTCCACCGCCAGCTCGAAGTCGTCCGGATCGGGATAGGCGTCCTCGTTGGTGTCGATCACGATGGTCGTCTGCGGCAGGCTCGCGTCGACGAGCTGGCGGACCATGAGCGTGCCCGTGCGGGCGCTGGATCGCCAGTGGATGTGCCGCAGGTCGTCGCCGACGACGTACTCGCGCAGCGTGTGGAACGTGACCGTGCCGGCCGGGGCGGTGTCGGTGGTCGGCCCCTCCAGGTGATGGTTGCGGCCGGAGGGCAGCAGTGGGAGCGTCACGGTCCGCGGGCGTACGAGGAGGGTCTGCCGCTCGCCGTACTCCCGTACGCGCCTGGCCAGGCGGAACGGGTCGGCGCGTACGAGCCGCAGCGGGCCGACGGGGATCTCTCCTCGCCGGCCGGTGGGCAGCGCGTACGTCACCGACTCGGCCCGCTGCGGGCGCAGGCGTGGCAGCTCGACGTCGATCGCGCCCGCCCCGCACGCGTCGTGGGCGCGCATCCCGGCACGGCGGAGCCGCCCGGTGTTGGTGACGTGCAGAACGCCGCCGGCCGCCTCACCTCGCGCGACCTTGACCGGCGTGATCTCCCGGCGGACGGTGAGCCGCGGCCGGGGCAGCGTCCACAGCAGCGCCGTCACGACCGCCAGCACTCCCCCGGCGGCCAGCACGACCGCCTCGGGGTAGCCGAGCCACGCGCCGGCGGCGTACAACGCCACCGACGCCGCGGCGATCCCCCAGCCGAGGCGCGTCAGCACGGTCAGACCCCGGCCGCCTGCGGGACGGGGACGCGGCCGAGCGCCTCGGCGACCAGCTCGGCCGGGGCACGGCCGCGCAGCTCCGCCTCGGGCGTGAGCATGAGCCGGTGCGCGATGACGTGCGTCGCGAGGGCCTTGACGTCCTCCGGCACGACGAACGGCCGGCCGGCCGCCGCGGCGCGGACGCGTACGGCCCGCAGCAGCGCCAGGCTGGCGCGGGGGCTCGCGCCAAGCCGGATGTCGGGATGCTGGCGCGTGGTCGCGACGATGTGCACGATGTAGTCGTACAGCGGCGGCGCGATGTGGATCCGCCCGGCGAAGTCGATCATGTTCTTGATGTCCTCGCGGCCGGCCACCTTGGGCAGTTGGTCGACCGCCGGCCCGGACGGCATGCCGGCGAGCACGGCGACCTCCGACGCGTGGTCGGGGTAGCCCATCGAGATCTTCATCAGGAACCGGTCGAGCTGCGCCTCGGGCAGCGGATACGTGCCGTCCATGTCGACGGGGTTCTGCGTCGCGATCACCATGAACGGCCGCGGCACCGGCTGCGGCCGCCCGTCCACGGTCACCCGCCGCTCCTCCATGACCACCAGCAGCGCCGACTGCGTCTTCGGCGAGCCACGGGTGATCTCGTCGCCGACGACGATGTTGGCGAAGATCGGCCCGGGGTGGAACTCGAACTTGTTGCTCGCCTGATTGAAGATCGACACGCCGGTGACGTCGGAGGGCAGCAGGTCGGGCGTGAACTGAATGCGCGTCCACTGCGCGTCCACACTCGCCGCGATCGCACGGGCGAGGGTCGTCTTGCCCGTACCCGGCACGTCCTCCAGGAGCAGATGCCCCTCGCTGAGCAGGCACAGCATGGCCAGCTCGACGTTCTCCCGCTTGCCGCGGATGACCCGCTCGATGTTGCCGACCAGCGCGCCGAACAACTGGGCGAACCGTCCCGCCAGGGCGTCCGCCTCAGGGGCCCCGTATGTCTCGACCGTCATCAGCCGGCGCACTTCCAGAGGGGCAGACCGGCGTAGTTCTGCCAGTCCTTCTGCCGCGGCGTCAGCACCAGGTAGCCGATGATGTAGCCCTGCTTGCTGCCGTAGTGGATGTAGTCCCAGAGGCTGCCGGCGAAGTAGGGCTTGCCGTTCTTGTGCGCGAAGTGACCGCCGATCATCTGGCAGTCGACCTGCAGGCTGTCTCCGTTGTAGTTGGTGATCCAGTTGCTGTAGTCGCCATCGTCCCTCGGGACCTTGTGCAGGTAGCTCTGGTCTCCGGGGTTCCCGGCGTTCTGCCCGGGATAGTGCTGGGGCGGTCCGGTGATGGTCACCGTGTTGGCGCTGGCCTTGGTACCCGCCGCGTTGGAGGCGGTGACCTTGATCGTGTACGACCCGTTCTGCCAGATCGCCGAGGTCGTCACGGACGTCCCGGAGTAGTTGGAGGTGGAGTAAGGCATGGGACCGGTGACGTCGACCGCGTAGGTGATCTTCTTCGCGTCGGCGTTGGGCGGTGGCTGCCAGCTGATGTGGGCGCCCTGAGCCGTACCCGTACCCGTCACGCCACTCGGGGCGTCCGGCTCGGTGCACGACAACGTGGGCCCGGTGTACTCGGAGTCGACCTCCGAGGCATGATCGCGGTTCTGGTACGTCGCGGCCACGGCGAACTGGTACTCCGCGCCGCACGTGCCACCGGCAACGGTGAACGTGTAGTCGGGCCCGTTCGGGCCGATCTGCCCCGGAGTCGCGGTCAGGCCGACCGGCGTGAGGAGCTTGAAGCCCGTCGCCTTCCCTCCGCCGCCGGGCTGGAAGTCGACCTTGATCGTGCCGTCGGGCTGAGGGGTCGCCCGCAGGTTGGCCGGCGCGTTCGGCGGCGTGACCTTAGGCGGGTCGGGCTTGTGCCTCGGCGGGATGATCGGTGGTTTGGGCAGCCTCGGGTGAGAGCCGCCACCGCCGCCGCCGGGCTTCGGCCGGCCGCTGTTGCCGCCGGGCAGGCCCACCTTGGGGATGGGGTTCTTCACGCTGCCCGGCACGTCGGGTGAGTACTTCTCGATCGGCCGGTGGCCGCCGGCCCCGTCGACCACGACGGCCTTGGCGCTGTCCGGCCCGTTGACCCACAGCAGGCCGTCCTTGACGAAGGCGTCGAGCTGGCCCGGCCGCCCCGTCACCGGCACCTGCTGCTGCATGCGGTTCGTCGCGGAGTCGTACACGAGAAGGCTGCCGGAGCTCTGGTCGGGGATGTAGACCTTCTGGCCGAGCGCCTGGGGCGCGGCCAGGTGATGCCGGGGCGGAAGCTTCAGGGCGACGCTGGTGAGGGAGCCGCTGCCGGCGTTGAGGACGATCAGTGAACCGCCGGCGAGCAGCGGCACGAGCTGGCCGTCCGTGCTCGCGGGTGCCAGCACGCTGCCCTTCGGGGCACGGGCGACGCTCGAGGGCAGGCGGACCTTCACCTGGGTGCCGCTGTTGCCGAGGATGACGCTCTCGGCCGCGGTGAAGTCGGTGATCACCGGGGCGCCGGCGGCGATGGTCAGCGCGAGGTCGTCACCGGCCCGGCCGATGCCGATCGGCCGCGCGGCCTGTCCGCTCCGTACGGAGGCCGCCTGGCCGTTCGCCGGCACCGGGACCCACAGGATGGACGTGGCGTCGATCGCGGCGGAACCGAGCGGGCCGGTCAGGCCGAGCGGCGCGCCCATGGTCGCGAGGGTCATCGGGTCGAGCCGCTGGACGCTGCCCTTCTGCTGGTCCAGGGCGTAGGCCATGCCGGAGGAGGAGACGACCTGCATACCCGCGGCGCCGCGGTAACCGGCGCCCTGAACGACGTTGAGGTGGGCGGGATCGACCCGGCTGACCACCCCGGTCACCTGGTCCACGATGAGCACGACGCCGCCCTGCTGCACCACCTTCATCGGGTGGCCGGTCGAACCGGACAACGTGACCTTTCCGTCGACCTTGCCGGACAGCCCGTTGACGTGGACGAGCTCGCCCTTCTGCGTCGAGGCGAGCCAGCCGCCGACGTCGGCGAGGTGGTACTTCGCGCTGGCCATTCCGACACCGAACACGACCGCGGCCGCACAGAGCACGGCCACGACTGCTATCGCGATATGCCCCGTCAGCCGATCGCGACGGAAGAATCTGCGTTCCCCGCTCAACGTTGCCCAACCTCCCGCGTCGCGTCCCGGCCCATCGGTGACGCAAGGGTCACCTTAATGTCTCCAAGGCACTCAAATGCCGCGAGCGTCCAATTGGTGACACAATTCTCTGACCAGCGACGGTGCGTGACCAAAATGGGCTTCCTGCCTTCGAGGAGTACGCCGCCCGTACGGGCGTTCGCTCCCCACTGCTGGCCTTCGACGCTCGGCCCGGTGAGTAAGTTCCGTGCTTTCGGGGGTGATTTACCGGTTCGTACGATGACACGGCCGGAGACGTCGGAGTGGCCGGCATGCCGCTCCGCGCTGGAGCACGAGCGATCGGCGGGGCGCGCGGCGTCGAACCAGGTCGCCGATCGTCACCGACGCGCCGTCGGGGCCGGTGCGAGGCGAACCCTCCGCCGCGACGCGTCGGCCGCCCTCGACGCCTGCCCCTTGTCGGCCACCTTGATCAGTCCGGCCCGAGCATGGCGTCGAACGACGCGACCCGGCCCCGTGCCGCGAGGGTACGCGCCGGCACGAGCGCCGCCTGCCCCGACGGCCGCACACGCCGGACCTGTGCCGTCGGCCTGATCGCCTCGACCACCGTCGCGATCTCCGCACCCCTGAGCCGTGCCGGGGGCGTAGGGTTCGGACATCCCACGACGTTCCGCCCAAGACACGTAGACGCCCGTCGAAGGAGCGCCACGCCGGGGTGCGACAGGGGTTACCGAGTTGGGGGTTGGGCGGAGAATCCGCTAGTGTTTTGCCTGTCGCCCGGGGGCAACCGCCGGAGACGCATGCGGACGTGGCTCAGCTGGTAGAGCATCACCTTGCCAAGGTGAGGGTCGCGGGTTCGAATCCCGTCGTCCGCTCGGAGAGGTCTTGCCGAAAGGCCTCACTCGGTGGAGTGGCCGAGAGGCGAGGCAACGGCCTGCAAAGCCGTGTACACGGGTTCAAATCCCGTCTCCACCTCTGAAGCACTCAGCTTCGAGGGCGATTAGCTCAGTGGGAGAGCGCTACCTTGACACGGTAGAGGTCACTGGTTCAATCCCAGTATCGCCCACCAAGTATCCCCAGCTCAGACCGTGTGTCTGGTCTGGGGATCTTTCGTTTTGGCTGAAGGGTGTCAAAACCCGGCCATAAGCCTTGGCCTGCGGCTTCGTAGGCAAGCGTGTCCTTGGTCAGCCTGCTCTTTCGTACTCGTTGATCAGACCGCCGAGGACTTGGCGGCGGTGAATGCGGCCGACCGGCAGTCCGATCACGTCTGCGCCGGCGGCGGGAGCTCGAAGATCCAAAGAGCGGAGTGGTCTGCTCCGGTTGTAGTGGGCGGCGTACTCGGTCAGCACCGCCCGCAGGTGCTGCTTCCCGAAGATCAACATCCGATCGGTGCACTCGGAACGCACGGTGCGTACCCACCGCTCCGCGAACGCGTTCGCCCGAGGCGACCGGGGCGGGATCTTGACAACACGTGTGCCGTTGCCGGCCATCACGTCATCGAAGACCCGCGTGAACTTGGCGTCCCGATCACGGACCAGAAACCGAAACACCCCCGCCCGCTCCCCCAGGTCGATCAACAGATTGCGGGCCTGCTGGGCGACCCACCCTCCATCCGGGTTGGCGGTCACGCCCAGGACGTGGACGAACCGGGTCCCGACCTCGATCACGAAGAAGACTTACAAGCGCCGCAGCAGCACAGTGTCAACCGAAAAGAAGTCGCATGCCAGCGTGCCGGCCGCCTGAGCACGGATGAAATCACGCCACCGGGCATCCGCGCGCCGAGGCGAGGGCCCCAGACCGGCCCGTTTCAAGATCCGGCGGATCGTCGCACCGCTGACCTCATACCCGAGGTTTTTCAGTTCGCCGCGGATCCGCTCATATCCCCACGAGGAGTTCTCCCGGGCCAGTCTCAGCACCAGCGCCACGATCACCGGGTCGGTCGGTGGCCTTCCCGGCCTGCGCTGCGGATAGGTCCACTTGCGGGCGATCAGGCGCTGGTGCCAGCGCAACAGCGTGCCCGGCGTCACCAGCCGATGCATCCGCAGCGCCTTCGACAGCGCCCTGGTCAACGCCGACAAGACCGCACGATCGGCCCACGACAACCGCGGCCGACCCACCTGACGACGCAGGACCGCGACCTCATGCCGCAGCACAAGGATCTCCAGCTCCTTCGCAGCATCGCCTCGAGCCAACAGGGATAGCCAGCCGACCAACCGGCAGAAGATCAAGTACATCAAGCGCAGCGCCACGACCGTCGAGGATGCCCGACCCCAGCCACCCCTTCGACCAGCCTCCATAGCGGTAGGTCACGACCTCGCCGCCGAATATTGACACCCTTCAGGCCGAGGATGAGGTAGAGGAAGGACCAGAACACAACCAGCCAGGATGACCGCCACCTCACCGTACTCAAAGCCATCAACCTGCAGGTCGGCACGGCGCTCACCCAGTTTCCGCACCCCACAGGCTTGGATCGCGGTCGACCGAGTCCGGCCGCGGGCGGGCGGCCTGACGCCGCAGCACCGCTGCCTCATGTCGCAGAGTCATGATTTCCGCGTTCTCGGACGCCCGGCTACGCGCCAACAGCACCAGCCGGCCGAAGACCCGGACCAAGATCAGGTACAGCAGCTGGAAAAGACACGTCCCGCGACCCCGCCCCGACTTCGCCACCCATCAAAACCGCAGGTCAACGCCATTGAGACGAATTCTGAATCGGTACAGGCCGGATTCCGGACACCTACACTCGGGGACCCCCTGAACGATTGAGGCTAAGCGGATGTGGAGATCGGATAATGGTTGCCATGTATTCTCAGGAAGGGGTTTAGAAGGGTCTTTCGGGCAGCCGACCGGGCGGAATCTCGCACCGTCAACGGAAATCCGCGCGAATGACGGGCGTTGCCCGGAGGATGAGACGTCGAAGTCGTCGTCTTGAGGGGAACACAGCGATGGCGGTGGAGCTAGCGGAGCTGATTGCGCAGCTGCGGATGGATCTGGCCGAGGCCATGCGGGCCGGAGCCGACAGCGAGCTGCGGTTCGAACTGGGTCCAGTGGAGCTGGAACTGACCGTCGCGCTGGCAAAGTCCAGCGGGGCCAACGGCAAGGTGCGATTCTGGGTGGTCGAGGCCAACGCCGATGCGAACGCCGCCTCGACGACCACACAACGGATCAAGCTCACCCTCGACCCGCGTCGCGCCGACCGGCTGGACAGCCGGCCGTACGTTTCCGGCGTCGCCGAGCCAGGCGAGCGGTGACGCGATGAACGACATGCGGCCACCGCCTCGTGACCGGGTGGCTCAGCTGGTGGTCACGTATGCGGGCCGGCAGCGCCGCGGTTCCGGCTACCTGATCGGCACTGGCACGGTGCTGACTGCGGCGCACGTCGTCGAGGGCGCCGAGTCGGTGCTGGCCCGGTTTGAGCCTGACTTGCCAGGCGAGCGGACCACCGCCGCAACATCGTGGCGGGTGCACCCGGGCGCAGACTTCGCCGTGGTGGACATCGAGCCGACCGGCGGCGAGGTCAGGCCGACCACGTTCGGGCAGGTGAGTGACCGCGTTGCGAGGTTGCAGGCACAGGCGGTGGGGTTCCCGCGGTGGAAGCTGCGTCGGGACGATGCGCCATACCGCGACGCGCATCACGCGGTAGGTGAGATCGCGGTGCTGTCGAACTATCGCTCGGGGTCATTGGAGTTCTTGGTACCAGCACCGCCGGCCGCCGCTGCCGACGGTGGATCGCCCTGGGAGGGGATGTCCGGCGCGGCAGTTTGGGTGGCCGGGCGTATCGTCGGCGTGGTCAGCGAGCATCATCCGGGCGACGGGCTGCGCCGACTGACCGTGGCTCGGCTCGATCTGGCCACCGGATCGGGATGGGACCTGTTCGCGCTGCCGGGCGAGCTGCCTGATGTGGCTCCGCTGTCGGAGGCCGAGAAGATCATCGCCGCCTACCGAGCGGCGGTGGTCGACACCGCGCCCGCCGAACTAGTCGGCCGCTCCGCGGAACTCGAGGAGCTAGCTAGGTTTTCCGCCGGCGACGAGCCGTACGCCTGGTGGCAGGCAGGGCCCTGGGCAGGCAAGTCGGCGCTGCTGTCGTGGTTCGCGCTACACCCGCCGGGCGACGTCGACGTGGTTGCTTTCTTCATCAGCGGTTGTCTCGTCGGCGAGTCTGACAGCGACGCCTTTCTGAGGGCGATGATCGAGCAGCTCGCCGTGTTGGCCGACGAGAGTCCCGGCGCCGCGCTCGAGGTACATGAAAGGCGCGGCCAATTCCTTCGGTTGCTCTCGGCCGCGGCGGCCTCATGTGGGGCAGCAGATCGGCGGCTGGTGCTCGTCATCGACGGGCTGGACGAGGACACGTCCACGGATCGGGAACGGATCGTCGCGCTGCTGCCGCAGCGTTTGCCCGCCCAGGTTCGAGTCCTGATCGCCAGCCGGCCGGACACCACGCTGCACACCCTGCCGGCCGGCCATCCCCTGTGTTCGCTCGCCATCAGACGGCTGTCCCCTTCCTCATACGGTGAGAGGGAGCAGACCACCGCCCGGAACGAGCTCGACCAGGTGCTCCGCGGCGATCCGGTCGAGCGCGAGGTGCTCGGCCTGATCACTGCCTCTGGGGGCGGGTTGTCCCGGCCCGACCTGCAGGAGCTCACCGGTCGGCCGGGCAGTGAGGTGACCAGCCTGCTGGCCGACCACTTCGGTCGGACGATCGACGAACGCGGCTCGGTCGTTTCGACCGGCGAGCGCGGGTACGCCTTCACGCACGGGACTCTGCAGGAGATTTCGCAACAGCGGCAGCGCGAAAGCCTCCAGACGTACCGTGAACGGCTGCGGTCCTGGGCGGCCAGCTACCGCGACCGCGGCTGGCCCGCCGAGACGCCCAGCTATCTGCTGCGTGTTTATCCACGGCTGCTTGCTGCGTCCGGCGACCTGCCGGAGTTGATCGCCCTAGCCACCGACCAGGCGCGCCATGAGTGCTTGCTCGCCGCTACCGGCGGCGATTTCGAAGCCCTCACCGAGATCTCCAGCGCTGCCGGGATAGCCATGAGCAGACCGGAACCCGACCTCGGGGCGTTACTCCGCCTGGCACTCTCCCGGTACGGTTTGGTCAAACGCAACAGAGACATCCCGGCCGCGCTGCCGGCGGTGTGGGCCGGACTCGGCCAGGTCGAGCGGGCGGTAGCGCTGGCCAAAAGCATCAGCGCAGCGGGCCGCCGGGCGGATGCACTATGTCGGGTCGCTCGAACGCTGACCGATGGCGGCTCGGTAGCCCAGATCCTCGCCACCGCTCAGGAGGCGGTCAACGAATGCGACGCGACAGTCGACCACGCCGCGTCGTCCGCCCGGCTTGCCGCTGCGTACGCCCGCATTGGCAGGGCAGAACGCGCACGGGAGCTAATTTACGCGGCAGAGCAGAAGACTCTGGAACTCCTGCGGGGTGGCCGACTTTTGCCACAGGCCGCAATGGTCGCAGCCCTCGTCGCCGTCGGCGAACGCGGTCGAGCCGCCGACCTGGCCGTCGAGTCCACCCGCGAGACGATAACGACCGTTCATACATGGGGTGGCGGACGGCGGCCGTACCACGCAGACGAAATCCTTAACCTGCGGAGCGGCGCGTTGACCCTATCTACTGCCGGGTTCCCTGACTGTGCCGCACGAATAGCCGACCTCCTTCGGGAGGAAGCCCGCTATTTCCGGCGGTTTCGTACGGACCAGGAATTGGCCGCCACGTACAAGAGTCCGGCGCATGCCGGCTTCGTGCGCTCGCCGAGTAGCACCGTCAGAATCCCGGTGAAGTTCGTGGGCGGCTCGGTCTTCCACCACGTCAACGCCCTGGATCTGATAGCCGACACCATCGACGACCATGTCGCCGGGCTCGCCGAGCGGGCGCGCAACCTGCAGTACGGGAGGTGGCCGTCCCAGTGGTTCCAACAGTCGGCGATGGTCGCCGTGGTCGAATCACTGGTGGCCCACTGTGAACTGGAACAGGCCGAACAACTCGCGCGGTGGAGCATGACCGACGAGCACGCGGCAGAGGCGCAGGCCGTCATCGCGGTCGCGCTTATGGTGGAACAGCCGAAAAAAGCCGCCCAACTGGCCACGAGCGCCGAGGCAACCGCTCGAAAAGCCGGGTTTTCCGCACGGTCGGAGGTGTGCGCCGTGCTGGCGAAGGAACTCGCCGCGGTGGGCGACAGCCCCCGCGCCGAGCGGTTGGCGCCGCAAAGCAGCAAGAACGATCTTTACCGAGGCGATGTCGATGTCGCCGACGACCGTCCACCTGGTCAGGCGCAGAAGGCGGTGCGGCTGGTCGCGACCGGCGCGTATGGTCGTGCCGAACGCCTCGTCTGCAAGCGCCGGGAGGCTTTCCCGGATGCCGAGCCCATCGCGGAAGTGGCGGCAGCGCTGGTCAGGGCAGGCAAGTTGCGCCGTGCGGAGCGGCTCTTCGAGCGAGCTTATCTTAGCGTCGACCGAGGCAAACCGATGGGCGTGTACGCGGCCGCGCTCGCCTCCGCCGGCCAGCGGCGAGAGGTCGAGCGACTGGTAAAAGACGCATTCTTCTCCGATGCCCGGTTCCGGGTATTAGTGGCTGCGGCGGAAGGCTTTGCCGCTGCAGGCGACGTTCCGGCGGCCGCAGAGTTCGCCGAGCGTGCCGGCTCCGAGATACGCGACCACAGCTTCGCCTACGAACGCGAAACAAAGTACCTATTGGTGGCCGAGATTTGGGCAGCCATTGGAGATCGCGATCGAGCCGACCACATGATTCGCGACATCCGCCAGCCGATGAACCGCATCACGGTCCTAACAGTATTTGCGACAACTGCGGCGCTCGCCGGCGACGATGCGCGTGCAGCCGCTGAAATTGTGGCCGCCAAGACGATCCTTGACAAGATGGAAAGCGCCGATCAGCGTACGAAAGGACTCGTTAAGCTCGCGGCGACCATCGCCGAGTGTGAAAAGACCCTGGCTGACCAGCTGGCCCGGGCCGGAATTCCCTCGTCCCGTCGGCTGGTCGCCGAGGTGATCAACAGCCCCGGATGGCTCTCCGCGATACCGATGGCATGCCAGGTCGAGCTGTCGGCTGTCCAGGCACTCGCGGACACGCTCATCGTCGAAGCAGACCTGCCAGGGTTGACGAGCCACTCCTCGCAGTAGTGCAGTCCTTTCTGGGTTGTCGGGGTGGGGGCTGGGTGCTGGCAGGGCTTGTAGTCAGGTGATGGCGCAGGCGATCAGGTTCGGCCCATCGCCAGGGCGAGCGAGGCGTAGGCGGAGTTGTCTGCCTGTAGGGTGCCAAAACCGCTTCCACTGCGTGTGGGTGCCCAGAATTGGGCCACCAGGTGTGACCTGGGGTTTCTCGCTCAGCATGCAAGCCCGGCCTGGGAACGGCAGGATCCATGTTCGTGGCTTTGCGACTGGTCTATCTGATCTTCATCCG
>JAOPYG010000044.1 GCA_025964685.1 Actinoallomurus sp. | reverse complement strand
GCCGCGTCCGTCAGCGGCGCGCACCGCGGCGCGGAGCCCGGCAAGGCCGAGCGCGAACGCACTGCCCTCGTCGCTGCCCAGGTACTCGCATCCACCCACCCGCCACATGACGGACTCGCCGTCGGCGGCGACGAATCCCGACCCGGTGCCGCACACCAGGACCACACCCCGGCCCGACAGCGGCGGGGCCACCAGCCACGGCACGGCGTCGTTGGAGACCAGGAGCCGCCCGCGCACGCCCGCCGCGCGGGCGAGCTCGCCGAGGCGGAGTGCTTCGTCCTCGCCGCCGGTGAGGTCGACGGCCGCGGTGGCGACCCATCCCGCCCCGGGCCGCCCGTCCAGCGCCGCCGCGACGTCGGCGAACAGCTCACGCTGGGTGCGCGCCGCGGGCTCGGGCCCGACCGAGGCGGGATTGACCGAGCCGTACGTCCTGCGCTCATCGGATCCGGGAAGGATCGCCGTCGTCGTGCTGCCGCCCGCGTCCACCGCCCACAGAGCGGTCATCAGCCGCCCACCGGGACGTCGTCGGTGATGGTGCGCAGCAGGGCGGCCCGCACCTCGTCCTCCGTGACGTCCTCGGCGATCAGCGTCGTGCCCAGCTCGACCGGCAGCACGAAGCGCAGGCTGCCGTCCCGGATCTCCCGGATCTTGTCCAGGGCGCCGAGGATGTCGTCAACGCGGGGCACCGAGCGCAGCTGCTCCAGGCGCACCGGCAGGCCCAGCTCGATGATCAGGCGGACGATCCGCTCGGCGAGCACCGGGTCGAGCAGGCCGCGGGCACGGGAGATGTCCACGGCGATGGCCATGCCGAAGGCCACCGCCTCGCCGTGGAGGACCGGGCCGTAGCCGGTGGTGGTCTCGATGGCGTGCCCGACCGTGTGGCCGAAGTTGAGCGGCCGTCGCAGATCGACCTCGTACGGGTCGCGTCCGACCAGCTCGGTCTTGATGGTGCTGGCCGCGCGAACGAGCGGACCGACGGCCGATGAATGGCAATTCACCAGCTCGTGCGTGTGCTGCTCGATGAATTCGAAGAGCTCGGGCGAGGCTATTATCGCCTTTTTCAATGCTTCCGCAAGACCTGCTCGCGCCTGGCGCGTATCCAGTGTTCCGAGGAATTCCAGGCATGAAATGACGGCCCGCGGCTGGTAGAACGCTCCGACCAGGTTCTTGGCGGCGTTGTGGTCGACCGCCACCTTTCCGCCGATGCCCGCGTCGACCTGGGCGAGGAGGGTCGTGGGGACGTTGACGTACGGCACGCCGCGCATGAAGGCGCTCGCCACCCAGCCGACCGTGTCCATGATCATTCCGCCGCCGAGGGCCACCACCACGTCCCGCCGGGCCAGCCCGATCTGGGCGAGCCAGTCGATGAGCCGGTAGGCGGTGTCGAGGCTTTTGCTCTGCTCACCGGGGTCGACGATCATCCTGCCCAGCAGGAGCCCGCGTTCGTCGAGGGTCTCGGTGATCCGGTAGGCGGGCAGGGAGGCGACGGTCCGTTCGGTGATCACCGCGGCGCGGCGGCCGTCGAGTTCGGCGAGGAGGACCTCGACCGCCGCCGACGTATCCGGCACGACATGGATGCGGTAGGTGTCCTGTCGTTCGAGGCTGACCTCGATGGCCGACGAGGTCGCGGACAGTGGGATCCGATCGCGAACGACGTAACCTTCATCGGCCATCTGACTCCCTTACCAAGATCAACTAATCGGGTCAGGCGGAGACTCAAACGGTGCGACGCATATCTTCTCCGTTAAATGTTTATCAAACACGACTTCTGGCCAAAGATCGTGATGATGCATGTGACGGAGGGCGCGGCTTCAGGCGCCGAACCAGTGACGTCGCCGGTACGACCCGCATTCGCCGGGCGATGCCGGACCAGCCGATCCAGGAATGGACCGTTGACCCCCGCGGGCGTGTTCGCCGAGGTCGGACCATGCTGACGATGGTCGTCGGCAGCGGCTATCTGGGCGGCCGCATCGGCGCCCGGATGCGCGCGCTCGGCGGCCGGGCGGTGCTGTGCTCGCGGCGCCCGCCGACCGCCCGGTCCGCGGCCGGCACCGAATGGCGGGAGCTCGACGTGCGCGACCCCGTGTCCTGCGGCGACGCGGTCAGCCGCGTGGCCCCGGACGCGCTGGTCATCGTGCACGGGCCGTCGGACATCACCTGGTGCGAGCGGCACCCCCAGCAGGCCATGGCCGTGCACGGCGCCGGTGCCTCGAACCTCGTCGCGGCCGCCGGAGGACGGCCCCTCCTGCTGATCTCGACGGACAACGTCTTCCCCGGCACTCGGCACAGCTACGGCGAGTCCGACCCGGTCGAGTCCGCCAACGCGTACGGCCGGGCCAAGCTCGCCGGCGAGCGGACCCTCCTCGACACCGGGAACGCCCTGGTGCTGCGCGTCAGCCTGGTCTACGGCTGGGACCCCGACGGGCACCGGCCCAACTACTTCACCACCTGCGTACGCGGGCTCCGTGACGGCCGGCCGGTCGAGGCACCCGTGGACCACTGGAACACCCCCGTGCTGGTGGACGACGTCGCCGCATGGTCCGCCGCGTTGCTGGAGGCGGGACGTACGGGCGTGCTCCACCTGGGCGGACCCGAACGCCTGTCCCGGCACGAGTGGGCCGGCCGGATCGCCAAGGGGCTCGGGCTGGACGACGGGCCGATCCGGCCCGTCGACAAGGCCGGCACGGCGTACGCGTGCCGGCCCAGCAACGCCTGCCTGCACAGCGAGCGGGCGGCGGACCTGCCGGAGCTGGCCGGACTGCGGCCGGTCGACGTCGATGAGGGCACCCGCCGGCTGGCGGCCGCGGCCCTCGACCAACCACGATCTGCGAAGGATCGACTGTGAGCGAGCGAAGCGAGAGAACCGATAGGCACAGCAGCGTTGCGCACAGCCCGACGAAGGAGGGTCTGTGAGCAAGCGCGTCTTCCTCGCCAGCAAGCGTGCGGTGGTCACCTACGCGCCCGAGCCGGAGACCGGGCAGCTGCGCGCGTGGCTGGCCCCCGGCGGCACGGGCAACGTGGTCGCCGAGCAGGCCGGGTACCTGGACGTGGCGTGGATCGTCAGCGCGGACAGCGACGACGACCACCGCGCGGCCCTGGAGAACCCCGACGGCATGCGTATCGAGTTGCCCTCCGGGCGCGGAGTCCGGCTCCATCAGCTCCGCCACGACCGCGAGACCTTCCGCGTGGTGCAGAACTTCCTCACCGCCGAGCTGATGTGGGCCGGCAACAACTACGGCTGGGACCGGTGGACGCAGCCGTCCTTCGGCGAGGAGACGCGGGACGCGTGGGAGCGGTTCGGTGAGTTCACCGAGGACTTCGCCGGGGAGATGCTGCGGCGTTCCGAGGGCGAGCCGGACCCGGTCTTCCTGGTGCATGACTACCAGCTCGTCTGCGTCCCGGCGCGGCTGCGGGCCCGCCGTCCGGACGCGCCGATCCTGCTCTTCGTGCACATCCCCTGGCCGTCGGCCGACTACTGGCGGATCCTGCCGCGCGCCATGCGCACCGGCGTGCTGGAGGGCATGCTCGCCGCCGACACCATCGGCTTCTTCGCCCGCCGCTGGAGCACCAACTTCCTGGCCTCCGTCGCCGACCTGCTGCCCGACGCCGAGGTCGACATGGCGGCCGGCACCGTACGGCGCGGTGGGCACGTGACGAAGGTGTGCACGCAGCCGCTCGGCTACAGCCCCGAGACGCTGCACCGCCGCGACGCCCGGCTGCCCGACGGCATCGCCGAGTGGGCCGGCGACCGGCCGCTCGTCGTCCACTCCGGGCGGACCGACCCGATCAAGAACGGCGAGCGCGCCGTACGGGCCTTCGTCCTGGCGGTCCGGCGGGACGACCGGCTGCGTGACGTGCGGATGCTCGTGCGGATGAACCCCAACCGGCTCTACGTCGAGGCCAACGCGGAGTATCAGCGGCGTGTGGAGAAGGCCGTCGCCGAGGCCAACGCCGAGCTGGGCCCCGACACCGTACGCGTGCACTGCGACAACGAGGTCGCCCACACCTTCGGCTGCTTCGAGCGGGCCGACCTGCTGGTGTTCAACTCGACGGTGGACGGCCAGAACCTCAGCGTCTTCGAGGCGCCGCTCGTCAACGAGCGCGACGCCGACGTGGTGCTCTCGGAGATGGCCGGCGCGGCCGAGATCCTCGGCCCGGTGTGCCGTACGGTCAACCCCTACGACCTCGTCGAGCAGGCCGACGCGATCGCCGCGGGCCTGCTGGCTCCGGCCGGGGAACGCGCCGAGGCGGCACGGCTGCGCCGGGAGACCGCGCGGCCGTGGACGCTGGAGTCCTGGGTCACCGCGCAGCTCGCCAGCCTGGACGTGCGCTGATGGAGGCCACCGACGCACGGCAGTTCGCCTACTACGAGCTCGGCGACGCGGAGCTCGTGCACGGCGAGGGAGTGCGGGTCTGGGACACCGAGGGCCATGAGTACCTCGACTGCGTGTCCGGCACGTTCAACCTGGTCCTGGGACACAACCACCCGGCCGTGATCGCCGCGGCCCGCGACCAGCTCGACGACCTGGTGTTCGCCAGCTCCTCGTTCCGTACCTCCGCCACCGACCGGGTGATGGAGCTGCTCGTGGAGATGAGCCCGCCCGAGCTCACCCGCGTGAACCTCCGCAGCTCCGGGGGCTCCACCGCCAACGAGGGCGCCATCAAGATCGCACAGTGGCTGACCGGCAAGCGGGACGTCATCGTGCCCTTCCGCGGGCACGTGGGCCAGAGCATGGCCGCCACCAGCTACAACGGCACCTCCCGGATGCGCGCCCCGTTTCCGAACCAGATGCCCGGCGCCCTGCACGTCCCCGGGCCGTACTGCTTCCGCTGTTTCTACCGGCAGACCCCGGACATGTGCGGCATGTGGTGCGTCGACCGGATCGAGGACTTCATCACGTACGCGAGCTCCGGCAGCGTGGCGGCGATGATCATCGAGCCGATCAGCGGGGTGGGCGGCAACGTCGTGCCGCCGCCGGGCTACCTCCAGCGGCTCAAGGAGTTCTGCGAGGAACGCGAGATCGTCCTGATCTTCGACGAGAACCAGACCGGGCTGGGCCGTACGGGCCGGTTGTTCGCCGCCGACCACTTCGGCGTGACGCCGCACGTGATGACTCTGTCCAAGGGGCTGACCGGCAGCGGGTTCCCGCTCGCCGCCATCCTCACCGAGGAACGCCTGGTCGGCATGCCACGCTCGATGCACGGGTTCACCTACGGCGGCCACACGCTGTCCGCGGCGGCGGCCGTCGCGACCCTGAACGAGGTGCGCCGGCCGGAGTTCCTCGCCGGGGTGCGCACCACCGGCGCCGCGCTCATCGAACGCCTGCGCGCGCTGCAGACCGAGTTCCCCTGCGTGGGCGACGTACGGGGCGTCGGCCTCATGCTGGGCGTCGAGGTGGTCGAGCCCGACGGCTCGCCGTCGAACCGGCTGGCCACCGCGCTGAACAAGGCACTCACGGACCGGCGGGTGATCACGCGCGTGTCCGAGCACGGCCAGGGCAACGTGATCGAGCTGCGCCCGCCCCTGGTGCTCTCGGTGGAGGACGCGAACCTGGTCGCGGACCGGTTCGGCGAGGCGCTGGAGACGCTTTGACCCCGGAGACGCGGGAGGCGGCGGCGATGAGCGTCGAGCTGACGCCCGCGGGGCCGCGCCTGTCGCACTCACGGCCCCGGCGCCCCGACACGCCCGGCGCGGTGCTCGTCGAGCCCGCGCTCGTCGGCATCTGCCGCTCGGACCTGAAGGAGATCGGCGGCCGGCGGCCCGGACCCAGCCAGTTCGGTCACGAGCTGGTCGGCGTCGTGGCGCGCAGCTCGACGTCACGGCTGCCGGTCGGCGCACGCGTCTGCCTCGACCCGAACGTTCCGCTTAGCCGGGGGACCGGCTTCGCCCGCTGGATGTGGGCCGGCGGTGAGGCGGGAGCGCTCGAGCGCGCGCTCCCGCTGGCCCCGGCCGGCCTCGGCGAGCGGCGCCTGGTCTTCGCCGAGCCGCTGGCCTGCGCCGCGCACTGTCTCACCATGACCCGCCGTCACCTCGGTGCGTCGGACCTGCGCGGCATCCGGATGTGCGTGCTCGGCGCGGGCATGGCCGGCGTGCTCATCGCCCGGCTGGCCGAGACGGCCGGCGCCCGCGTCCTGCTCGCCAACCGCGGCCCCGGCCGGCTGGACTTCCTGGCCGCACGCGACGCCCTGCCGGGGGGCGGCGGCGCGCTGTTGACCGAGGCGCCCGCGGGCGCCCACGACGTCGTGGTGGTCGCGACCAGCTACGTCACACCGGAGCTGCTGGAACACGCCCTGGGACTCGTGCGCCGCGGCGGGCTCGCCATGCTCTACGGCGGCACCGCCGCCGGTGACCGGCTGCCCGGGCTGGACTGCGACCTGGACCGCGTACGCCGCGCCGAGCTGGTCCAGGCGGCCTCGTGGCGGAGCACGCCGGTGCTCGTGGGCGGCAGCTACGGCACCACGACGGGCGACTTCGCCTACGCCCTGCGCGCTCTGTCGGACTCGCCGGACGGCCTCGGCGTCGAGCGGCTGATCACCGCCGAGGTGTCACTGCCCGAACTGCCCGCCACACTGCGCAGGCTGGCCGAGGAGCGGTTGTTCGGCAAGGTGCTGATGCGCCCGCGCTGATGCCGCTCGGCCGCTGATGCGCTCGTCGGCGTTCGCCGTGACCTCCCGGTCAGAGGGCCAGGCGGAGCACGGCGGCGAGCCCGCGCGGCGTACGCGCGTCGCGCTCGCTCGGCAGCAGGTAGACCGGGAGTCCGGCACGTACCGCCGCGCCGTCCTTCGCCGGGTCGTCCCCGACGTAGAGCACCCGGGACGGGACGGCGCCCAGCCGCCCACAGGCCAGGGCGAACAGCGCGGGATCGGGTTTGGCGATGCCCTGCTCGCAGGACAGCACGACGGCGCGCAGCGCGTCGAGCACCCCCACCCGCTCGAACGCCGGCCGGATGTCCCAGCCGATGTTGCTCAGCACGCCGACGGGCACTCCGGCGTCCCGCAGCGCGCCCAGCACCGGCACGGTGTCGGGGTAGGGCAGCCAGGCGCCCGGGTCGGTCAGACACGAGTACAGCGCCTCGGTCAGCTCGGGCCCGAACGGCCCGGCCTCGGCGATGAGCCCGGTCCAGATCGTCCGGTGCACCTCCTGGGACAGGTCGCAGCCTTCCCGTGCCGCGAACCCTTCGGGCGAGTCGACGTGCCGGAGGGTCCGCCGGATGACGTCATCGGCCTCGGTCTCGTCGAGCGCGACGCCGTGCCGTGCCGCCGCTGCGACCAGCGCCGCCGCGTCCAGCACCCCGGTGTCGTCGAACAGGGTCCCGGAGAAATCGAACAGGACCGCTTCCATGCGTGCGTCGTCCGCTTCGTCCACGGCGACAGCATAGAGGCGTCGAATTCCCGGGAAATCCCCGCGCGGCTCCCGGCCGAACGCGCCGCGCGAGATCCCGCACCGAGGTCGCCGCGCTGCTCGGCACGCGCCGTGGTGTTCCAGGGCCGGCGGTCTTCGCGGTGTTCGGGCTGCCGGCCATAACCGACGCGTCGGGGCCCGGGTGAGCCTTCCGGGGCCGCGGAAACACTATCCTTGCTCAGGCAACGTCCCCGGGAAAGGAACGATTAGTGGCGACCAGGGTCATCATGGTGGACGATTTCGACGGTCATGACGGAGAGGACGTCGCCAAGCGCGATTTCGAGATCGGGGAGACCACATACACCATCGATCTCGGTGATGAGAACTTCAAGAAACTGCAAGAGGCGGTCGACGTGCTGACGCCGTATCTGGAGAAGGCGGTCAGAGTGAAGCAGGCGGGCCGGCCTCGCCGGGCGGCCGCTGACACGACCCCTCGCCTGCACGGTTACTCTAACAGTGACGTGCGGGAATGGGCACGAGAAGAAGGCGTCGAGGTCAGCTCACGTGGGAAGATCGGTGACGAGGTCTATGAGAAGTTCATCGCCGCGCATCCCGACGCAAGCCCGGATGACTGACCGGCTCTTGAGAGACTGCAGGAGATAGTCACATGGCACAGGAAACGATCGTTCGGCTCCTCGATGACATCGACGGCAAGCCGGCCGACGAGACGGTGAGTTTCTCGCTTGACGGGACCACCTACGAAATTGATCTCAGAACGAAAAACGCGGACAAGCTTCGCAAGGTGTTCGCGCCGTACGTTGAGAAGGGGCGGAAGGGCGGTGTTCGCCGGGCCGGCCGTGGAGCCGGACGCGCCGGCCGTACCACGCACAACCGAGAGCGGGCCGCGGACATCCGCGGGTGGGCCAAGGATCACGGCATCACGATCAACGACCGTGGCCGCATCCCCGCCGAGATCGTCCAGGCGTACGAGTCGCAGGATCCCGGCAGGGCGAAGAATCCGGGTAAGAAGGTCCCCCAGCCGAAGTTCCAGTCCGCGGGACGCTGAGGGCCATCACCGGCGGGCTCGTTGTTCGAGCCGCGCGGGGGCGATGATCGTCGCGGCAGGGCCCTCACCGCCGGGCGGGCCCAGCACCTGGCAGCGGGCGTGGCCGTGTCGCGCCCACAGGCTCGCCGTCCAGGCGCACAGCAGCGCGTCGATGAGGTCTTCGCGGTGCTTGTAGGCCGTGTCGTCGAGCGGTGAGGGCTGGTCGGCCAGGCGGCGCGTGACCAGGTGGGAATCGAGCAGGAGCGGCGGATCGGCGGCGGCGAGCCGCCCGATCCGGCCGATGAGCCGATCGCAGTTCACGGCGCGTTCGGGCCGCCACTGCGCCACCCCGAGCTTCGGCGGCTTACGTTTGTAACGCGGGCGTTCGGTGTCGTACCCGAGCTCGAACGCGCCGACCAGCGTCGTGTACGGGTAGCACTCCGACATCGCACGCCCGCGCCGTGCAGGGCCGTGCGTGCCGTCGGAGTAGCTCCAGCCGCGAGCCTCGAGCATCTCGCGCAGCCGTACGCCGGCCAGGCGGGGCGTGTGGAGGTTCGTGGTGTTGGCACTGACCTTCCACCGGCCGTACCTCTGGCCGACCTGCGTCTCGCACGCCCGCTGCCCCGACGCGTTGGTCACGATCAACGGCGCGTCGACGAACAGCAGCACCGGATCCCCGCCCGCGGCCGCGTCGATCCACGCGGCCGTCTCCTCCAGCCCGCGGGTCCAGCCGGCGTCCAGGACGCGCCCGCTGATGTCGATCGACGCGACACCGCTCTCGTTCGCCGGTCGCTCCGGGGCGGCCTCGCGCCAGGCGAGGTCGACACCGAGAAAACGCGCCGGTGCCACGATTCGGTCCCCTTAGTCGTGTGCCTGGAGCCAGGTGAGGATCTTGGTGTGGATGCCGTTGGTTTTCAGTATGCCGCCGGCATGCCCGCTGCCGCCGACGACGGTGAGGCTGCAGCTGATTTTTTGGCCTTGAGCGCGGTGCAGAGGTCGGCCGCAGGTGGTGCCGGACTCGGTCGGATAGCAGCGGCCGAGCAGCGTGGAATGGTCGCGGAGTCTACCGGCGGGTGATGACGCGGGCTATTCCGGCGGCGATGGTGGTGGCCAGGATCCATCCGGCGGCTACCAGGAAATAGGAGAACCACTGGGCCCCGCCGGCCGGGTTGTAGGCGTTCTGCTGGCCCAGGTCCACGATGGGGAGCAGCAGATCCAGCGTGTACATCATCGGGTTGAAGTGCGGAGCCTCCCCGGCCTTCAGCGGCTGTGGCGGCGCCAGTCCGTACAGGACGCTGCCGAGCACCAGCAGCAGTGCGAGCCACAACATGGCGCGCCACGGCCGGTAGCCGTAGCCCACCGTCACATCCTGCAGGGTGCTCCAGACCCGCCCGACCGTCGTCTTGGCCTGACGCTGGTCCAGTTCTCGCGCGTAGAGCACCCGGCGTGCCTCCGCGGGCTGGCCGATCCTGCCGTACAAGGCGGCGAGCTGCTCGTACGGCTGCGGCGGGCAGCCGTCCGGGTCGCGCGACAGCCAGCTCAGGCGCCGTGCGGCCGCCAGCTGTGGTTCCAGCACCTCGTAGGTGAGGCCGTCCAGGTACAGGGTCGACGGCCAGTGGTCCGGATCGTCGCGCAGCACGCCGATGCGGGCGTGGTGGAGTTCGACGGCGCCCTCGATCGCGCCGGGCAGGGAGAGTTCGCCCGCGTGCAAGGACTGGGCGTCCAGGGCGACGCCGTCCGGGTTGGAGAGCCGGGTCCCCCGCAGGATCAGCTGGCGGTCGACCCGGGCGCCGGACAGTTTCACCCTGCCCTCGACCGTCATGTCGGCGCAGAACAGGTCGGCGCCCACCTCGGTACGTGACAGCCGCAGGGCGGTGCCGGACGATCTCAGTGACGCGCCGTGGAGTGACACCCGTCCGGGGATGCGGGCGGTGCGGATCACCAGCGCGCCGCGGGAGTGCAGGCCGCTCATCAGCAGCGTGCGGGCGCTCAGGCCGTCGGCGATCAGGGCCGTGCCGTCCAGGCCGTCGTCGAGCCGGGCCTGCTCGAGGTTCAGCCGGCCGCTGACCTCGGTGCCCACCAGGCTGACCTGGCCGCCACTCACGGTGAGGCCACCGGCGTTGAGCTCGCCCACGATGGTCCGGTCGAGGTTCAGCGCCGTGCCACCGGGGTTGCTCAGCTCGGCGTCGGTCAGCGTCAGGTTTCCGCCGAGCCGGGCTCCGACCAGCCGCATCTCGCCTTCGACGCCGTAGCCGAGATGGCACCACAGGCCGCCGTCCACGGTCAGCCCGCCTCCGCCGAACGCGGTCCGGCCCGGATTGCGCAACCGCGAGCCGGACACGTCGAGCCAGCCCGCGATCCGGGCATTGGTCAGCCCGAACTCGCCGTCCACCTCGGCCCGCCGGGCGATGAACCAGCCGTCGACGTTCAGGTTCCTCGCGTCCAGGGCCGGCTCCGCCGAGCAGCTCAGGCGCGCGTCGTCCATGGTCATCGAGCCGGTCAGCCGGGCGCCGCGAATGCGTACCGCGCCGTCGGCGGTGAAGCCCTCATTGCATTCGACGTTGCCGTCGACGGTGAGTCCGTCCGCGGCGACCGCCACGCCGTCACCGTCGCCTCCGACGAACACGCCGCGCAACGTCACCTCGCCGCTGACCTTCGCCCGGTCGAGGCGGAGGCCCTGCTCGATCCGGCTCGCGGTGAGGTTGAGGATGCCGTCCACCCGCATCCGCGCGCCGTTGAACGCGGGCAGCCGGCTGCCCACGATCCGCACCGTCCTGGTGCTGGCCTCAACGAAGCGCAGCGGCTTTTCGAAATAACAGTCCTCGCACACCAGGGCGTACCCGACCGTCGCTCCCATGAGGTCGAGGCGTCCCGTCACCCGTGCTCCGCGCAGCCGGACCGCCGGGTGCCGGCCCGGCTCCACGCCGCCCGCGCCCAGTAGGAGCGCCCGGATCGTCTCGGCTCGGACCGTACGCTCCGGCCCCCATGCACTCCCGCCGCGGACATCGTCGGTGTCAGGTGACCCGGTACGCAGGTCGGCCCACCGCCCCGACGGGAACACGTGCCACAGAAGACTCTCGGCCTCGGTCGGCTCGTCCGCGGTCATAGCGCATCATCTTGGGGCCAAGCGCCGCGAAAAGCCACCGACCAGCGAGCGCTCAGTGACCTCGATCGACGTTCACGGCGATGTCCACGAACTCCTCGATGAGGCCGCTGTGGCGGCCGATCACCCAGGCGAGGCGGACCAGGTTCGGGCCGATGTCGGTGACCTCGATGTGCGTCACGTCGGTGCGGGTAGGTGTGCGGTGCCTTCACTCTCGTTGCGGTACGGCCACGCCGTCCACGACCTGATCCCGGGCCTGTGATGCCGAGCAGGTATTTGCACAGCTCAGAGCACTTTGGTCGCGCCGGCCGGGACGCCGCGTGCTGCCGGGACGCGGTGTGGCACGGTCCGCGGCGGGTGCGGTGGATTCAATGGCGGCTTCTTGCTTAGGTCGGCTGATCGTGGGCACAAGGTTGGCGCGTCACGAATGAAAGGGAGCCCCCCGATATGCACGTCAGCGGAATCATCATGGCGATCATCATTGGTCTGATCATCGGCGCGCTCGGGCGCCTGGTCGTGCCCGGCCGTCAGTCGATCCCCATCTGGCTGACCATCGTCATCGGTATCGTCGCCGCCCTGATCGGCACCGCGATCGCCGGTGGCCTGGGCGTAGCCGACACCAAGGGCATCGACTGGATCGAAATCGCCATCCAGGTCGTACTCGCCGCTGTGGGTGTGGCGGTCACCGCCGGGATCTACAGCAGAAGATGACCCGGCCGGCCGAGGCCGCCAGCGCGCGCCTCGGCCGGACCTTCACCCACGACGGCGGTCGTGGCCCGGCCCTGGGCCACGACCGCCGTTTCGCTGTCCGCTTCCGGACAGAAGTCCCTCAAGCCCCGAACACAACAAGCTCTTTGCAAATTCTCAACCAACTTTCAGGCACCTTCCTTACCGTGGAACGATGCGTCTGCCTGAACGGCCCATCTTCGTCGTCGGCTGCCCACGGTCCGGGACGACCATGCTCCAGCTGATGCTGCACGCCCACCCGCGGATCGCCATTCCGCCCGAGACGCGGTTCCTCATGGCCGCGTACGACGCCCGGTCCGGGTTCGGCGACCTGCGCGACCCGGCCAACCGCCTGGCGCTGGCTCGCTGGATCGTCGAGCGGAAGGCGACGCGCTTCGCCGATCTCGGCCTCGACGGGCAGCAGGTGACCGAGCAGATCGTCGCCGGGCCGCCGACCCTCGGCTCCGCGCTGGCCATCGTGCTGCGCGCGTACGCGGGCCGTTTCGGCAAGGAGCGGTGGGGCGACAAGCGGCCCGGGTACTTCCAGCGGATCCCCGCGCTGCGGCGGATGTTCCCCGACGCCCAGGTGGTGCAGCTCATCCGCGACGGCCGCGACTGTGTGGCGTCGCTGAAGGAGATGGACTGGTACAAGCACGACGCCCACCACGCCCTCGCCACCTGGGTGGAGTCCATCGAGGCGGGGGATCGGGCGGCCCGGTCACTCGCCCCCGGCGCCTACCACCGGATGTACTACGAGCGCCTGATCAGCGACCCGGCCGGCGAGCTCGGGGCACTGTGCGCGTTCTTGGGTGAGGACTTCGATCCCGCCATGTGCGAGCCCGGACAGGTCGCCGCCGTCGCCGTGCCCGGTCGCAAGGTTTGGCATGCGCGCACCCACGAGGAGGTCACCACCACGAGGTCCGGCACGTGGCGCACGCGCCTGTCGCCGTCGGAGATCGCGCTGTGCGAGACGGTGGCCGGTGACCGGCTACGCCGGCACGGCTACGAGGTGGACGGCACCGCCCGGCCCGATCGCGGCGAGCACTCCCGCTATCGCCGGGTCGCGGCCCACCGCAGGCTGGCGAACGGCAAGCGCGACATGCTCGACCTCATCCGGCGACGCACCGAACCCAACGAGGTCACCGCCCGGCTCACCCCGGAGGGCTGACCGCGGGGCGATCTGGCTGCCCGGGGAGCTGGCCCCGCCGATCCGCTGCTCGGAGGGCTGAGCTGCCCTGGCGATCCCGCCGCCCCGGAATGCCGGGAGGGGACCGCCAGGCGACCCCACTCCGTTCCACGTCCGGCGCCCCCTCCGCCCACGCGATGGCGTCAGCGTCGCAGGGGATTGCTTGCGGATTATTCGGCGTCGATCAAAACGACCTCGACGCAGTTTCCTCCGTTGTCGCTGCTGCGCTTCGACTTGCGCCAGCCGTCATTGTTCAGGTCCATTTTTCCTCTGCCGTTCTCTGGATGAAACCCAGTGACTCTTGTTGTGATAGAGCGTACGACCGGATCGTTTCCCAGACGTCTTCGAGGCGGGCGATGTCGTCGCGGCTGCTCGTCACGATTCCCCGCACAGCCGTCTCCACATACGCTACCTCGGAGCCGTCCACGGTGCCTATCGTGAAAGCGCCTGACAGGCGAGGGCTCACATCGGACGGGATGATCTGCACGGTGAGCTTTTCTGAGACGCTTTCGGCCAAGTGCTTCAGCTGGTTGCGCATGGCCTGCGTCCCGCCCTTGTCGCGGTGCAGGATCGCCTCGTCGAGCACGGTGCGCAGTGTAGGGGGAGAGTCGCACGTGAGGATGCTCTGGCGCTCCATCCGTGCCTGCACCGCGGTCTCGTTGCCGTTCAGCAACGCGCGGGCGTACTCCTCGGTCTGCAGCAGGCCGGGCACGATCGCCAGCTCGAACGACCGGAGCGACGTCGCGCGGCGTTCTTCGACGAGCCAGTCGCGCATCCAGCCGGGCAGGCTCTCGATGTCGAGCAGGTCGTAGAGATCGGCCAGCGCGTCCTCCGAGAGGCCGAGGGCCTTTTCGATGGCGACGACCATCTCTCGTGAGGGGCGTTCACGTCCGGTCTCGGCGGCGCTGATGGTCTTGTCCGAACAGGGGATCGTCGACGCCAGCTGAGCCTGCGTCAGACCGGCTCGTTTTCGGTTCCGGCGGATGGCCGCCGCGAGCTTCGTTAAGGCAGGGCTCGGGGGATTGCCCATGTTGTTCTTCCTGTCGGTTTCTAGTGTCCTGAGGCGTTAATTCGTTGGCAGTATGCGGCGACGGATTCGAGGATTTCGTCGGCGGTCTTGGTCCAGGCGTAGGGCCGGGGGTTGGTGTTCCAGTTCTCGGCCCAGGTGGTGATGTCG
>JAOPYG010000472.1 GCA_025964685.1 Actinoallomurus sp. | reverse complement strand
CGGCCTCGTCGGCTATTTCCTGGTGCTGCGCGCTCAGGTCTTCACCGGCGACGCGCTCAGCCACGTCGCCTTCACCGGAGCGCTCGCCGCCCTGGCCTTCGGCATCGACCCGCGCGTCGGCCTGTTCGCCGCGGCCATCGCCGTAGCCGTCGGGATGGGGGCGCTGGGCCGGCGGGGCCGCGCCGACGACGTCGTCATCGGCAACGTCTTCGCCTGGATCCTCGGATTGGGCGTTTTCTTCCTCACCCTTTACACCACCTCACACAGCAGCGGCAACGGCACCGCGGGCGTCAGTGTGCTGTTCGGCTCGATGTTCGGGCTGTCGTCCGGTCAAGCGTGGACCGCCGTTTGGATCGCCGCCGCGGTCTCCCTTGTCCTGCTGGGAATCGCCCGGCCACTGCTGTTCGCCAGCATCGATGAGAACGTCGCGGCCGCCCGCGGAGTGCCCGTCCGACTGCTCGGCCTGGTCTTCCTCGCCCTGGTCGGCGCCGCGGCAGCACAGGCCACCCAAGCGGTCGGTGCCCTGCTCCTGCTCGGCCTGCTCGCCGCCCCCGCAGGCACCGCCATCGTGCTGACCGACCGCCCGTACCATGGCATGGCCCTGTCCACCGGACTGGCCGTCATCGAAGTATGGTCCGGACTGGCCCTCAGCTACGCGGCACCGTCCCTGCCGCCCAGCTTCGCCATCATCGCCGTCGCCACCACCGCCTACATCGCCGCGATGGCCTATTCCCGGCTACGCCGCCCGAGCCGCCGCGTACGGCAACCGGCTCCCGCCCCGTCATGACCGAAGACCGCGCCACCACCGGGAACCGGCGCGCGAACAAAGTGCCAGGATTCGACAAACAGACCCGCCAGCGCGATGCGGTGCTGCGCTCGTTGAACGACCACACCGGTTTCATCAGCGCCCAAGCCCTTTATTCCCGGCTGCGCACAAGTGGCGAACCCATCGGCCTGAGCACCGTCTACCGAGTACTGCACGCACTCGCCGACGTCGGCCTGGTCGACATCCTCCGAGCCTCATCCGCGACCTCCGGACAACTGTTCCGCCTCCGTCCCACCGACGGCCACCAGCACTACCTGATCTGCCGCCGATGCGACCACAGCGTCACCATCAGCTCAACGACCATCGAACAATGGGTCACCGACGTCGGAGTCAAACACGACTTCACCGACGTCCACCACGTCATCGAACTTTCCGGCGTCTGCGCAGACTGCCCCGTCAAAGAGCAAGCAACAGTCGCACGACCCGAATGACCCGGATTCCGACCCGACCCGACCCGACCGGGCAGGGCAGGGCAGGGCAGGCGAACTTTGCCTGCGTCGGCGGTGATGGCCGGAGTCGCGGAGACTCTGGCTTGGAAAGCAAGAGCGGTGCTTTGAGCTCGCCGACGCCCTACGCCGGCGGTCAGTCAGGCGGCGAGCCGTCCTGAATACATGGCTGGGACGCGCGCTTCCCCCGCCCTCATAGCAGGCGATCAACGACAACAACCGGAACCGCACGGATCACCGATGGCCTTGTGCACTCAGCGGGACGTCAGCGGGGGGACGTCCCTCGGGATTTCGAAAATGCTGCGATGGCTCTCATGGGCGGCCTTATGGATGAGTTGTTGAGCGACGGGAGAACGTCAGTGTCCTGCCTCGCGCGGCCGTGCTCGAGATCCCCGGGGAGGAGTCAGGATTTCCTGAATTCAAGAAATCGTGTACTGTACAGCTGTGCTGACTCTTGCGTCCGACGTTGAGGTACTGGCCCGGTTCGGCCGGGCGTTGGCGGACCCAATCCGCTGCCGGTTGCTGCTTGCCTTGCGCGAAGCCCCGGCCCACCCGTCCGATCTGGCCGACCGACTGGGGATCTCCCGTACCCGGCTGTCGAACCATCTGGCGTGTTTGCGAGATTGCGGCCTGGTGGTGGCTGTCCCGGTGGGGCGTCGGACCCGTTACGAGCTCGCCGACCCTCGCCTGGGCCATGCGCTGGATGACCTGCGGACCGCTGTGGTGGCGGTGGACGCTGACCGCACCTGCGCCGATGCGGCGGACAAGAGCTGCTGCTGATGGCCACCGCGAGGACACTCGGGCCGGCCCCGGTCCGCCGTGATGTGCTGAGCCGCCGGATACGGTTGCTGGTGGCGGCGACCATCACCTACAACCTCATTGAGGCGATCGTCGCCATCACCGCGGGAACGATCGCCTCCTCCGCCGCCCTGGTCGGATTCGGTCTGGACTCGGTCGTCGAGGTCTCCTCCGCCGCAGCGGTGGCCTGGCAGTTCTCCGCCCGTGAGCACGCCGTGCACGCGGCGCGGGAGAAGACCACCCTGCGGATCATCGCGCTGTCCTTCTTCGCGCTCGCGGCTTACGTGGCAGCCGATGCCGTCCGCGCCCTGACGGGTACCGGCGAGGCTGGCGGCTCGATCCCCGGCATCGTGCTGGCCGCGCTGTCCCTGGCAGTGATGCCCGTCCTGTCCGCGGCCCAGCGCCGTGCCGGGCGCGAACTCGGCTCCGCTTCGGTGGTCGCTGATTCCAAGCAGACCCTGCTGTGCACTTACCTGTCCGCAGTGCTCCTGGCCGGCCTGCTCGCCAACACCCTTTTGGGCTGGTCCTGGGCCGATCCGATCGCCGCGCTGGCCATCGCCGCGGTGGCAGTCAAGGAGGGCCGCGACGCCTGGCGCGGGAATGCCTGCTGCACAGTCCCGATCGCATCGGCCGGGTCGGCCACCGAGGCGGATGCGTGCGGCTGCCGGCCGGGCTGTGACTGCTGCGACTGAGCCCCTAAGAACCAAGTGTGCCGCTCGAAAACTCGGCCGAGGCTTTGACCTGGAGGTTCGTGTGCGGGCGGTCGCTGTGGCGTGCCAGGTCTGTGATGCCGTGATCGCCGTCGGCGCGACGAGGATCCGTACGGCGTCCGCTGTCAGCGGTTCCTTCAGCACCGTGGCAAGGGTGTCCCGCCAGTCGTCGTCTGGCTGATGGGGGTTGAAGAACCGGCGAGCGGCCGGTGGTGGCGGTGTGGACGGCGGTGCAGACCGCTCAGTTCCTGCACCAGATCCGTGATCATCGCCTGTACGCCGCCTACCACCTGATCGCGTTGCGCGGGCTGCGGCGCGGGGAGGCAGCCGGGCTGCGCTGGTGCGACCTTGATCTCGATGGTGGCGCTGCGGTGATCAGCCAGCAACTGCAGCAATACGACGGCCGTGTCGTCAGCTGCCGCCCGAAGACCCGGCACAGTGCGCGCGTGATCGCCTTGGATCGCACAACGATCACCGCGCTGCGCCAGCACCGCGCCCGGCAAGAAGCCGAACGCGCGGCAGCGGGAGAGTCCTATCACGACAGCGGCAAGCCGGGACTACGAGCGGCACTACAACGGCCATCGGGCTCACCAGTCGCGCGGCCAACGACCTCCACTGCACGATCCGGGTCGGCCTATTGATCGAGCGACGCAGTACCGTCACGGGCCTGATCCACGAGTATCGAAGAGCCGCCTAGTGATCAGATGAACGCCCAGATGAGCCCGACGATGAGGTATTGGTACGGCACAGGCCTCGTCAACGAGTACGAGGCCGTGTAGTTCAACCAGCAAGCCCGCAGGTCAACGTCCCGATCCTATTTTCGTCCGGCAGAGGTCAGGTGCTGGCGTCGACCTGGTACGCGAAGCACCCGCCGGGGTCGAGTCGGACCCGGACCGCCTCGCCCCGCTGGCGGTGTTGTTCGGCGAAAACGCCGGCGAGGCGCGTGCCGTCCGCTAGCTCGACCAGGTGGTCATATCCGTGACCGCGGTAAGCGACGTCCTGTACGCGGCTTAGGAGGCCGTCGCCATCGTCGGTCGGTACGAATCTCGCCGCGGCGGGACGAACGAGAACCGTGACAGTGGACCCCAGCGGCTCGGGAGCGCCCCCGGATGCCATCAAAGGTCCGTTGGGCGT
>JAOPYG010000463.1 GCA_025964685.1 Actinoallomurus sp. | reverse complement strand
CTGATCGACGGGCCGATCCAGATCAAGCGGTCGATTCCCACGCTGGCGCTGATCCCGCTGTTCGTCGCCTGGTTCGGTATCGGCCAGGAGATGAAGATCGTGACGATCGCGCTGATCAGCATGATCCCGATCTACGTCAACACCCACAACGGGCTGCGCGGCATCGAAGGCAAGTACGCCGAGCTGGCCGAGACCCTCGGGATCGGGCGCGGCGAGTTCATCCGGCACGTGGTGCTGCCAGGCGCGATGCCCGGCTTCCTGCTCGGAATGAGGTTCGCGGTGACCTCGGCGCTGCTCGGCCTCGTCGTGGTCGAGCAGTACAACGCGACCAGCGGTATCGGTCACATGATGACGCTCGCCGAGGAGTACGGCCAGACCGAGATCCTCGTTGTCGGCCTGGTGATCTACGGCGTCTTCGGCCTTTTCGCCGACACCGCCGTCCGTCTCACGGAGAGGAAGGTGCTCGCATGGCGACGGACGCTCGAGGGCTGACCGCAGAGGCGCCGAGCGGTGTGAGCGCACCGGCGGTCCGGGTGCGCAACCTGCACCGCAGCTTCAACGAGCGCGGGGGCGTACTGAACGGTCTCGACCTGGACATCGCACCCGGCGAGTTCGTGGCGCTGATCGGGCGCTCGGGCACCGGCAAGAGCACCCTGCTGCGGGCACTCGCCGGACTGGATCGGGAGGTCGCGGGCTACGGCCAGATACGCGTCCCCGACGCGGTGTCGGTGGTCTTCCAGGACTCCCGGCTGCTGCCCTGGAAGCGGGTCGTGGACAACCTCGTCTTCGGGCTACGTGCCAGCGACGCGGCCGAACGTGCCAAGCAGGCGCTGGCCGAGGTCGGCCTGGCGGGTCGCGAGAGCGCCTGGCCCTACGAACTGTCCGGCGGCGAGCAGCAGCGTGCCTCGCTGGCCCGCTCGCTCGTCCGCGAGCCTGCGCTGCTGCTGGCCGACGAGCCGTTCGGCGCGCTCGACGCACTGACCCGGATTCGGATGCACGTCCTGTTGCGCAAGCTGTGCGAGGTGCACAAGCCGGCGGTACTGCTGGTCACCCACGACGTCGACGAGGCCATCGTGCTCGCCGACCGGGTGATCCTGCTCGACGACGGCGTCGTGCGCGCGGACGTACGCGTGGACCTGCAGCGCCGTTCCCCGACCGACCCCAAGTTCGCCGAGCTACGGGCGTTCCTCCTCGACCAGCTGGGTGTCAACGAGGAGCCTGGCCAGCCGGTGTCAGACGGCCTGACGCTCTCAGTCCCGACTCGAGAGGACCTTCGATGAGCAAGAACCCGAACAAGATGCACCTCAACGCGTTCCTGATGAGCGTGGGCCATCACGAGGCGTCATGGCGGCTCCCCGAGAGCGACCCGTACGCCGGCTGGAGCGTCGAGCACTACAAGAACCTGGCCCGGATCGCCGAGCGCGGGAAGCTGGACTCCCTCTTCCTGGCCGACAGCCCCGTCCAGCAGGGCAACCCCGGGCGGCGGCCGACCGGCAAGCTGGAGCCGACCGTCCTGCTGACCGCGCTGGCCGGCGTCACCGAACACATCGGGCTGATCGCGACCGCCTCGACGTCGTACAACGAGCCCTACAACCTGGCGCGTCGCTTCGCCTCGGTCGACCACGTGAGCAACGGCCGGGCAGGCTGGAACATCGTCACGACGGCGGGCGCGGACGCGGCCCGCAACTTCGGCCTCGACGACGTACCACTGCACAAGGACCGCTACGAGAGGGCGGCGGAGTTCGTCGAGGTCTCGACGAAGCTGTGGGACAGCTGGGCCGACGACGCCGTCGTCGCCGACAAGGAGGCGGGTATCCACGCCGAGGCCGCGAAGGTGCGCCCGATCAACCACCGCGGCCGGTTCTTCCGGGTCGACGGGCCACTCAACGTGCCGCGGTCGCCGCAGGCCTACCCGCTGCTGGTGCAGGCGGGCTCCTCGGAGGACGGCAAGCAGTTCGCCGCGCGCTGGGCCGAGGCGGTCTTCACCGCGCATCAGACGCTCGAGGAGGCGCAGGCCTTCTACCGCGACCTGAAGAAGCGCACGGCCGCGCTGGGCCGCGACCCGGACGGGATCAAGATCCTGCCGGGCATCGTGCCGGTCATCGGCGACACCGAGGCACAGGCGCGCGAGCTGGACGCGGAGTTGGAGCGGCTGATCAGCCCCGAGTACGCCAAGAGTCAACTGGCCGCGCGTTTCAAGCTCGACCCCGCCGCTCTCGACCTCGACAAGCCGTTGCCGGCTGATCTGCCGAGCGAGGATGAGATCGAGGGTGCGAAGAGCCGCTACACCCTGATCGTCGACCTGGCCCGCCGTGAGAACCTGACCGTGCGCCAGCTGATCGCCCGCCTGGGCGGCGGTCGCGGCCACCGCACCTTCACGGGTACGCCGGTGCAGGTCGCCGACGCGATCGAGGAGTGGTTCGTGGGCGGCGCCGCCGACGGTTTCAACATCATGCCAGCGGTGCTGCCGTCGGGACTGGAGGCCTTCGTCGACAAGGTCGTACCGATCCTGCAGGAGCGCGGCCGGTTCCGGACCGAGTACGAGGGCCGGACGCTGCGGGACCGCTACGGCCTGCCGCGCCCGATCAACCGGCTCGACGACGTGGCCACGGAGGTGAGCGCCTGATGGGCCGCCAACTCCACTTCAACCTGTTTCTGCACGACACCGGCCACCACGAGGCGTCGTGGCGGCTGCCCGAGGCGGACCCGCACGCCAACCTCTCCCTGGAGGCCCACCAGCACCTGGCCCGGGTCGCCGAGGACGCGAAGTTCGACTCCGTCTTCCTCGCCGACAGCCCGGTGCTCTGGAGCGACCCGGGGCGCCGGCCGTCGGGCAAGCTCGAGCCGACGCTGCTGCTCGCCGCACTCGCGGTGAGCACGAGCAGGATCGGGCTGATCGCGACGGCCTCGACGTCGTACAACGAGCCCTACAACCTGGCCCGCCGTTTCGCCTCGCTCGACCACCTGTCGGGTGGCCGCGCCGGCTGGAACATCGTCACCACCGCCGGCGATGCCGCCGCACGCAACTTCGGTCTGGAGCACC
>JAOPYG010000342.1 GCA_025964685.1 Actinoallomurus sp. | reverse complement strand
AACGGGACGACCGAGGGCGAGGGTGCGGAGCACCCGGCACCGGCCGCAGCGCCGGAGCCCGAGAACGGGGCCGCCGAGCCCGCCGACGCCCCCGAGCCGTCGGAGCCTCCCGAGCCCGTGCGCACGCGGCGGCGCGGCCTGCGCTGGGCCGCCGCGATCGTCGTGGTCGTCCTTCTCGTGGCCGGCGGCACGGTCGTCTTCATGTACGAGCGGTTCCAGGGCAACATCCACAAGGAGCACGTCGAGCAGCAGCTCGGCCCCGGCCGCCCGGCCAAGCTCAACAAGTCGATGAACATCCTGCTGCTCGGCTCGGACTCCCGCGACGGGAGCAACAAGGCCTACTGGTCGCCCGACATCAGCGGCGAACGCTCCGACACCACGATCCTGCTGCACCTGTCGCCGAACCGGGACCGCGCGGTGGCGGTGAGCTTCCCGCGTGACTCAATGGTCCAGGTGCCGCAGTGCGAGAAGAAGAACGGCCAGAAGGTCGCGCCCTTCTTCGGCATGATCAACGCGGCCTTCGCGTACGCGGGCGCGCCGTGCACGTGGAAGACGATCGAGTCCACCACCGACATCCATATCGACCACTACGTGAAGATCGACTTCACCGGCTTCAAACGGGTGGTCGACGCGCTGGGCGGCGTGGAGATCTGCGTGCCGCACGCCGTCAACGACCCGCGAGCCGACCTGAACCTGCGGGCGGGCCGCCAGGTGGTCAAGGGCAACGAGGCGCTGGGCTACGTACGCACGCGGTACGGCCTCGGCGACGGCTCGGACCTGGAACGCATCCAGCGGCAGCAGAAGTTCATGGCGTCGGTGGTGAACAAGGCCACGAACGGCAGCATGCTCACCGATCCGGCCCGTACGTACAGGTTCCTGGACGCGGTCACCAAGTCCATCGCCACGGACGACAAGCTCAGCGTGTCCGCGATGAGGAAGCTGGCCACGAGCCTGAAGGGGATGAGCGCGGGCACCGTCCGCTTCGTCACCGTGCCGACCCAGGTCTATCCCAAGGACCCGAACCGCGTGCAGTGGGACCTGGCCCAGGCGAAGCCGCTGTTCGACGCCATCCGCCGGGACGACGCGCTGCCCGCGCCGCGGCCGCTGCCGCCGCAGGCCGCGCAGCCCAGGCCGGAGGACGTGAAGGTCCGCGTCGTCAACGCGTCGAAGAAGGCCGTCAAGGACCTGAAGTCACGTCATTTCCAGGTGACCGCGGCCAAGGCGCCCGTCCAGCCGGAGACGAAGATCTTGTACGGGCCCGGCGGCGAACGGCAGGCCGACGCCCTGGGCGTCGCGGTGCCCGGCATCAGGATCGTGCCCGATCAGACGGTGCCGCCGGGCACGGTCTCCCTCGTGGTCGCCCCGGCGGGCGTCCAGGTGACCCCGGAGATCCCCAAGGTCAATGGAGAGATCAAGGCCGATCAGAGCCCTTGTCAGTGAGCACCGCGGCGTTGGGCCGGGGTCCGGACCGGACGCCGGCCCACAGTCCGCGGCCCAGCTCGCGCGCCAGGCGGGTCCGGTCCGCCGAGCCCGCGAACGCCCGGGCCCAGCGGCGCGCGGTCGAGCCGGCGTACAGCAGCCGCTCACCCGGGGCCAGGCACCGGCTGCGGGTGAACAGCCAGGTCTTGTTGCGCACTTCGTAGAAGAACCGCGCGCCGGGGTCGAACACCGGCGCGGCGGTCCGGTGCACCACGACGCTGCGGGGGCACAGCAGGCCGAGGCGCCCGCGCAGCAGCCGCAGGGTGTACTCGAAGTCGTCGTTCCAGAGGAAGTAGTCGGCGATCGGCGGCCCGCATTCGCGCGCCGTGGCGGCGTCGACGAGCACGGACACGAACGACGCGGAGCGGATGCGCGGGTGGCCTGGGATGCCGGACGGGCGCGTACGGGGAGTGTTCATCGGATGGTCGCGTCCATCGGTCCACCGGACCCGGCTGGCGGCGAGTGCCGGGCGGTACCGCTCGAAGGCGGCCAGCAGCGCCTCCAGGGCGCCCGGCGCGGGCAGGGTGTCGTCGTCCATCAGCCACAGCGCCGTCGCGCCGAGGTCCAGGGCGCGGGCGATGCCGGCCGCGAACCCGCCCGCGCCGCCGGTGTTGTGCGGCAGCGTGAGGACGTCGACGGCGGGATGGTGCTCGCGCAGGAGTTCGGCGGTGCCATCGGATGAGGCGTTGTCCACGACGATCACCAGGTCCGGTGCGCGGCTCTGAGCGTCGATGGCGACCAGCGCGCCGGCCAGAAGATCACGCCTGTTGCACGTGACAACCACCGAGGCGACATAAGCGTCCTTCAGAGGGCACCTCCTGATACTTCGCGCTATTGGCGATAAATGCTGACAGCGCATGTTGAAAGCGGTTTGCGAAAATAGCATAAGATGAATTCCGCCCAACTGGCCCCATAGCACCCGCCTTTCCCTCCTGGACACCGCCCGAGATGGACGTATGGCCGAACCCTTCTCGCTCCTCCTCACCGTCTACGCGGGGGACCGGGCGGACTACGTCCGCGACGCGTTCCACAGCGCCGTGGACGCGCAGACCCGCCGGCCCGAGCAGGTCGTCCTCGTGCAGGACGGGCCGGTGCCGGCCGAGCTCGAGGCGTGCCTGGCCGAGGTACGGGCGGCCAGTCCGGTCGACGTGGCGTTCCTGCGGCTGGAGCGCAACGGCGGCCTGGGCGTCGCGCTCGACCAGGGGCTCGCGGCCAGCCGCCACGACATCGTCGCCCGCATGGACGCCGACGACATCGCGATGCCGCAGCGGTTCGCGGTGCAGCTTCCGGTGATCGAGTACGGGGCCGACCTCGTGGGCGCGGGGATGCTGGAGTTCGGCGCGGACCGTGGCGACATCGTGGGCCGGCGCACGCCCGTGTCCGAGCCCGGGGACATCGCCCGGTACGCGCGCCTGCACGACCCGTTCAACCACCCGACCGTGGTGTACCGGCGGCGCGCGGTGATCGCGGCGGGCGGGTACGGGGACCTGCCGCTGATGGAGGACTACTGGCTGTTCGCCCGCATGATCGCCGCCGGCGCGACCGTGGTGAACCTCACCGAGCCGCTCGTGTACTACCGGGTGGGCGACGGGGCGTACGAGCGCCGAGGCGGTGTGGCGCTGCTGCGGGCGGAGCTGCGCCTGCAGCGTGAGCTGCTGCGGGGCGGGTTCACCACGCGTGCCCAGTACGTCCGCAACGTCGGCGTCCGTGGCGGATACCGGCTGACGCCGGCCTGGATCCGCCGGCCGCTGTACCGGCGGTTCGTCGCGCCCCGAGGGGCGCGGAATGTCCCCGCCGAGGGTCGCCGTGAACGCTGACCTGGTCATCGCCGGCTCCGGGCTGTTCGGCCTCACCGTTGCCGAACGCTGCGCCCGCGACCTGGGCCTGCGCGTGCTCGTCGTCGAACGCCGCGACCACATCGGCGGCAACGCGTACAGCGAGATCGAGCCGGCCACCGGCATCGAGGTGCACCGGTACGGCGCGCACCTGTTCCACACCTCCAACGAGCGCGTGTGGGAGTACGTCAACCGCTTCACCGCCTTCACCGACTACCGGCACCGCGTCTACTCGGTCTTCAAGGGCCGCGTCTACCCGATGCCGATCAACCTGGGCACCATCTGCGCGTACTTCGGCCGCGCCATGGGCCCGGACGAGGCCCGCAGGTTGATCGCCGAGCAGGCCGCCGAGGTCGCCGACCCCCGCAACCTGGAGGAGAAGGCGATCTCGCTGATCGGCCGGCCGCTGTACGAGGCGTTCATCCGCGGTTACACGGCCAAGCAGTGGCAGACCGACCCGCGTGACCTGCCGCCGGAGATCATCACGCGGCTGCCGGTCCGCTACACCTTCGACAATCGCTACTTCGCCGACCGCTACGAGGGCCTGCCCCGGGATGGTTACGCGAGCTGGCTGGAGCGCATGGCCGACCATCCGCGCATCGAGATCCGGCTCGGCACCGACTTCTTCGACCTGGACGCCGCCGGCAGCGTGCCCGTCGTCTACACCGGCCCGCTGGACCGCTACTTCGGTCACCGCGAGGGCGCGCTCGGCTGGCGCACCCTCGACTTCGAGCCGGAGGTGCTGGCGACCGGCGACTTCCAGGGCACCCCGGTGATGAACTACGCCGACGAGGACGTGCCGTACACGCGGATCCACGAGTTCCGGCACTTCCACCCGGAGCGCGAGAGCCCACCGGACCGCACCGTGATCGTGCGGGAGTACTCCCGTTTCGCCGAGCCGGGCGACGAGCCGTACTACCCGATCGACACCGAGGCCGACCGGGTGAGGCTGGCGCGCTACCGCGATCTGGCCCGTGCCGAGAAGGGCGTCCTGTTCGGCGGGCGCCTCGGCACGTACCGGTACCTGGACATGCACATGGCCATCGCCTCCGCGCTGACCATGTACGACAACCGCCTGCGGCCGCACTTCACCGGCCGCCTCAGCAGCAAGGGTGTCCGATGAGAGTCCTCCAGCGGGTCGTTCTGCCCGTCGACCGCGACCTCGACGTGCTGAAGCTCTACGTCGAGGCCCGCGGCGGACGCGGGGAGGCGGCGGCCGTGGGGACGGCCGCCCGCGAGGTCCGGGTCGCCGGCCGGCGGAGCGCCGTCGTCGCGCCGGGCGGGCGGGCCTCGTTCTGCACCTACTTCAACGCCTTCCCGGCGAGCTACTGGCGACGCTGGAGCGTGGTGGACCGGATCCGGCTGCGGCTGTGCCTCAGCGGTGACGCGATCGTGGTCGTCTACCGTTCCACCGGCAAGGGCTTCGTCCAGCGGGTCACGCAGCTCGAGGTCGACGCCGACACGGCGGCCGACCGCGAGGTCGAGCTGCCGCTGGACCCGTTCATCGACGGCGGCTGGTACTGGTTCGACATCGCCGCCGGCGACCGCGAGGTCGTGCTCGAACGCGCCGACTGGTGCGCCGACATCGACCGGCCCCAGGGCAGCACCAGCATCGGCATCACGACGTTCAACCGGCCTGAGTACTGCGTCGGCCAGCTGCGCGCGATGGGCGGGGCGAGCGACGTCCTGGAGGCGGTCGACGAGATCTTCGTCATCGACCAGGGCACCAAGCGGGTGGAGGACCAGCCGGACTTCGCGGCGGCGGCCGAGGCCCTCGGCGGCCGGCTGCGGCTCATCGACCAGGGCAACATCGGCGGCTCCGGCGGCTTCTCCCGCGCGATGACCGAGACCCTCGACGCCGGCCGCAGCGACTACGTCCTGCTCCTGGACGACGACGTCGTGGTCGAGCCGGAGGGCATCCTGCGCGCCGTGGCCTTCGCCGACCTCGCGCGGACCCCGACGATCGTCGGCGGGCACATGATGGACATCTTCCACCGCTCGGTGCTGCACGTCTTCGGCGAGTCGATCGCGCGTTACCGGTGGTGGATGACGCCGGCACCGCACACGTTCCTCGGCCACGACCTGGCCGCTCACCCGCTGCGCGAGACACCGTGGCTGCACCGGCGCGTGGACGTCGACTACAACGCCTGGTGGATGTGCCTGATCCCGGTCGACGTCATCCGCAAGATCGGGCTGTCGCTGCCGTTCTTCATCAAGTGGGACGACATCGAGTACGGCGTGCGTGCCCGTGAGGCGGGGTTCCCCACCGTGTCGCTGCCGGGCGCGGCCGTCTGGCACGTGCCCTGGCACTCCAAGGACGACACGCTCGACTGGCAGGCGTACTTCACCGAGCGGAACCGCCTCATCACGGCGCTGATGTACTCCCCGTACTCGCGGGGCGGCAACATGCTCAAGGAGAGCCTGTTCATCGCCACCAAGCACGCGCTGGCCATGCAGTACTCCACCGCCGAGCTGATGCTCACGGCCGTGGAGGACGTGCTGCGCGGCCCCGACGGGCTGCACCCGTCGATGACGACCAAGATGGCCGAGCTGCGCGCCCTGCGCGCGGACTTCCCCGACGCGCGTGCCGAACCCGACCTCGATGAGTTCCCGCAGGTCAAGAGGCGCAGGCCGCCGAAGCGGGGTCGTGAGCCGGTCCCCCCGGAAGGTCGCAAGGCCCTGGTCAGGACCGCGCTGTCCAGCGCGGTCCGCCAGCTCCGGCCGGTCGACTCCTTCTCGCGCGAGCATCCCGAGGCCACGGTGCCGCACGTCGACCAGACCTGGTGGCTGCTGTCACGCTTCGACAGCGCGCTCGTCTCCTCGGCCGACGGCACGAAGGCGGCGTGGTACCAGCGTGACCCGAAGCGGTTCCGCTCCCTCGTGCGGCGGAACGCGGCGCTGCACGCGCGGCTCATGCGCGAGTGGCCGGAGTTGAGCCGGCGGTACCGGGCCGCCATCCCCGAGCTCACCTCGCCGGACAGCTGGCGGGAGACCTTCGACGCGGCCCGGCGGGAGGGCCCATGACCGAGCGGAGCGAGGGAGTCGGAGGCGCGGTCGGCGTGGTCACTCTCCCGGCGAAGGAGGGCCCATGACCGAGCGGAGCGAGGGAGTCGGAGGCGCGGTCGGCGTGGTCACTCCCCCGACGAAGGAGGGCCCATGACGGTCCAGCCGCTGCTCGCCCCGGGCCGGGGCGGCGGTCTGCTCGACGTGGCGCGGCGCAGGTACCTGCTGCGCCTGCTCGTGCGCCGGGAGCTGCGCAGCCGTTACCAGGGGTCGCTGCTCGGCCTGGGCTGGTCCTACGTACGCCCCGCGGTGAACTTCGCGGTCTACTACTTCGTGGTCGGGATCTTCCTCAAGATGAGCAGGACGATACCGAACTTCCCGGTGTTCCTGTTCTCCGGCATGGTCCTGATCAGCTTCTTCACCGAGACGCTGATCACGACGGCGTGGTCGATCGTCGGCAACGCCGCGCTCGTGAAGAAGGTCTACCTGCCGCGCGAGCTGTTCCCGGCCGCCTCGACGCTGGTGTCCGGCGTGCACATGCTGCCGGCGTTCGGCGTGCTCATGGGCGGTGCCGTGTGGGCCGGCTGGGCCCCGTCGTGGATCGCGGTCGGCTCGATGGCCCTGGCGTTCGCCATCGTGGCGACGCTGGCCATGGCGTTCGGCCTGCTGTTCGCCGCGGTCAACGTCTTCTTCCGCGACTTCGGGCAGGTCGTGGACATCATCAACATCGTCGTCCCGTGGTCGGTCCCGATGATCTATCCGTGGACGACCGTGCAGGATGCCACCCACGGCGGCTGGCTGCTCCAGCTCTACCTCGCCAACCCGCTGACGAGCGCGGTCCTGCTGTTCGAGCGGGCGTTCTGGTGGCCCACCAACGACCAGGCGCTGACCCTGCCGAACGGCGCCCCTGCCCTGCCCGGCGGGCACCTCGCCTTTCCCTACCATCTCACCGTGCGGGGCCTGGCCGGCCTGCTCGCCGCGATGGTGCTGCTGGCACTGGCCCAGTGGGTCTTCGCCCGCCTGCAGCGACGCTTCGCCCAGGAGCTCTAAATGGAAGCCATCGTCGTCGACGGGGTGTCCAAGCACTTCACCCTGCGGCACGCGCACTCCATCAAGGAGATGACCGTGCGCGCGGTCCGCCGGCAGAGCCTGTCCGAACGGTTCACCGCGCTGGACGAGGTGTCGCTCACCGTCGCGCAGGGGGAGTCGCTGGCACTGATGGGCCTCAACGGCTCGGGCAAGAGCACGCTGCTGAAGCTCATCTCCGGGGTCATGCAGCCCGACCGGGGCTCGGTGCGCGTACGCGGCCGTGTCGCCGGCCTGATCGAGGTCGGCGCGGGCCTGCACCCCGACCTGACCGGCCGCGAGAACATCTTCCTCAACGCCGCGATCCTGGGGATGACCAAGGCCGAGACCGAGGCGAAGTACGACGACATCGTCGCCTTCTCCGAGATCGAGACCTTCCTCGACACGCAGGTGAAGTTCTACTCGTCCGGCATGTTCATGCGGCTCGGCTTCGCGGTCGCCGTGCACACCGATCCGGAGATCTTCCTCGTCGACGAGGTGCTCGCCGTCGGCGACCCTCCCTTCCAGAAGAAGTGCCTCCAACGCATCCGGGCGTTCCATGCCGAGGGGCGCACGCTCGTCATCGTCTCCCACGACATGGGGACGCTGGAGAAGGTCTGCGGCCGGGGGATCGTCCTGGAGCAAGGGCGCGCGGCGTACGAGGGCGGCATCCAGGGCGCGGTCGACTTCCTCGCCCCGCCCGAGAGTCCGCTCGAGGCGCAGCAGCGGCGGCGGGCCCGCGAGGAGGCGGCGCTCGCCGCCGTTCCGGCCGGAGACAGCGCCCGGGCCGAGGCCGAGCTGTTCGCGGCCGAGGTCATGCCGGACGTGCCCCGCCTTCCCGACCCGCGGGCCACGCTGGAGTACGGCCTCGCGCTCGCCGCCGGCCAGGACGGCATGGCCCTGGAGTTCGGCGTGCATACCGGCGGCACGCTGAGCGTCATCGCCGACGCACGCGAGGGCAAGAACGTCTTCGGGTTCGACTCCTTCGACGGGCTTCCGGAGGACTGGCGCGCCGGATTCCCGGCCGGCCACTTCGCGGTGGAGGAGCCTCCGGAGGTCCGCGGCGCCGAGCTGGTCGTCGGGCTCTTCGAGAGCACCATCGAGGGCTTCCTGCAGGAGCACCCCGAGCCGGTGGCGTTCGTCCACGTCGACGCCGATCTGTACTCCTCGGCCCGTACCGTCCTCGCCCATCTCGGGCCGAGGCTGAGCGTCGGCACCGTCATCGTCTTCGACGAGTACTTCGGCTATCCCGGCTGGCGGGAGCACGAGTACCGCGCCTGGGAGGAGTACGTGGCCGAGTCCGGCGTGCGGTTCGACTACGAGGGGTTCACCGAGGGGAACGAGCAGGTCATCGTGCGGATCACGGGGATCTCATGACGACGCGCGACGACCAGCGGACCGCACCGCCCGACGCCGTGCCCACCGAGGCCGTGCCGGCCCGCACTCCGCCGCGCGCGATCGGCCGGCTGCGGGAGCTGGACGTCCTGCGCTTCGTGGCCGCGGCGGCCGTGATGCTGCACCACTTCACCGGAGTGCCGGCGCCGGAGTGGCCGGGCGGCAGCGCCCGCCGGGTGTTCCCCGAACTCGGCCCCATCACCAGGTACGGGTTCCTGGGCGTCGAGCTGTTCTTCCTCATCAGCGGGTTCGTCATCCTGCTGAGCGCGTGGGGCCGCCGGCCGGGTGATTTCATCATCTCGCGCTTCCTGCGGCTCTTCCCCGCCTACTGGGTCGGCGTGATCCTGTCGCTCGCGGCCTACCTCGCCGTGGGCTCCTGGGTGCCGTTCGGCCCGAACACCGACGGCCCGCTCATGCGGTTCCTGCCGAACCTGACGATGCTGCAGGAGGGCGTCGGGTCACAGCGGATGGAGGTCATCTACTGGACCCTCTACGTCGAGCTGCACTTCTACGTGCTGATCGCGCTCTTGGCGTGGCGGGGGATCACGTTCGGCCGATGCGTGGCCTTCATGACCGGCTGGCTGCTGTTCAGCGTCTTCGCGCTCGAATCGGGCGACGGCTTTCTCAAGGTCGTCCTACTGTGGCGGTACGCGCCTTTCTTCGTCGCCGGAATGGGCTTCTTCCTCATCTACAAATACGGGTCGAACCTCATCGTCTGGCTGCTCATCGCGATGAGCTGGGCGCTGGGCTGCTATTACGACGTCAAATACAACTTCCCCGACTTCACCGCGGCGCCGCACTCCCTCTATGTCATCCCGGCCGTGGTGACGGTGATCTTCGGCATCATGGCCCTCGTCGCGACCCACCGCCTGTCGTGGCTGCGCTGGCGCGGCTTCACGGTGCTGGGCATGCTGACCTACCCGCTGTACCTGGTGCACCAGACGATCTCCCGGACGTTCGTGCCCCGGCTGCTGCCGCACATGGGCCGCTGGGAGGTGCTCGCCGTCCTCATCGCGAGCGCTCTGGTCATCGCCTGCCTCATCCACGTGCTGGTCGAACGCCCGGCCCAGCGCCTGCTGCGGCCGCGGCTGAAGGCGGCGCTGACCCGGATCCGGGCCGGAGAGCCACCCCGCGAGCCGGCGGCGCCGCCGGAGGACCCCAACGGCAAGACGTCACCGGACGGCTCCGCCGACGGCGAGCGCGCGCTCACCGGCTAGCGTTCTACCGGACCGGTGCGAGGGCGATCGAGTCGATCTCCGCGCTGCAGGTGGCGCGGGTGAACCTCAGGGTGTTGCGTCCGGCGCCCAGGTCCACGCCGGCCGCCGTGATCGTCCAGCGGTCCCAGCCGTACGCCGGATAGCGGAGCCGCCCGGCCGGCCGGCCGTCCACCGTGAGCCGCTGCTCGCACGCGCGGCCCGCGCCGTTGCCGGCTCGTACGTAGAGCCGGTAGCGGCCGGCGCGCGGCAGCTGCAGGGCGAACTCCAGGAAGCTTCCCGCGGCGGACAGATAGCCGACCTTGCCGTCTCCGGAGGCGTTCGCGGTCTCGAGGCGTTCGCCGTTGCTGACCGTTGCGTACGACGGCGACTCCGCCTCCCACTGCGTCATCGGCTTGCCGGTGAGCGCGGAGTACCACTGGGCCGCCATCTTCGCGTAGCCGCCGGTGGTCGGGTGGATGCCGTCGGAGGACAGGTCGGCCCTGGACAGGGCGGAGTGCATGTCGACCAGGCGTACGTGCCGTCCGGCGGTGGCCTTGGCCGCGACCATCGCCGGGATCGTGGCGTTGTAGGCGCTGGCCCGTTTCTCGTTCAGCCGGCCGGCCAGCGGCGTGATGGTCGCGACGTACACCTGGGCGTTCGGGAGCGTGGCGGTGATGAGGTCGATCAGCGCGTTCAGGCGTGTCGGGGCGGCGGGCAGGCCCCACCGCTGGATGACGTCGTTCGTGCCGGCCTGCAACAGGACGATGTCGGGCCGGTACTTCAGGAGCCAGCCCCGGGTGTGCGCGGTCAGCTGGTGGATGCGCCAGCCGGGATGACCCTCGTCGTCGCGATCGCCCAGCTGCGGCGGCCCGCTGGAGCGGGAGCCGACGAAGTCGGTGTTCATCCCGTCGGCCTTCATGTACTCCCACAGGTCGCTGCGGTAGCCGCCCAGCGCCTGCAGGCCGTCGGTGATCGAGTCGCCCAGCGGCATGACGCGGACGGGGAGGGAGGCCGGCGCGGCGTTCGGCGGCGCGACGACCAGCGCGCCGTGCGGGGCACCACCCGTCTGAAGGCGTAGGCCGGCGCAGGCCGCGAGGCAGACGAACAGCGCGGTCGCGGTGAGGATGATCCGATCCAGGCGCGTCACGAGAGGCTTTTCCCGGGGGCTCGAGGACTCACGGCAGTATGGCTCACGGCAAGGGGCGCCGCCACAGAGTCGGCTGTTCGCCTGTGTGGTCCGCGCTGACGCCGACCGCCAGCAGGTCCGAACCCTGGGTCGTCAGCCCGGTGAGCCGCTGGTCGCCGCGGCCGGACAGGCCCGTGCCGTGCGGTGACTCGGCGGCCCACGTGCGGCCGTCCGCGGAGGTCCACAGCACGACGTCCGTACGGCCCGGCCGTCCGGCGGTGCCGGCGATGACAAAGCCCTTCGGGGTCGCCGTCACCGCGGTGACGGCCGAGTTGCGGTCGCTGGAGTCCGCGCCGCCCTGCCCGGTACGGGGCAGCCTGACCTCCTGCCACGACCCGCCGCCGTCGGAGGAGACGAAGGCGAAGGCGGTCCGCCCGTACGCCGTCGTCGCCGTACCGGTCGCGACGAGCAGCCCGCCCTTCACGGCCACCTTGTCGAACCAGCCCTCGAGCGCCCCGGACGGCTGCGGCAGCCGCTTGACGGTCCATGCCCGCCCGTCCGCGGAGGTCCAGACGGCGGGCCGGCCCTGCGGAGCGTCCTTGACCGCCGGGTCGCTGAGGCCGCCGACGGCGACGTACCCGGACGGTCCGGCGACGACGCCGCGCATCCAGCGGTTGGCCGTCTTCGTACCGGTCAGGTCGTCACCGCCGCCGGGCCGCCACGACCTCAGGTCGGGGGAGAACCACGTTCCCGCGGAGTAGCCGGACTCTCCGACGATCACATAGCCCGCCGTCCCGGCGGCGGCCGCGTACGTCGCCACGTGACCATCGGACCCCGGGTCGAACCCGGCCGCCGGATGCCAGCCCGCGCCGTCCGCGGAGGTGACCGCGAGCGGCCGCGTGCCGTCATAGCCCACGGCGAGCCAGCCCGCGCGACCGGCCGTCACGTCGATGAGCCGCTGCTTTCCGGGGCGCCCGAGCGCCTGCCCGGTGTCGGGGGCACGGGTCCAGTGGGTCCCGTCGGAGGAGGTCCACACCGCGCCGTCGCCGTTCGTCCCGCCGACCGCGACCCGCGTGTTCGCGCCGGCGGCGACGGCCGTCACCGTCTGGTCGGGCCGCGCGGCCCCCGGGATGGCGGACACGTCGACGGGCACCTCCTGCCCGAGCGTGTCCCGTACCGCGAGCACCGCGTTGGTGTCCTGACCATCGTCCTCGCGGGCGGCCAGGATGGTCGCCCCGGCGGTCACCGCCATGCCCTCGACCGTACGGGCCGAGGACGCCGGCACCTCCCCGCCGTTCTGCCAGACACGGCCGTCCTCGCTCCGCGCGATCACGACCTTCTTGTCACCGCCGATCACGGCGGCCAGGCCGCGGTCGGAGCCGGAGAGCCGCTGGAGGCCGCCGTAGCCGGGCAGATGGATCTCGCCCGCGGGCTGCCAGCGACTGCCGTCCACCGACGCGAGCACCACGCCGTACTGCTCGGACTTGCTGCGGGCGTTCCGCCCGGCGACGAAGCCCGCGGGCGTGGCCGAGATGGCGATGCCCGGACCCGCCGTGCCCTTCGGATGCGGGACGTCCACCACCGCCCAGGAGCGCCCGCCGTCGGCCGAACGCCACACCGCGTCCTTGACGACCTGGCCCTTGCCGTTGGTGGCCCAGCCGTACGCGATGACGATGTTCCCGTGCGCGGCGACGTCGATGAGGGACACCGGGCCACCGGGCAGCGACATCTTGAGCTGGTCGTTGCCCAGCCGCTCCCAGCGCCTGCCGTCCGGCGACAGCCACACGACCGGGACGGCGTCGCTGTAGTCGCCCTTCTGCGAGGTGTCTCCGATGGCCACGAACCCGCCCGCCGTACGGGCGACCCGGGTGATCTTGTCGTGGCCGAAGACGGCGCCGGTCGAGTCGGGCTGCCTGATCCAGCTCTTCCCATCGCGGCTGGTCCACACGGCCGTTCCCGTGTGCGAGCCGCCCAGAGCGGCCCACGCCCCGTCGGAGCCGGCGACCACGCGTGGCGTGTCGCCGTAACCGGGCTCGGCGCCGTCGGGCGTACGGACGACGGCGAGCCGGAACGAGCGCCCGCCGTCGCTGGAGACCAGGAACTCCCCGCGGTAGTCCGCGGTGTCGGTCTCCCCGCCGATCGCGACCACGATCGAGCCGGCGGACGCCACACCGAGCAGCTCCTGGTCGCGGCCGTCGGTCTTGGCGGCCGGATCCGGGGCGAACGTCGCGCCGGCGAGCCGCGCGGCGGGGCCGGTCGGCGTGTCGTGCAACGGGCCGTGTTTGGTCAGGACCATGATGCCGGCGGCGATCAGGCCGGCCACGGCGAGGCCCGCCACGCCGATCAGGATCGGCCGCAGGCGCAGGCCGGCGCGGGCGTTGCGCTGTGCCGACTCCCGGCGCCAGGGTTCGTCGTAGACGGACGGCGGGCCGCCCGGTGCCCACTGGGCCGGGTTGTAGCCGGGTTCGCCGGACGGGCGGGACGCGGGCGGGCGCGGCGTGGAGCGGGGACTGGTCGCCGACGGAGGCAGGTCGAACGCCGTGGTCTCGCTCACCGGGGGGAACCCGGGGTTCGGCCCGGGTGGTTCGTAGAACCCCGGCGGCGGCGCGTCCGTCGCGGTCACCGCGGACGGCGGCGGCTCGTGCGCCGGATCCCACGGTGGCTGGGGCGGGATCCGCCATGGGTCGGCGGGGGCCTCGTGCGTAGGGCCGTCGTCCGCGCCGGGTGGCGTGGGGTCGTCGGTGTGTGGCGGTGGGGCCGCCCAGGGTGGGAGGGCGGCCGGTGGCGCACCGGACGGCGGGCCCCAGCCGACCGGAGGCGGGGGAGGGATGGCCCAGGGATCGTCCGGCGGCGGGTCCGCGTTCGGTTCGTCCTCAGGCATGTCGTGCCCAGTCACGCTCACCCTCCCCGTTCATCGCCGTGAATGGCGACCCCCCGCGACGGACCTTCCGCATTAAAGTCGTGGCGGCATCTTATCGGGGCAAACTGGTCAAGTGGGTTCTTCGGAGCACGGTGTGACCTATCCGCAAACCTTTCCCGCGGCGGCAGAACTGTCGACCGCCATTCGTGTACGGGAATGCGCCCTCGGTCACGGAACGAAGGCGGCGCCGATCGGCCGATGGCCCATGCCGAGCTTGCGGTAGAGCCGTTCCGCGGCGTCGTTGCCCTGGTCCACCATCAGTGCCGCGCTCCCGTGCCGGGCCAGGGCCGCGGCCAGGATGAAGGCGCAGACGGCACGCCCGAGACCTCGTCCCTGTACGTCCGCGTGCACCGCCACACCGGTGATCAGGCCGACCGTCGGCGCGGACCACGCCAGCGCGGCGAGGGCGACGAGGCGTCCCCCGTCGTCGCGGATCCCGGCCCAGCACTCGACACCGGGAACCCCGGGCTTGGCGTTGGAGTCCGGGTTGACGCTGTCCAGAAGCACCGCCGCGTCGGCCGAGTCGGCGTCGGAGAGCCACCGCACGCGGTTGCCGGCCGGTTCGGGAACGACCATGCCCGGCACGCTCTCCATCCAGCCGAACAACTTGCCCTTCACCAGCTCGGGCACCCCGTCGACGATCGCGCCGATCAGGTCCCGATCACCGAGCGGCCGGTACGTGGGTCCGACCTCGCGCATGACCTCTCCGACCAGGGGGACCGTCGCCGCCGCGGAACCCCGGACCGCTATCCGGTCCCGCATGGAGATGCCGGCCCCGGCGACGGCGAGCGCCCGCCCGTCCTCACCCACCCAGGCACGCCCGCGCCCGTCCAGTCCCTGCGCCGCCCACAGACACAACCTGTCCCCGCCGCACAGCGCCACCAGCTCGTCATGGTCGTGAATCGCGCGCATCACGCGGAAGTCTGCCAGAACCGGACATTCCATCCGTCCGCCCCCTCGGGGGCGGTGCCGGCTCGCGATGTTGGGGTGCGGGCCCGCGTGCGCGTGGCCAAAGCTCGTGAGCGGGATCGGCTCCGGTCGGAACGCGTCAGCGGTGCGGCCGGGTGTTCTCCGCGTGCGTCCTCCGGCGATCGGGATCGGCCTGGGTCGTAGGGGCCGTCAGGCCGCCTACCGGCTCATCGACCGGCTGGCCCGGCGGGACGTGGTGGTGGCCCTCCGTGGTCGAATGATCACGACACGGTCGGCTGGGTGGCGAGCGCCTTCATGTGCGGTGTGCCGTACCTGGCGTGCCCGGTGCGGCCATGCGCCGGCCGGTGTGGGTCGTGCGAGTGACCGCCATGACCGGCGAGGCTCCGGTATCGCCCGAAGGCCCGTCCCCCGGTCGGGCCGGTGGGCGGGCCTGTGGGGCGTCATCGACCTCCTGGCCGGTGACGCGCTCGCCGCTGGTCAGGCGGCCTCGGAGGAGAGGAGGCGGGTGACGTCCTCGCGCAGGGTGGCGAGGTCGACGCCCGCGTCCGTGAGTACCAGGGGTGCGAGGCCCTCGCCCTCCCGGATCAGGCCCAGCAGGACGTGCCCGGTGCCGATGTGGTTGTGTCCCAGCCGTACGGCCTCGCGCAGGGAGAGTTCCAGGACCTTCTTGGCGCGTTTGCTGAACGGGATGTGGCCCGGTCTGGTCGGCTTGCGGCCGCGCGCGTCGAGTGCGCCGGGGCCGAAGCTCGCCTCGGTGACCCGGCGTACCTCTTCCAGGTCGATGCCGAGCGTCGCGAGTGCCGCCGAGTCCAGATCGTCGCCGGGCGGGTCGACGATGCCGACGATACGGCGGCGCAGGTCGGCCGCGTCGACGCCGCGAGCACGCAGCGCCTGTGCGCCGGCACCCTCACCCGTCTCGAGTATGGCGAGCAGGAGGTGTTCGGTGCCGATGACCTGATGGTGCAGCCGGCGTGCCTCCTCCTGCGCCCGCACTACGGCCGCGCGTGCCTCGTTGGTGAACCGTTCGAACATCCCTAGCGCTCCTTACCGAGAATCCGCCGGCTGCCGCCGTGCTTCTTGTGGACCGCCTGCCGGCTGACACCGAGACAGATCGCGATCTCCTGCCAGGACCATCCCTGGTCGCGCGCGTTTCCGACCTGCAGCGCCTCAAGCCGCTCGGCCAGCTCGCGCAACGCGCGGACGGCCCGCAGCCCGATCGCCGGGTCACGGCTGCTCGCCTCCTGGGCGAGCTGTACTCCATCGCTCATGCTGTCAACATAGGTTGACGCCTGGCGGTTGTCAACCTTGGTTGACGGCACGGCGAAACGAGCGCGGCTCCCCGTCGTACCGCGGGCAAAGCCGCGACGACGCCCACCGGCCCGTGCCGCACCGGCCCGTGCCCGTCAGTGCCCGGGGATACGCTGACCTCCGAAAGCGCGGGCGCGGTGAATGGGGAGGTCACCGCCCGGCGAGCCGGTCCCGTACGGGGGCGGCGGCCGCCCCGGCGTCCACCGAATGAGATTCGCCTCACCGGTGTGGATCTTCCCCTCCACCCGGCCGCTTGGCCATACTCGACGCGAAGCAAGAAGGTGAAAGGCGGAGCATGACGGTTCTCACCAGCGCGCTCGACCTCGCCGGTGACGCGTACGCCGAGCGCCGGGCGGCGATGCTGGGCAAGATCGCGGAGCTGGACGCCGAGCATGCGAAGGCGGTGGCCGGCGGCGGCCCGAAGTACGTCGACCGGCACCGCAAGCGCGGCAAGCTGCTCGCCCGTGAGCGGATCGAGCTGCTCCTCGATCCGGACGCCCCGTTCCTGGAGCTGTCCCCGCTCGCCGCGTGGGGCAGTGACTTCGCGGTCGGCGCGAGTGTCGTCAGCGGGATCGGCGTGGTCGAGGGCGTCGAGTGCGTGATCGTCGCGAGCGACCCGACCGTACGCGGTGGCTCCAGCAACCCCTGGTCCGTCGCCAAGTCCTTCCGCGCCGCCGACATCGCCCTGGAGAACCACCTTCCGCTGATCAACCTGGTCGAGTCCGGCGGCGCCGACCTGCCCACGCAGAAAGAGATCTTCATCCCGGGCGGCCGGATCTTCCGCGACCTGACGAGGCTCTCCGCGGCGGGCATCCCCACGATCGCCCTGGTCTTCGGCAACTCCACGGCCGGCGGCGCGTACCTGCCCGGCATGAGCGACTACGTCGTCATGGTCAAGGACCGAGCCAAGGTCTTCCTCGGCGGTCCTCCGCTGGTCAAGATGGCGACCGGGGAGGAGTCCGGCGACGAGGAGCTGGGCGGCGCCGAGATGCACGCCCGTACGAGCGGCCTCGCCGACTACATGGCGGCCGACGAGCGCGACGCGCTGCGGATCGGCCGCCGGATCGTGGCCCGCCTCAACTGGCGCAAACAGGGCCGGCAGCCGATGAGCACACGGCCACCCAAGTACGACGAAGAAGAACTGCTCGGCATCGTCCCGGAGGACCTCAAGATCCCCTTCGACCCGCACGAGGTGATCGCCCGCATCACCGACGGGTCCGACTTCGACGAGTTCAAGCCGATGTACGGCACGAGCCTCGTCACCGGCTGGGCGACCCTGCACGGCTACCCGATCGGCGTGCTCGCCAACGCCCGGGGCGTGCTCTTCGGACAGGAGTCGCAGAAGGCCGCGCAGTTCATCCAGCTGGCGAACCAGACCGGCACGCCACTGCTCTTCCTGCAGAACACCACCGGCTACATGGTCGGCAAGGAGTACGAGCAGGGCGGCATCATCAAGCACGGCGCCATGATGATCAACGCGGTGTCCAACAGCAGGGTGCCGCACCTGACCGTCGTTCTGGGCGCCTCGTACGGCGCGGGCAACTACGGCATGTGCGGCCGGGCGTACGCGCCGCGTTTCCTGTTCACCTGGCCGAGCGCCAAGTCGGCGGTCATGGGTCCGGCGCAGCTGGCCGGCGTGATGTCCATCGTCGGCCGCCAGGCGGCGCAGGCAAGAGGGCAGGACTTCGACGAGGAGGCCGACGCCCAGATGCGCGCGCTGGTCGAGGCGCAGATCGAGTCGGAGTCGCTGCCGTTCTTCCTGTCCGGGCGGCTGTACGACGACGGGGTCATCGATCCCCGCGACACCCGCACCGTCCTCGGGCTCTGCCTGTCCGCGATCAACAGCGCACCCGCCGCCCCACCGGCGAGCGGCTTCGGCGTCTTCAGGATGTAGGCGAATGATCTCCAGACTGCTGGTGGCCAACCGGGGCGAGATCGCCCGCCGTGTCTTCCGTACCTGCCGTGACCTGGGCATCGAGACGGTCGCGGTGTTCTCCGACCCGGACGCCGGGCTGCCGCACGCCGTCGAGGCCGACCGGGCCGTACGCCTGCCGGGCGCGTCCCCCGCGGAGACCTACCTGGACCAGAAGGCGCTCCTGACCGCCGCCCGTGACACCGGCGCCGACGCGATCCATCCGGGGTACGGCTTCCTGTCCGAGAACGCCGAGTTCGCCGAGGCGGTCATCGGCGCCGGCCTGACCTGGGTGGGGCCGCTGCCCACGGCGATCGCGGCGATGGGCCTGAAGACCGAGGCCAAGCGACTGATGCGCGCGGCGGGCGTGCCCGTACTCCCCGACCTGGACCCGGACGCGATCACCGACTTCCCGGTGCTGGTCAAGGCGTCGGCCGGTGGCGGTGGCCGGGGCATGCGCGTCGTACGGGACGCCACCGGGCTGGCCGAGGCGATCGCGTCGGCACGGCGTGAGGCCGAGTCGGCGTTCGGCGACCCGTCGGTGTTCTGCGAGCCGCTGCTGACCGGTGCCCGCCACATCGAGGTCCAGGTGCTCGCCGACGTCCACGGCACGGTGTGGACCCTGGGGGAGCGGGAGTGCTCCATCCAGCGGCGCCACCAGAAGGTGATCGAGGAGGCGCCCTCGCCGGCCGTCGACACCGAGCTGCGGCAGCGCCTCTGCGAGGCCGCGGCCGCGGCGGCCCGCGCGATCGGCTATCACGGGGCCGGCACCGTGGAGTTCATGCTCGCCCCGGACGGCGGCTTCTTCTTCCTCGAGGTCAACACCCGGCTGCAGGTCGAACACCCCGTCACCGAGTGCGTCTTCGGCGTCGACCTGGTGGCCTTGCAGCTCGAGGTGGCCGAGGGGCTCGCCCTGCACGACCCGCCGCGGCCCTCGGGCCACGCGATCGAGGCCCGGCTCTACGCCGAGGACCCCGCGGAGGCGTACCGGCCGCACAGCGGCACCCTGCACGCCTTCGACGTCCCCGGAGTCGACGCCGAGTTCCGTGCGCCGGGCGCGTACGGGCTCCGGCTCGACGCGGGGGTGGTGCCCGGGAGCGTCGTCTCCACCCACTACGACCCGATGCTCGCCAAGGTCGTCGCCTACGCGCCCACCCGTGCGGCGGCGGCCCGGCGGCTGGCCACCGCACTGGCCGGCGCGCGCGTGCACGGCCTGGTCACCAATCGCGACCAGCTCGTCAACACGCTCCGGCACGAGGCGTTCCTGGGCGGGGCCACCGACACCGGCTTCCTCGACCGGCACGACACCACCGGCCGCCTCGCCGGCTCCGGCGCCGTACGCCTGTCGGCGCTGGCCGCCGCGCTCGCGGGTGCCGCCGCCACCCGGGCGGAGGCGACCGTATTGCGCGACCTGCCGGCCGGCTGGCGCAACGTCCCCTCGGGGCCGCGGCGGGCCGACTTCGAGGAGGCCGAGGTCCGCTACCGCGTCACGCGCGACGGACTGGCCGCCGAGGGGCACGAGGACACCGAGCTCGTCGCGGCCACCCCGGACGAGGTCGTCCTGGCGTGCGGGGGCGTACGGCTGCGGTTCACGGTCGCGCGGCACGCCGGGCGCGTGTACGTCGACTCGGTGCTGGGCGCGGTGACGCTCACGCCGGTCGAGCTCCTTCCCGACCCCGCCGAGCAGATCGCGCCCGGCACCCTGCTCGCGCCCATGCCCGGCTCGGTCATCCGGATCGCCGTGAGCGAGGGCGACACCGTCGAACGCGGCCAGCCGATGCTGTGGCTGGAGGCGATGAAGATGGAACACCAGATCCTCGCCCCGGCGGCCGGCGTGGTCACCACGCTGCACGCCGAGGTGGGCGGCCAGGTCGAGACCGGCGCCGTACTCGCCGTCGTCACCGAGGAGTGAAGATGGAACCCCTGGTCCACCACGCCGTCGACGGCGGCGTAGCGACGATCACCATGGACTCGCCGCGCAACCGCAACGCCCTGTCGCGGCGGCTCGTCACCGAACTCCGCGAGGCGCTCACCGCCGCGCTCGGCGACGACGGCGTACGCGTCGTCGTGCTGACGGGTACCGGCCCGGTCTTCTGCGCGGGCGCCGACCTGAAGGAACAGTCGGCCGGTGAGCCGCCGCCGGATGTGCCCGGCCTGGTCGGGCTCATCTGGGACAGCCCCAAACCGGTCGTGGCCCGCCTCAACGGACCGGCACGGGCGGGCGGCCTGGGCCTCGTCACCGCGTGTGACCTGGCCGTCGCCCCGGACACCGCGACGTTCGCCTTCACCGAGGTACGCCTCGGCGTCGTGCCCGCGATGATCGCCGTGACCTGTTTGCGCCGCATGGACCCGCGTGCCGCGGCGGAGTACTTCCTGACCGGCGAGGTCTTCGACGCCCGGCGCGCCCAGGAGATCGGCCTGATCAACCGAGCGGTCCCGGCGGAGGAGCTGGACGAGGCCGTCGCCCACTACACCGGCATGCTCCTACGCGGCGCGCCGGAGGCCCTGGCCATCGCGAAACAGCTGCCGCGCACCGTCCCGTCGATGACGGTGGAGGAGGGTTTCGCGCGGATGGCCGAGCTGTCAGCCGACCGCTTCGCCTCGGACGAGGCGAAGGAGGGCATCGCCGCCTTCCTGGGCAAACGCGACCCACGGTGGCTCTCCTGACCCCTGCTACGGTGCGCGTTGTGAGCATCCCCCGACCGCGGTCCGCGCCCGTCGACCCCGGCGGACCAGGGCCGTCAGGCCCGTCCGGCGACTCACGGCAGGACCCCGGCCTCCGCCGGCCCGGCCTGCCGCGCCTTCCAGGCCTCCCGTGCACGCCGAACACCTCGCAGGCGCCGGTCACCCCACGTATGCGGGGTGCCCGACGCATGTCGAGCGGCCCGCTCACGGCCGGCACTCAGCGCATGTCGCCTACCTCGCCTACCTCGCCTACCCCGCCTACCTCGCGCAGGTCAGGGGACCGGGGTGGTCGTGGCGCGGAGAGCGTCGGGTGAGTGGAGTGAGCGTGACTCCGGAGGCGCCGACGCTCAGCCGGCGGCTGCTCACCGCCGAGATCTGGGTGGTCTTCGCGCTGTCGCTCGGGGCCAGCGGCGTGTCGGCGTTGCTGCAGCTCATCGCCTCGCTGACCGCGCCCAAGCCGCTCTCGCGGCAGAAGGCCCTGCTGGTCGGTTCCCTCGCGCCCGGGCGGCCCTGGATCGACCTGGCGTTCCAGCTTCTCAACATCGCGATCGCGGTGGCACCCGTGGCGCTCGTCGCGTACCTGCTCCTGCGGTCCGGGGAGTCGCTCGCCACGCTGGGCGCCGACCGCCGCAGGCCGCTGCAGGACACCGTGCGCGGCGCCGTGCTGGCCGCGGTGATCGGTGGTGCCGGTCTCGCGCTGTACCTCGCCGCATACCACTCCGGCGCCAACCTCACCGTCGTGCCCGCGCAGCTGCCTGCCGTCTGGTGGCGCATCCCGGTGCTGCTGCTGGCCGCCGCGCAGAACGGCGTGCTGGAGGAGATCCTCGTCGCGGGCTATCTGCTGCACCGGCTCTCCCAGCTCGGCTGGCGGCCGGGCCATGCCCTCACGGTCAGCGCGCTGCTGCGCGGCTCGTACCACCTCTATCAGGGCTTCGGCGGGTTCGCCGGCAACGTCGTCATGGGCCTGATCTTCGGCCGCCTGTACCAGCGGTGGGGGCGCGCGGCACCTCTCGTCGTCGCGCACACGCTCATCGACGGCGTCACCTTCGTCGGCTACACGTTGCTGCACGGGCACGTGGCATGGCTGCCGTGAGCGCGCCGATCAGATGGCGACATCCGTCGAAAACGACGCTCCCCGAACCGATAGCGTCTTGGGTATGAGACTCGGTGTCCTCGATGTGGGCTCCAATACCGTGCACCTGCTGGTGGTGGACGCACACCAGGGCGCGGCGCCGCTGCCGGCGTTCTCCCACAAGAACGAACTGCGGCTCACCGCGTACCTCGAGGACGGCAACCGCCTGTCCCAGGTGGGCGCACAGCGCCTCCACTCCTTCGTCGACGACGCCATCCGCATCGCGGAGGACAAGGGCGTCGAAGAGGTGGTGGCGTTCGCGACCTCCGCGATCCGCGACGCGGTCAACGGCGAGGAGGTCCTGGGCGGCATCCGCGAAAGCAGCGGCATCGACATCCCGGTGCTGTCCGGCGCCGACGAGGCCCGCCTGACCTTCCTGGCGGCGCGGCGCTGGTTCGGCTGGTCGTCGGGGCGGCTGCTCGTCCTGGACATCGGCGGCGGCTCCCTGGAGATCGCCTCGGGTGCCGACGAGGAGCCGGACGCGGCCGTGTCGCTGCCTCTCGGCGCCGGCCGCCTGACGCGTGACTGGCTCAGTACGGATCCGCCGCCTCCGGAAGAGGTACGCCAGCTCCGCAAGCACGTGCGCACGACGATCGCCCGCGAGGTGGGCGGAGTCCTCAGGTACGGCGCGCCGGACCACGCCGTGGCCACCTCCAAGACGTTCCGGCAGCTCGCCCGCATCGCCGGTGCGGCCCCCTCCAGCCAGGGACCGCTCGTCAAGCGCGTACTCTCGCACGCCGAGGTCACCGAGTGGGCCGGACGGCTCCCCGTGATGACCGCCGAGGAACGCGCGGAGTTGCCCGGAGTGTCCGAGGGCCGGGCACCACAGCTCCCGGCGGGCGCGATCGTCGCCGACGCCGCCATGGACCTTCTGGGTGTCGCCGAGGCGGCGGTCTGCCCGTGGGCCCTGCGCGAGGGAGTGATCCTGCGCCGCCTGGACCTGCTGCCTCAGACCGGCTGACCCCGCACAGGCCCGCGCGGTACGGGGGCGCCGAACCCGCGCGTGTGGTCGGTGGACCAGACGGCGCGTCCGTCGGAGGCCACTCACTCGCTGCCCGGCCGTCCGCGCCGAAGCCGACGTGAGGACACGGTCTGCCCAGCGGGATGAACGCCTCTGTTGCCGGGGCCTGGCTCGGTCGCTACGCCGGGTTCGCTGCGAGTGCCTGGGCCGGCGGTGGGTCGGTCGCCCTGCGGGCGGTGGGGCGGTCGGTCGGGGCGTGGCTCGGTCGAGGGACCGGGGTTGCCGTTGCCTGGCTCGGCCGTAGGCCAGTGGTCGCGCCGGGGGCTCAGCGGCCCCTGGCCGGGCACCTGGACGCCGCTGTGGTCCTCGCTCCGTGAGTTCGTCTGCCAGCTCGGCCCAGCCGGTCGGTGGCTTCAGAGGCGGCCATGTGGCCGTCAGGCCGTCCCGCCGGTGCGGGTCACGAAGGCGGGACGCATCGGCACGCCCGCCCCGGTGCGGAACCCCGGCCGCTCGGCGTCAGCCGCGCCGCGGGGTTCAGGTGGTCCACCGGCGGGTGAGGTCCGCGCGTTCGGGTGGGGGACCGGGGAGCGGGTCGGCGGGGTTCAGGTGGAGAGCGTCGAGCATCAGTGCCAGGCAGCGTTCCCGTAGGCGCCTGGCGCGGTGCTCGTCCGCCGGCCGTACCGCCGCCACCTGTTCGAGGATCAGGGCGATGTCGTCCAGGACGACGTCCGGCCGGATCGCGCCCGCGGCTCTCGTTCGCTCGAACAGCCGCGTGCTCAGGTCCTGGGCCCGACGCGCCTCGCGGCGGAGTTCGGCGTCCGGGGTGAACGTGCCGGCGAGCCGCAGCGTCAGCGCGTACAGGTCCGCGGCGACGACCCGGCGTGCGAAGCGGCGGAACACGCTCCAACTGTCGCCCCCGTCGGCCAGTGCCCTCTCGGCCTCGGCGTTGAAGACCCGCACGGCGTCGGCGCACAACCGGCGGAGCAGGTCCTCCTTGGAGGCGTAGCGGCGGTAGAGGGCGCTGATCCCGACACCGGCGTGTTCGGCCACGGCCGACATCGGTGCGGTCGGGTCGGCCGCGAACACCGCCCGTGCGGCCGTGAGGACGCGTTCGTCGTTGCGCAGCGCCTGGGCGCGGCGGCCGTTCAGTGGCACTGGCCGGCCTTCATGCGCTCAGCATAGGAGGGCCGTGTCGTCGTGTACCGCCGGGCGGAGCCGCTGAACCCTCACGTCCATCCCTCCGATTCGCTTACAGGCATTTTCAGCCTGTCTCCAGAAAATCCGGATGCAAGAGGTAGAGACGCGACACGAGGACGCGCGGTTCCCACACGGACCGCGCGCCCAGAGGGGCGAAATCGAAAAGCCTCAGAGGTTCATGCAGGAAAGAGCGCGCTGGAAGGCCGCCTTCTGACCGTCGGGCCGGCCGGCCGCGCCGAGGAGCTCGGCCAGGTCGAACCAGGCGCGTGCGGCCGGGCGGTGCGCCTCCATCTTCTCCAGGTACTCCCCGGCCTGCGAAAGAGCCATCACGGCCTCCTCACGCCGGCCCAGCCGTTCGTACGCCTCGCCCAGCACGGTGTAGGCGTTCGCGATCGTAATGCCGCCGGGGCTCTCCAGCAGATCCACCGCGCGGCGGGCCAGCGCCGCGGCCTCCACCGGGCGGCCGAGCAGCAGCTCCGCGCGGGCCTGGACGGTGAGGTTGAGGCTGAGGTCGATCGTGCTGGCCGAGCTGGCGTCGAGTGCGCGCTCGGCGTTGAGCAGCACCTCCATGGCCTCTTCCGCGCGTTCGGGATGGGCGTCGAGCAGGAAGATCGCGTAGGCGTTCCGGATCCGGCTGAGGTTACGCGGGTCGTCCTCCTCGCCGAGCAGCGCCATGGCCCGCTCGGCGAGCTTCAGCGCGTTGCGGTACTCGCCGCGAGACTCGGCGACGAAGCCCGCGTTCCAGTACGCCGCCATGAGCGCCTTCGGGCTCCCGATCGCCTCGGCGCGGTCGATGATCCTCTGCGCGAACTGGTTGGCGTACGCCAGGTCTCCCCGAAAGATGTACGCGGCGAGGACGGTGGCGCCGAGCATGACCATGGAGTCGGACCACTGACCGGTCGTCTCGGTCAGGGTGTGCAGCGCGGTCTCACCGACCTCGATGGCGATGGCGAAATCGCCGCGCTCTCGGTGGCAGCGGCTCAGGGCGATGTGCAGCTCCGCCCACCGGTCAGGGTCGGCCTGCGGGGAGGTCAGTCCGGCGGCCTCCTTGAGCTCGACGATCGCCTCGTCGAGGTCGCCGGTCGCCTCCAGTGCGAGGGCGTGGCCCCAGCGCGCCTCGTGCGCGAGGGCGGGCAGGTCGGTGAGTGCGGGGTGGGCGAGCACTTCGGCGAAGCACGTGCGTGCCTCCTCCGTCGCGCCGTTCTCCAGGGCGATCTGGGCGTACCGGAGGGTCTCCTGCAGCCCGGTCATCGCCTCTTCGGTGACCCCCGTCGTGAGGTAGGCGGGGGAGCAATCGAGCTTGCGGGCCAGGAGGACCACCATGCTGGGGGCAGGGGTGCGCTTGCCGCTTTCGATGAGTGACACGTAGCTGTCGGAGAGTTCCGGCCACGCGAGCTGGGCCTGCGACATGTTCTTCCGCAGCCGCAGGTTACGGATTCGTTCGCCCAGCGATTCTTGACTTGGCATCCGCCCACCTCTACAAGAAAGTGACAGAACAACACGAAAGGATAGAAAAGAATGACACACTTGCGCAGGGGCGTTGCCCTGATCCTGCTGGCGCTGCTCGGCTGGCTTGTCGGCTTCGGAGCTCTGGGCGCCGACTCGGCCTCGGCGTCTGACGCCTCCGTCCCATCGACCATGGGCTCCTCGTCCGCATGCTGCTGACCTGCTGACCTGCTGACCTTTCCGTCAGTAGGGGTGTCGGTCGAGGGCGCGCCAGTAACGGTGCGCCCGGCCGGGATCGGCGGTTCGGCGACCCGCGAGCGCCGGAACGCCTATCCCGGCCCCGTCCGGAAGACGTCGGAATGGCCTAGTGTGGCCGCGACGGACGGGGCCGGCACGGGCCGCCGGCGGCCGCCACGGGCGTAAAACCGGACATCGGAGCGCCCGCGGCGGCGTCGCATCCCACGTCGGCACCCCTCGGAATGGGGGTCACGGCTTCGCTGTTGTGGCAGGGGCGGTGACACGGAGGCACCGCGTCTTCGATCACAGGGAGCTGATGAGATGGGCACCACGACACTGACCACCGCCAACTTCGACAAGACGGCGGCCGGCGAGGGCATCGTGCTGGTCGATTTCTGGGCGAGCTGGTGCGGTCCGTGCCGTTCGTTCGCCCCGGTGTACGAACGAGCCTCCGCGAAGCACGAGGACATCGTCTTCGGCAAGGTCGACACCGAGGCCGAGCAGGACCTGGCCGCGCGGTTCGAGATCTCCTCGATTCCGACGATCATGGCGATCCGCGACGGCGTCATCGTCTTCGCCCAGCCTGGCGCCCTGCCCGAGCCGTCCCTGGAGGGCCTCATCGAGCAGGTGCGTGCCCTTGACATGGAGGACGTGCGCAGCCGCCTCGCCACGTCCTGACAGTCAGGCGAGTATCGGGATCAGGCAGACCGCGAACAGGCCGTAGAAGGCCGCCGCCCAGGTCAGCGTCTTTCCGCTGAAGCGGCCGGAGGTCAGCGCGAGCAGCAGGAAGATCATCGCGATGATCGTCACGATCCCCGAGAGAAGCAGCGGACCGTCGAACCTCCACCTGGTGAACATGATGCCCAGGCCGGAGGGGACGGTCGCCTGAATCATCATCGCCCCACTGATGTTCGCCAGGGCGAGATGCGTCTTGCCCTGGCGGACCCAGATGATGGCGTTCATGATCTCAGGGAGCTCGGTCGCGATGGGGGCGAGGAGCAGGGCGGTGACCGCGGCCGGCAGGCCGAGCATCGGGCCGACCGCCTCGAGCTGGTGAACGAAGAGCTGTGAGGCCACGAAGATGATGGCCAGAGTGACGACGACCTGGGTCATCACCGCCCAGGTGGCAGGGGTCTCCCGGTGCGGCTGCAGGCGAAGCGGCTCGACCTCGACCTCCTCGTCGCTCGAGCCGTCGGCGCGCAGCTCGCGCCAGAAGTAGACGCCGTAGGCGGCGAAGAACAGCAGCCCGAGCCACGGCTTGTACGCGAAGGTCACCAGGCCCAGGGCCACCTTGACGACGAAGATGACCAGGAACCATTTCTGGTCGCGGGCGAGCTTGCGCGTGTCGCCGACGTCGTCACGGCCATCGGACGCCGGGGCGCCGGCCGGGACCTTCCGCCGGCGGGTCAGCAGCATCAACCCCGTCACGCCGTACGCCGCCGTGGCCAGGGCCAGGGGGCCACCCATCGCCGCCCCGACCCCGATGTCCTTCTGTTCCGGCCCGGACCCGAGCACGACCGCGACGAACGTCACGACGCTTTCGGGCAGCGCGGTGCCGAAGGCCGCCAGCACCGTCCCTACGGCGAGCTGGCCGATCTTGAGCCGCAGGCCCAGCCACTCGACCGCGTTGACGAACCACTCACAGGAGAGATAGATCGCCGCGGCGCAGGCCAGCAAGATCACCACGTGCAGCATGAAGTCCCAATCGATCATGTGCCGTGAGACGAAAAAAGAGACCTCGGCCCACGGCGACGACAGTCGTCACCAGCGGCCGAAGGTCTCGTCCACCCCTGATGCGGGGCCCGGGCACCGGGAGCGTGAACGCTCCAGCATGTCGATGACCGGCGGGCGGGACTACTCCCCTTCGCCACAGTCAGCTTACCGTCTCTGCGCAGGCCGGAGCGCACGGGGCGGTGCATCGGCTAGTCTGGCCGTATGGCAGCCGTGCTCGTGACGACGACGCCGGGGACACCCCGACGCATCGGCCGCACGCACTGACCTACAGCGGCACTGAGGCCCCGGGAGCGATCCCGGGGCCTCAGTCGCTTCCCGGCGTTCCGCTCCCGGCACGAAAGGGAGTGGATCATGGAGTACGAGGCGTCCCGCGCCGGCGCACAGTCGGTAGCATTCGATGTCGATATCACTGACCATCGAGGAGTTTCCGTGTCTGAACTGCGCATCACCCTCGGCGGAAGCGAGCGTGTGGTGGCGGCAGGCACCACTGTGGGCGAGGCGCTCGACGCCGACGGCCGCACCGTCATCGCGGCCCGTGTGAACGGCCAGGCGCGCGACCTGGCGTACGTCCTGGCCGACGGCGACGTCGCCGAGCCGGTCGAGATCGGTTCGGCGGAAGGGCTGGCGATCGTCCGCCACTCGGCGGCGCACGTCATGGCGCAGGCCGTCCAGGAGCTGTTCCCCAAGGCGCGGCTGGGCATCGGCCCGCCGGTCGAGAACGGCTTCTACTACGACTTCGACGTCGAACAGCCCTTCCAGCCCGACGACCTCAAGCGCATCGAGAAGCGCATGCGCGAGATCGTCAAGCAGGGCCAGACCTTCTCCCGCCGGGTCGTGACCGACGCCGGCGCGCGTGAGGAGCTGGCGGAGGAGCCGTACAAGCTCGAGCTGATCGGGCTCAAGGGCGCCGCTGCCGACGAGGAGAGCGTAGAGGTCGGCGGCGGAGAGCTGACCATCTACGACAACCTCGACGCCAAGACCGGCGACCGGCGCTGGAAGGACCTCTGCCGGGGGCCGCACCTGCCCAGCACCCGCGTCATTCCCGCGTTCAAGCTGATGCGCTCGAGCGGGGCGTACTGGCGGGGGAGTGAGAAGAACCCCCAGCTCCAGCGGATCTACGGCACCGCGTGGGAGTCCCGCGACCGGCAGGACGCCTACCTGAAGATGCTCGAGGAGGCCGAGAAGCGCGACCACCGCAAGCTCGGCGCCGAGCTCGACCTGTTCTCCTTCCCGAACGAGATCGGCAGTGGCCTGGCGGTCTTCCACCCCAAGGGCGGCATCGTCCGCCGCGTGATGGAGGACTACTCCCGCAAGCGCCACGAGCAGGCGGGGTATGAGTTCGTCAACACCCCGCACATCACCAAGGGCGACCTGTTCAACACCTCCGGCCACCTCGGCTGGTACAAGGACGACATGTTCCCGCCCATGGAGGCGGACGGCGCCGAGTACTACCTCAAGCCGATGAACTGCCCGATGCACAACCTGATCTTCCGGGCCCGCGGGCGGTCCTACCGTGAGCTGCCGCTGCGGCTGTTCGAGTTCGGCACCGTCTACCGGTACGAGAAGTCCGGCGTCGTGCACGGCCTCACCCGCGTCCGTGGCATGACCCAGGACGACTCCCACATCTACTGCACCAAGGAGCAGATGGTCGGGGAGCTCAAGAACCTCCTCACCTTCGTGCTCGACCTGCTGCGCGACTACGGGCTCAGCGAGTTCTTCCTGGAGCTGTCCACCCGCGACGACTCCGACAAGTTCATCGGCGCGCAGGAGGAGTGGGACGAGGCCACCGCCGCGCTCCAGGAGGCCGCCGACGAGTCCGGCCTGGAGCTGGTGTCCGACCCGGGCGGCGCGGCGTTCTACGGGCCCAAGATCTCGGTGCAGGCCAAGGACGCCATCGGGCGCACCTGGCAGCTGTCCACCATCCAGGTCGACTTCAACCAGCCGAAGCGCTTCGGGCTGGAGTACCAGGCCGCCGACGGTTCACGGCAGCAGCCGGTGATGATCCACCGGGCGCTGTTCGGCTCGATCGAGCGGTTCTTCGGCGTCATGCTGGAGCACTACGCGGGCGCGCTGCCGCCCTGGCTCTCTCCGGTGCAGGTCGTCGGCATCCCCATCGCCGACGACCACGTCCCGCACCTGGAGCAGGTCGCCGCGCGGCTGCGTGAACGCGGCATCCGGATGGAGGTCGACACCTCCTCGGACCGGATGCAGAAGAAGATCCGCAACGCGCAGAAGCAGAAGATCCCGTACATGCTGCTGGCCGGCGACGACGACGTGACCAAGGGCGCCGTGTCGTTCCGCTACCGCAGCGGCGACCAGAACAACGCCGTACCGGTCGGCGACGCCGTCGAGGAGATCGTCAAGGCCGTCGAGGAACGCGTCCAGATCTGACTGAGGGCCCGGTCCCGGCCGCGCCGGCGCGGCGCGGCCAGGGGGACGTTCAGCCGATCGTCAGGCGCTGATCGTGGTCGTGCTCGTCGTCGTCCTCGGCCTCGGCGGGCGGCTTGGGCGCCTCCGGCAGCCTGACATCGTCGACGACCACGTTGACCTCGACGACTCGCAGGCCGAGCATGCGGGTCGTCTGGCTGGCGACGTTGGACTTGACGTCCCGGGCCACATCCATGACCACGTGGCCGTACTCGATCACGATGGTGACCTCGATGGTGACGTCGTGTCCGTCGATGTCGGCCTTGACGCCCTGGTCACCGCGCCGGTGACCGACGCCGATGTGCTCGCGGACGTTCTCCACGGCGCGGATCATGTCGCCGCCGAGGTCGGCGACGCCGTCGACCTCGATGGCCGCCAGGCCGGCGACCTTCTCGACGACCTCGTCGGCGATGTCGATGCGTCCCTTCACCTGCGCGGTGAGCGGCGCCGGCTGCGCGTCGGGTGCATGGTCGGTCACGACGACGTTGATCTGGTCTTCCACCTGCTCAGGTGGCTGATTCCCATCCGCGAATTCGGTCATGGCGGCCTCCAGTCCTAGGACGCACCATCCTGACGGACCCGGCACCCGGTTCGCCATGGAATGCCGGAAAGGTGCAGGCACGGGTTCGTCACCCGGGAGGCGGTGCTTTCGTGGTGCGGTCCTATGCTTCTGGCATGACCGAGCCCAAGCGTGAGGAGCAGTCCGGCGTCGGGAATCCCGACCAGTTCCAGCGTCTGTGGACCCCTCACCGGATGGCGTACATCAAGGGTGAGAGCAAACCCACGGGCTTGGGGCCGGACGACGGCTGCCCCTTCTGCGAGATCCCCAAGATGACGGACGAAGAGGGCCTGGTCGTACGGCGGGGGGAGTACACCTACGCCGTCCTCAACCTCTACCCCTACAACTCGGGTCATCTGATGGTGTGCCCGTTCCGGCACGTCAGTGACTACACCGAACTGGACGCCGCCGAGACCTCCGAGCTGGCCCTGCTCACCAAGCGCTCCCTCGCCGCGCTGCGCAAGGCGAGCGGCGCGCACGGCTTCAACGTCGGTATGAACCTCGGCACCGTCGCTGGGGCCGGCATCGCCGCCCACCTGCACCAGCACGTCGTCCCGCGCTGGGGTGGCGACACGAACTTCATGCCGATCATCGGCCAGACCCGCGTGCTGCCGCAGCTGCTGCGCGACACCCGCCAGATCGTCGCGGACGCCTGGCCGCTCGACTGACGTCAGGGAGCCTCCCATGGCACGGCCGATCCTCCTGTTCGACGGCGACTGCGGTTTCTGCACGACGTCGGCGCGTTTCATCGAACGGCACATGCCGTCCACGGCGGAGATCCTCGCGTACCAGTTCGCCGACCTGGAGGCTCTCGGCACGACCGCCGACCGCGCGAGCCGGGAAGTGCTGTGGGTGCAGGGGGACCGCGTCCGCGGTGGCGCGCAGGCGATCGCCGGGCTGCTCATCGACGCGGGCGGCCTGTGGCGGGTCCTGGGCCTGGTGATCCGCCTCCCTCCGTTCCGCTGGATCGCCGCGGGCGTCTACCACGTGATCACCGTCAACCGCTTCCGTCTTCCGGGCGGCACCCCCGCGTGCGCACTGCCGCCGCGAGAACGCCCCGGCACGGAGGACGCGACACCCTGACCGCAGGACTACCGCGTGGCCGGTCTGGCGTCGGCCGCGGCCAGCAGGTCGGGGACGGTCACGAACTCAAAGCCCTTTGCCCGTAGTCCGCGGATCATCGCCGGCAGGCCGCGGATGGCGATCAGGCGGTCGCGGTGGCCCGTGTCGTGGGCCAGCAGGATGGTCCCGGGTTCGCAGCCGTCGACGATGTAGTCGACCAGCCGGCCGACGGGACGCCCCAGGAACGCCTCACGCATCTTCAGCGACCACAGGACCACGTCGTAGCCGAGCTGGCCGGCCGCGCTGAGCGTGGTGCCGCCGATGTTGCCGAGCGGCGGCCGCAGCAGCCGGGCTTCCTTGCCCGTCACCTCGGCGATCGCGGTGTGGGCACGGTGGATGGCCCCGTACGCCTGCGGGTGGGTCAGCCGGGTCAGATCGGTGTGCGCCCAGGTGTGGTTGCCGACCGCGTGCCGGTCCATGCGCCCGTGGATCAGGCGGGCGTGCTCGACCACGCGCCGGCCCACCATGAAGAACGTGGCCGGGATCTTCGCCTCGTCGAGGATGTCGTGCACCATCGGCGTCCAGTCCGGCATGGGCCCGTCGTCGAAGGTGAGGGCCACCAGCTTCTGCGACGTGTCGACCGCCCACGAGATGTCGACGTGCCCGGGGTGCGGCCGCCACGGCCCGGCGGTGGGCACGCCCAGTGCCGAGACCGGGGTGCCGGGCATCGCGTCGGCGTCGTCCAGCAGGCCGCCCGCCGCGACGCCGCCGATCGTGCCCAGGGCGCCCGCCGCGACCCCCGCCATGGTCCCCGCGCCGCCGGCCGACAGCGCCCGGAGGATGGAGCGCCGTGACGCCTTGCCGTCCGTCATCGCGGCCGGCGAGCCGGTGGTGTGGCGCGGCGGCGGGCGCCGCGCATGCCATCAGGGATGTTTCCGTACGCCGCCGGTGGTGGCGGGTCCGCCCGCCCGCCTCCGGCCCCCGTCTCGCTCATGACATCGATAATCCCAAATCGATGGTGGGCGCTGCGTCGTCCGCGGGGAGGAACATGCGGGCGCCCTGAGGAGGACATGCGCCGGCCCCGTGTCCCCCGCAGGGGTCATGAGGCCGGCACCGGACTCCTACGACTCAGCGATGATCTTCTCGGCCAGTTGCGCGGGCAGCGGCTCGTACCGCAGGAAACCGCGGCTGAACGTCCCCGTGCCGTGCGACAGCGACCGCAGGTCGATCGCATAGCGCGTGATCTCCAGCTGCGGCACCTCGGCCTTGACCTGGCACCGGCCTCCCGCGATGTTCTCGCTGCCCAGCACACGTCCGCGCCGCGAGGACAGGTCCGACATCACCGCGCCGACGTACTCGTCCGCCACGAGCACCGAGACCTCGTCGACCGGCTCCAGGAGCAGCACCTTCGTCTTGGCGGCCGCGTCCTTGAGCCCGAGCTGGCCGGCGGTCTGGAAGGCCATGTCGGAGGAGTCCACCGAGTGCGCCTTGCCGTCGTACAGCGTGACCTTGATGTCGACCAGCGGGTACCCGGAGAGCACGCCGCGCTCCATCTGGACGCGGACGCCCTTCTCGACGGACGGGATGAACTGCCGGGGCACCACCCCGCCGACGATCTTGTCGGCGAAGTCGAAGCCGGAGCCGGACGGCAGCGGCTCCACCTGGACGTGGCAGATGGCGTACTGCCCGTGGCCGCCGCTCTGCTTGACGTGGCGGCCGAGACCGCTCGCCGGGCCGCCGAACGTCTCGCGCAGCGGCACCCGCAGCGGCACGGTCTCCACCTCGACGCCGTACCGGCTGCTCAGCCGGTCCAGCAGCACGTCGGCGTGGGCCTCACCCATGTTCCACAGCACGAGCTGACGCGTCTCGGAGTTGTTCTCCAGCCGCAGGGTCGGGTCCTCGGCCACGAGCCGCGCGAGAGCCTGGGACAGCTTGTCCTCGTCGGTCTTGGACTTGGCCTGGATCGCGGTCGGCAGCAGCGGGTCCGGCATGGACCAGGGCGCCATCAGCAGGGGCTCTTCCTTGGCCGAGATCGTGTCACCGGTCTCGGCGCGGGTCAGCTTGGCGACCGCGCAGATGTCACCCGCCACGCACGACGACAGGGTCCGCTGGAGCTTGCCCAGCGGCGCGGTCAGCGCGCCGATGCGCTCGTCGACGTCGTGGTCCTCGTGACCGCGGTCCTCCATGCCGTGCCCGGAGACGTGGACGGTCGCGTCCGGCAGCAGCGTGCCGCTGAACACCCGGACGAGCGAGATGCGCCCGACGTAGGGGTCCGAGGTCGTCTTGACCACCTCGGCCACCAGTGGTCCGTCGGGGTCGCAGCTGATCTCCTTGGGCGACTCGTCCTCGGTCCCGGTGACCATGGGAATGCCGTGTTCGAGCGGCGACGGGAACGCCTGGGTGATCACTTCGAGCAGCTCGCTCATGCCGATGACCGGCCCGGGGTTGTCGCCGTGCGGCACCGACGTGGTCAGCACCGGGTAGAAGCTGCCGCGCGCGACCGCCTTTTCCAGGTCCTCGATCAGGGCCTTGACGTCGATCTCCTCACCGGACAGGTAGCGGTCCATGAGGGTCTCGTCCTCGCTCTCCTGGATGATCCCCTCGATGAGAGCGCCGCGCTGGTCCGAAAGGCGGTCCAGGAACTCCGCGTCCGGCTCGCGTTCGGTGCGGGTGCCGGAGGAGTAGTCCAGGCATTTCCGCGAAAGCAGGGCGATCAGCCCGGTGTCGCACGGGAAGTAGCACGGCAGGACGCCGTCGCCGAACGCGTCCTGGCACTCGGTGAGCACCTCGTCGAAGTCGCCCCGTTGCTGGTCGATCTTGGTGATCACCACGGCGCGCGGCATGCCGACCGAGGCGCACTCGTCCCACAGCATGCGGGTCACGCCGTCGATGCCGTCGACGGCCGAGACGACGAACAGCGCGGCGTCCGCGGCGCGCAGTCCCGCGCGCAGGTCGCCGACGAAGTCGGCATAGCCCGGGGTGTCGAGCAGGTTGATCTTGACACCAGAGTTCTCGAATGACGAGAGCGAGAGATTCACCGAGCGCTGCTGCCGCGCCTCGACCTCGTCGTAGTCACTGACCGTCGAGCCGTCCTCGACGCGACCGGGCCGCTGGATCGTACCGGTCGCAGCGAGCAGCGCCTCAACGAGAGTCGTCTTCCCAGCCCCGGAATGGCCGACCAACGCGATATTGCGTATCTTCTCGGGTTGTTCGGCCGATGGTGCCCTGCCGGCGGCTCCTTGGGGACCTGTCCTATCCGCCACGCGCCCACCTCCATAGGAGACCTGGGTGTGACGGGCGCCACACCCGTGGTCACCACCCTTACCGTCTCTGCCGCATATCACAAGGGGGTGACCGGCAAACGCTCGACTCCTCCTGTATTCAGCCCTTCCCACCTGCGGTGACGTCACGCACTACGATTGGGCCGCCGGGGGATTTCGAGCACGAACACGGGCGAAAGCGGGGCTGCGGGCGCTATCACGGGCGTTAACACCGCAACCGATCACGATTACAAGGACGGGAATGCTCAACCAACTACGGCCGGCGCTGTCGCGTGTCACCTCGCCGGTCGGGCAGGCGCTGGCCCGAACCGGCGTCACACCGAACACGATCACCATCATCGGCACGCTCGGCGTCGTCGCCGGTGCGCTCGGCTTTTATCCCTTCGGACAGTTCTTCTGGGGGACGATCGTCATCACGATCTTCGTCTTCTTCGACCTGTTCGACGGGGCCGTGGCGCGGGTGACCGGAAGGACGAGCCGCTTCGGTGCCTTCCTCGACTCGAACATGGACCGCGTCTCCGACGCGGCGATCTTCACGGGGCTGATCCTCCGGTTCGCCACCAAGGACCACAACGACATGCTCCTGGTCTGCCTGGCGCTGGTCTGCCTCATTTCCGGGGCGCTCGTCTCGTACGCACGTGCGCGCGCCGAGGGCATGGGGCTGAACGCGACCATCGGCATCGCCGAGCGCGGCGAGCGGCTCATCGTGAGCCTGGTCGCGATCGGCCTGGCCGGGCTCGGCGTCCCGTACGTCCTGGCCGCCGGCCTGTGGGTGCTCTCGGTGGCCAGCCTGATCACGGTGGCGCAGCGCTACGTCGCCGTCCGCCGCCAGCTGGTGGAGGCCGGAGAGCACGCGTGAGGGATGAGATCGCGGACTCCGCCTATGCCCTGGGCTGGGCGGCCGTCCGCCACATGCCGGAGCCGGTCGCCCGCGAGATCTTCATGCTCATCGCCGACCGCACCTGGCGGCGGCACGGCCGCGGCGTGCGCCGGCTGGAGAAGAACCTCCGGCGGGTCGTCGGCGACGGGCCATCCGACGATGAGCTGCGGGAGCTGAGCCACCGGGCCATGCGCTCCTACCTGCGCTACTGGCTGGAGTCCTTCCGCCTGCCGTCGATGAGCCGCGAGCGCATCCTGTCCGGCATGCACATCACCGGCATCGAGGAGCTCTACAAGGACCTCGACGCCGGGCGCGGCGTGGTGGCCGCGCTGCCGCACATGGGCAACTGGGACCACGCCGGCGCGTGGATCGCGCTGTCGGGCACGCCGTTCACCACGGTCATGGAGCGCCTCAAGCCCGAGTCCCTCTACGACCGGTTCGTGGCCTACCGGGCCGGGCTGGGCATGGAGGTGCTGCCCGCCTCCGGCGGTGACGGCGACGTGTTCGGCACGCTCACCGAGCGCCTGGAGGCGGGCCGGCTGGTCTGCCTCGTCGCCGACCGGGACCTGACCGCCTCGGGGGTGGAGGTCGACTTCTTCGGCCGGCCCGCCCGCATGCCGGCCGGCCCGGCCGCCCTGGCCGTGCGCACGGGAGCCGCGCTGCGCCCCGTCACCCTGTGGTACGAAGGACACGACTGGGGTGTCCGGGTGCACGACGAGATCCCGGTTCCCGACGACGGCGACCGCACGGAGCGGATCCGGGTGATGACGCAGTCGCTCGCCCACACCTTCCAGCAGGGCGTCGCCGCCCATCCCGAGGACTGGCACATGCTGCAGCGCGTCTGGGTGGAGGATCTTTGACGGTGGCGACTCGAGCGAGAAGGGCGACCCGCCAGTGAGAATCGGCATCGTCTGTCCTTACACCTGGGACGTTCCCGGCGGCGTGCAGTCGCACGTGCGGGACCTCACCGAGGCGCTGTTCGCGTTCGGGCACGAGGTCTCGGTCATCGCTCCGGCCGACGACGACGCGCCTCTGCCGCCGTACGTCGTGTCCGCGGGACGGGCGGTGCCGGTGCCCTACAACGGCTCGGTGGCGCGCCTGTCGTTCGGCTTCCTGTCGGCGAGCCGCGTACGCCGCTGGATCCGCGAGGGCCGGTTCGACGTGCTGCACGTGCACGAGCCGGCCTCGCCGTCACTCGGCGTGCTCGCGTGCTGGGCCGCCGACGGTCCCATCGTCGCGACCTTCCACGCCTCCTTCGAGCGGTCGCGGGCGCTGTCGGCGGCCGGCCCGATCCTGCAGAGCGCTCTGGAGAAGATCTCGGCGCGGATCGCGGTGTCGGAGAAGGCACGCAAGACGCTCGTGGACCATTTCGGGGGAGACGCGGTGCTCATCCCCAACGGTGTGACGACCGAGCGGTACGCCATGGCGACGCCCCTGCAGGGCTGGCCGGGCGACGACGGGGCCCTGGGCTTCCTCGGGCGCATGGACGAGCAGCGCAAGGGCCTGCCGGTGCTGCTGCGCGCCTTCGAGGTCCTCGGCCGCGAACGCCCCGGCCTGCGGCTGCTGCTGGCCGGGCCCGGCGACGCCGACGAGGTGCGGGCACGCGTCTCGCCGGAGCTGCGCGACCGCGTGGTCATCCTGGGGCTGGTGAGCGAGGCCGACAAGGTACGCGCGCTGCACTCCGTCGACGTCTTCGTCGCGCCCAACACCGGCGGTGAGAGCTTCGGCATCGTCCTCGCCGAGGCGATGTCGGCGGGCGCGCCCATCCTGGCCAGCGACATCACCGCGTTCAGCCGCGTGCTGCTCGGCGGCCGGGCGGGCGCGCTGTTCCCGGTCGGCGACGCGACGGCCCTGGCCGCCGCCGCGGCCGACCTGCTCGACGACGGCGCACGCCGCAAGCAGCTGTCCGACGAGGCCAAGACGGCGGTCCGCGCCTACGACTGGTCGACCGTCGCTCGCGATGTGGTCCGCGTCTATGAGACGGTGGCCGGCGACACCGGCGTCGTCGAGAATCCCACGAGCTGACCATGCCCGAGATCGTCCTCAACATCGCGCTGCTCGTCGCCGTGGTCGTGCTGCTCGGCGTGTACGTCTCGTGGCGGGCGACCCGGATCGACCGGCTGCACGTACGCCTGGAGACCGCGCGTGCCGGGCTGGACGCCGCGCTCGTACGCCGTGCCGCGGTCGCCCTGGAGCTCGCCGCCTCGCGCCAGCTCGACCCGGCCACCAGCCTGCTGCTCGCGGCCGCCGCTCACGAGGCCCGCATCGCCGAGACCGACAACCGGGAGTTCGCCGAGAGCGACCTGTCCCGCGCGCTCCGCGCGGTCATCGACCAGCCCGACTTCCGCCGCACGCTGGCGGCCCGCGACGACGGCGCGGCCCTGCTCGATGACCTGGACGCCGCGGTGCGCAAGGTCACCTACGCGCGCAGCTTCTACAACAATGCGGTGACGGCGACCCGTGCGGCGCGGCGCAAGCTGCTTCCCCGCGTGCTGCCGCTGTCCGGCCGGGCACCGCTGCCGGACTTCTTCGAGATCGACGACGCCCCGCCGGAGAGCTGAGGCCCGTGGCGGAACGTGACGTCTGTGACGGATGAGACGGGGGTGATTTCCGGCTTCGCGACGATGGGACCGCAGAGGTCGTTCATCGACTAGCCTCGCGGACTCAGAACGTCTCGTTTGCCCGAGGAGGTCCAGCTCGTGCGCTGTTTCCGCGTAATGTCGGCATCCGCCGGCGTGCTCGCCGCCTCGGCCCTCGCGGCCTGCTCCAACACGCCCGGCGCCGCCTCCGCGACGCCGCCTCCGGCGGCGTCCGCCCCGTCGCCGTCGGCCACGCCGACCCCGGCCCGCACTCACCCGTTCACCGGCATGCCTACCGGCGCCGACGGACCCGTGCTCGCCGTCAAGATCGACAACACCCGGTCGGCCAAGCCGCAGTTCGGCCTGCGTTCGGCCGACATCGTCTACGTCGAGCAGGTCGAGGGCGGCCTCAGCCGGATCATGGCGATCTTCTCCTCAAAACTGCCGTCGCGCGTCGGCCCCGTCCGCAGCGCGCGCATCTCGGACCTGCACCTCCTCCCGCAGTTCGGCAGGCCCGCCTTCGCCTACTCCGGCGTGCAGGGCAAGATGAAGCCCTACGTCGCCAAGGCACCCCTCGTCGACGTCTCCCAGGACCGGTCGAACACCGGGTACACGCGCTCGGGGCCGAACGTGGCGCCGTACAACCTCTACGCCGCGCCGGAGCGGCTCCTGACCCGCGCGCCCGGCGCTTCGAAGGCCGCTGACATCGGCTTCCGGTTCGGGCCGGCCCCGGCCGGTGGACGGCCGGTCACAAGCTTCACCGCCCGCTACCCGGCGGCCACGTTCCGCTTCACCTGGTCGGCCGCCGACCGGCGCTGGCTGGTCACGCAGGACGGCCGGACGGACCGCGCCGGCGAGGGCGGACGGCTCGGCGGCGCGACGATCGTCGTCCAGCGGGCCCGTACTACCCGGTCGCAGTTCCACGACTTCCTCGGCAA
>JAOPYG010000419.1 GCA_025964685.1 Actinoallomurus sp. | reverse complement strand
GACACCGTTCATCGAGCAGATCGACCCGAAGATCGAGTCGGCCGCGCGGATGTGCGGTGCCCGCACCCGGGTGATCTTCACCCGGATCCTTGGGCCGCTGCTGATCCCCGGCATGCTCGCGGCGGCCATCCTCATCCTGGTGCGCACGGTCGGCATGTTCGAGCTGACGTTCCTCACCGCCGGTCCCGACAGCCAGACGCTCGTGGTCGCCCTCTACTACTCGGTCTCGGCGGCGGGCATCCGCGCGCAGCAGGAGATCGACGCGATGGCGGTCCTCTACACCATGTCCATGCTGGTGCTGCTCGTCGTGGCACTGCGCTTCGTCAATCCGACCCAGCTGGTCACACAGATCAAGGAGAGAGATTGAAACCCCTGCTGACCCCGGGCAAGGAGACCGAGCTGATCGGTCTTGACCTGGCCGACCTGGCCGACGGTGAGACCCTCGAGCTCAACCGCGACGCCGAGATCGCGGCCGTTGTCCTCTCGGGCGTCGTCGACGTCGAGGGACTCGGCACCGCGGGCGGGCGCGGAGATGTCTTCGAGGGGGCGGGCCACACCGTGTACGCCCCGCCGGGCACGTCCCTGCGGTTCCAGGCCACCGGAGGGCCGGCGCAGATCGTCATCGCCTCCGCCCCGCTCGGCGACGGACGGCCCGGCAAGGCGCGGATCATCGGCCCGGACGACCAGGACGTCGCCGAGCGCGGCGAGGCCAACTGGGCCCGTACGGTGCGCACCATCCTCGGCCCGGACGACGACGCCGGGCGGTTGCTCCTCGGCGAGACGATCAACCCGCCCGGCAACTGGTCGAGCTACCCGCCGCACAAGCACGACACCCACGAGCCGCCGCGCGAGGTGAAGCTGGAGGAGGTCTACCTGTTCAAGCTGGACCCGGCGAACGGCTTCGGCATCCAGCTCCGCTACGACGGCAAGGGCGAGGAGGCCTTCACCGTCCGCGACGGCGACGTCGCGGCGATCCCGGCCGGCTACCACCCGGTCGTCGCCGCGCCCGGCTACTCCCTCTGCTACCTGTGGGTGATGGCGGGCGAGGGCCGGCAGATGATCCCGTACCTCGACCCCGAACACGCCTGGGTCCAGACGGGATGAGAATCGTCGAGGCCAAGGTCATCGTGACCTGCCCGGACCGCAACTTCGTGACCCTGAAGCTGACGACCGACGACGGCCTGACCGGGGTGGGCGACGCCACCCTCAACGGCCGGGAGCTGGCGGTCGCCTCCTACCTTCGGGATCACGTGTGCCAGCTGCTCGTCGGCCGCGACGCGAGCCGGATCGAGGACACCTGGCAGTACCTCCACAAGGGGGCGTACTGGCGGCGCGGGCCGGTGACGATGACCGCGGTCGCGGCGGTCGACACGGCACTGTGGGACATCAAGGGCAAGGCCGCCGGGATGCCGGTGTACCAGCTGATCGGCGGCCGGTCGCGCGACGCTGTCACGGTGTACGGGCACGCGTACGGGGCGACCGTCCCCGACGCGCTGGAGCAGGTCGGCGCCCTTCTCGACCAGGGGTACCGCGCGGTGCGGGTCCAGGCCGGCGTGCCCGGCCTGGAGAAGGTGTACGGCGTCCCGTCGGGCCGGGAGCCGTACGAGCCCGCGATCGCCGGGGCCCGCCCGGAGGAGGCGACCTGGTCGACCACGAAGTACCTCAACTTCGTGCCGGGCCTGTTCGCGGCCGTGCGGGAGCGTTTCGGGCACGACTTCCAGCTGTTGCACGACGTGCACCACCGGCTCACTCCGATCGAGGCGGCGCGGCTCGGCAAGGCCCTGGAGCCGTACTCCCTGTTCTGGCTCGAGGACCCGATCTCCGAGGAGTTGCAGGAGGGGTTCCGGCTGATCCGGCGGCACACGACGACGCCGATCGCCGTCGGCGAGGTCTACAACTCGATCTGGGACTGCCACCAGCTCATCACCGAGCAGCTCATCGACTACATCCGGATGGACGTCGTGCACGGCGGCGGCATCACCCATCTGCGCCGGGTCTTCGACCTGGCCGATCTCTACCACGTGCGGACCGGCTCGCACGGCGCCACCGACCTGTCGCCGGTGTGCCTGGCGGCCGCCCTGCACGTCGACATCGCGGTACCCAACTTCGGCATCCAGGAGTACATGCCGCACACTGAGACGACGAACGCCGTCTTCCCGCACTCGTACCGGTTCGCGGACGGCCTGATGTACCCCTCCGAAGTGCCCGGCCTCGGCGTCGACATCGACGAGGAGACCGCCGCGGAGTACCCCTACCGGCAGGCCTACCTGCCGGTGAACCGGCTGGAGGACGGGAGCATGCATGACTGGTGACACGCTGCTGCTACAACCCGGCGACGACGTGGCGGTGGCCCTGCGCGACCTGCCGGGCGTGCCACGCGGACACAAGATCGCCGTCCGCGACATCGCCTCCGGCGCGCCGATCCGCAAGTACGGCCAGATCATCGGGGTCGCCACCGCGCCGATCACCGAAGGCGACCACGTCCACACCCACAACCTCGGCATGGGACCGCACGACCGGGAGTACGCCTTCGGCACCGACCTGCGCGAGGTCGAGCCGGTGCCCGCGCCCGCCCGGTTCCAGGGCATCGTACGGCCGGACGGGCGCGTGGCCACCCGCAACTACATCGGCATCCTGACCTCGGTGAACTGCTCGGCCACCGTGGCTCGGATGATAGCCGCCCGCGCGTCCGCCCAGAGTCTCCTCGATGGGTTCCCGAACGTCGACGGCGTCGTGGCCCTGACCCACGGCACCGGGTGCGGCATGGCCGCGGACGGCGACGGCATCCGCCTGCTGCGCCGCACTCTGAACGGATACGCCCGGCACCCCAACTTCGCCGCGATCCTCGTGGTCGGGCTCGGCTGCGAGGTCAACCAGCTCACCGGGTTCGACCTGCCCGACGGCACACCGACGATGACGATCCAGGAGCTCGGCGGCACCTCCGCGACGGTACGCCGCGGCCTGGAGGTGATCCGCGAGTTGCTGCCCGCCGCGAACGCCGTCACCCGCGAGCCGGTGCCGGCCGCCGAGCTCGTCGTCGGCCTGCAGTGCGGCGGGTCCGACGGCTACTCCGGCATCACCGCCAACCCTGCCCTCGGCGCCGCGGCCGACCTGCTCGTACGGCACGGCGGCACGGCGATTCTGGCCGAGACGCCGGAGGTGTACGGCGCCGAGCATCTGCTGACCCGCCGGGCGGTCTCGCGCGCGGTCGGTGAGAGGCTGATCGACCGGATCCACTGGTGGGAGTCCTACGCCGAGTCGATGGACAACAACCCCTCGCCCGGCAACAAGGCGGGCGGCCTGACGACGATCCTGGAAAAGTCGCTCGGCGCGGTCGCCAAGGGCGGCACGAGCCCGCTCACCGCGGTCTATGAGGACGCCGAGCCGGTCACCGAGCGCGGCTTCGTGTTCATGGACACCCCCGGCTACGACCCGGTCTC
>JAOPYG010000407.1 GCA_025964685.1 Actinoallomurus sp. | reverse complement strand
GTGCATGCCCGTCAGAGCAGTAATCCGGAGGTCACGGAGACTCACGGAGGCATGGTGATCTACCCTCTCACCTGCACGGATGCTGCTCACATGGTCGCGTTCCGAATCTTCCGAACTGGTGTCTCTGGTCATCGCCAAATCGCGAGGCCACCGCCCGGCTGGCAAACGAGACATAGGCCACCCGGGCCGTGTGCACTCCACGCCTCATATCGGGGATCAGGTCTTGCATTCAGATGCGTCCCAGTGTGGAAGACGAGCCGCAGTGCACCAGACTTGAAGGCGACCGATGAGAGGATTGTTTCGCCAAAGAGGGCAAGAGCCGGCGCTACCTCCTGGTGCTCAGGCACGAGGCGAGTCATCACCACATCCGGAGCACATAGTGAGCCGTTGCTGAGCACCGCCTCGGTCTCCAGGTTCACTTGAGCCCCGCTGTCCAAGAGCAGCGTCAATTGATAGCTCACCCGAATTTCGATCACCTGCATGTCGCGGTAAGGCAGAAGCCAACGATCCTCTAGCTCGGCCAGCTCCATCGGCGCGTCCATACGCAAACCCTGACAGACACCGCCTGCAACCCATACGGGGCACATCGAGGGCACATTACGACGCGATCCAGTGTGAGGGCCGCGCCTACGGAGCCGGGCGTACGAGGCGCGGGGTCAGGTCAGCGTCGGTGATCGACCCGACGCCGCCGCGTTCGATGTGGTCGGCCAGGGTGTAGGCGTGGCGGGCGAGGGCCTGTGCGGCGATGCCGTACGGGGCCGGGTCGTAGCTCGTGATGCGGTCGCCGGCGCGGCGGAGTAGGGACTGGGCGCCCTGGGCGTTGCCGCGGCGCACGTGCGTGAAGCCCACCGCGAGCTGCGCCAGGCCCTTCCACAGCTCGCGTTCGGACTCCGGCGCGGCCTTCCATGCCGCCTCGAGGACCTCGTGGGCGTGGAACGGGCGGTCGGCGTCGAGCAGGCGCTGGGCCTCGGCCAGTGCCTCCTCCGGGGCGGCCGTGTAGTCGTCCGGGACGCGCTCCTCGCCCTCGGCGTCGTGGGGCAGCGGGCGGCCGTACGCGTCGCGCGGTCGTGCGTTGCGGGCGCGGCCCATCTCGTCGCGGTCGCGTTCGGTCATCGGTCGGGTTCCGGGTCGGACAGCCAGCCGAGGAGCTCCTCGTCGAAGGTCTCGGGGCGTTCTTCGTGTGGGAAGTGGCCGGCGCCTTCGATCAGTTTCCAGCGGTACGGCGCCTCGACGTAGCGTCCTGAGCCCTGGGCGCTGCGCGGCAGCACGGTGTGGTCGAGCGCGCCGTGCAGGTGCAGCACCGGCACCCGGATCGGGGTGCGCATCCGGCCGGCGTACCTGATGCCGTCCGGGCGCAGCAGCGAGCGGATCGTCCACCGGTGGTACTCCAGAGCGCAGTGGGCGACGCCGGGGATCTGGAAGACCGAGCGGTAGACCTGCTCGGTTGCGGCGTCCGGCCAGCCCGGCCCCGACCAGTCGTGCAGCAGTGAGCCCACCATCGCCGCGTCGTCCTTCACCAGCCGTCTCTCCGGCGCCATCGGCACCTGGAAGCCGAGCGCGTGGCGCGCCGCCCAGCCCTGGTGGCGTACGTCCGTCAGCAGGGAGTGGCCCAGCCGCAACGGGTGTGCCGCCGAGACCGCGACCAGGCGCTGCACCACTTTGGGGTAGTAGACGCCCATCGTCCAGGCCAGCAGTCCGCCCCAGTCGTGGCCGATCACGGTGGCGTTGGCCTCGCCGAGCGAGCGCACCAGGCCGGCGGCGTCACCGGCGAGTGTGACCAGGTCATAGCCGCGTGGCGGCTTGTCGCTGCCGCCGTACCCGCGCAGGTCCACGGCTGCCGCGCGGTATCCGGCCGCTGCCAGTGACTCGAGCTGGCGGCGCCAGGTCCACCAGAACTCCGGGAAGCCGTGGACGAGCAGCACCAGCGGCCCGTCGCCGAGCTCGACGACGTGGAACCGCGTGCCGCCCGCGGTCACCGACCGATGCCGCCATGGACCCTCGATCATCACGGCGGATTCGTCGGTCATCGATTACTCGGTGAGGGCGGGTTTGTCATCCGCGTTGCCGCGGCGCAGCATCGCGATGTCGTCCTTCATGGTCCTGCGGGTGCGGCTGACACCGGTCATCTTCTTCATCCGCCACAGCCCGATGCCGACCAGGATCGCGGCGAGCAGGACGTACGCGCCGGCGACGATGAGGAACGCCGCCCAGTCCCAGATGCCGGCGGTCATGAGGCCGTACGCGGCGGCGATCGACAGCAGGATCACCACGATGCCGCCGATGAGCCCGGCGACCGCGAACAACGTGCCGCCCAGGGCGGCCTTCTTGGCGTCGTCCTTCAACTCGAGTTTGGCGAGCTCGATCTCGGACTTCATCAGGCGGGAGACGCTCCCGGTGGCGATGGCGACCAGCTCACCGAGCGACTTGTCCTCGAGATGCCCGTCGGACCGTACCTCGGTCATGTTTCTCCTCTCCGTACGGGCGCGCGTGTCCCGGCCGATTCGGCGGCGAGGCACACGGCGAAGACCGCCTTGATCAGAGATTAGCCCTGTCTAGGGTCACCCGTCGTGACCATCCCATCTCGGTTACCCCGTGAACGGACCCTGCAACACGAACGGGAGGGCGCGGCTCACCGGCCACGCCCTCCCGCATCGCGTCGTTACTCGTCGGACTGCGTCGGCAGCTTGTCCTTGATCAGATCCATGACCGTGCTGTCCGTCAGCGTGGTCACGTCACCGAGCGAGCGGTGCTCGGCGACGTCGCGGAGCAGCCGGCGCATGATCTTGCCGGACCGCGTCTTGGGCAGCTCGGGCACGATCATGATCTGGCGCGGTTTGGCGATCGCGCCGAGGTGCTTGCTGACGTGGTTGCGCAGCTCGCTTACCAGGGCCTCGCCGTCGTCCACGGTGCTGCCACGCAGGATGACGAACGCGACGATGGCCTGCCCGGTCACGGGGTCGGTCGAGCCGACGACCGCGGCCTCGGCGACCTTCGGGTTCGACACCAGGGCCGACTCGACCTCGGTCGTGGAGATGTTGTGGCCCGAGATGAGCATGACGTCGTCCACGCGGCCCAGCAGCCACATGTCGCCGTCGGCGTCCTTCTTGGCGCCGTCGCCGGCGAAGTAGAGGCCTTCGAAGCGCGACCAGTACGTCTTGACGTAGCGCTCGTCGTCGCCCCAGATCGTCCGCAGCATCGACGGCCACGGCTCCTTGACCACCAGGAACCCGCCGCCGCCGTCCGGCACCGGCTTGCCCTGGTCATCGACCACGTCCGCCTCGATGCCCGGCAGCGGACGCATCGCGGCGCCCGGCTTGCCGTGGGTGACGCCCGGCAGCGGCGAGATCATCAGCGCGCCGGTCTCGGTCTGCCACCAGGTGTCGACGACGGGCGTACGGTCGCCGCCGATGTTGGTGCGGTACCAGATGTAGGCCTCGGGGTTGATCGGCTCGCCGACCGAGCCCAGCAGGCGCAGCGACGACAGGTCGTGCTCGGCCGGGATCTCCGCGCCCCACTTCATGAACGTACGGATCGCGGTGGGCGCGCAGTAGAGGATCGTCACTCCGTACTTGGCGATCAGCTCCCACCAGCGACCCTTGTGCGGGGTGTCGGGCGTGCCCTCGTACATGACGCTCGTGGCGCCGTTGGCCAGCGGCCCGTACACGATGTAGGAGTGCCCGGTGACCCAGCCGATGTCGGCCGCGGTCCAGAAGACGTCGGTCTCCGGCTTGAGGTCGAACACCGCGTGGTGGGTCCAGGCGACCTGGGTGAGGTAGCCGCCGGTGGTGTGCAGGATGCCCTTGGGCTTGGCCGTCGTGCCGGAGGTGTACATCACGTACAGCGGGTGCTCGGCGTCGTGCGGCTGCGCCTCGTGCTCCTCGCTCTGGCGGTCGACGTACTCGTGCCACCACAGGTCCTTGGCGTCGTTCCACGCCACGTCCTGGCCGGTGCGGCGTACGACGAGCACGTTGCGCACGTGGTCGAGGCCCTCGATCGCCTCGTCGACGGCGGGCTTGAGGGCGCTGGGCGCGCCACGGCGGTATCCGCCGTCGGAGGTGATCACGACGTGCGCGTCGCAGTCCTCGATGCGGTTGCGCAGCGCGTCGGAGGAGAAGCCGCCGAAGACCACGGTGTGCGGCGCGCCGATCCGGGCGCAGGCCA
>JAOPYG010000404.1 GCA_025964685.1 Actinoallomurus sp. | reverse complement strand
GCCGACTCCGGGATCGATCTGGTGTGCGGTGAGCGGGTGAGTGAGTTGGGCCTGTCCGCGTCGGGGCCGCCGGGTTCTGGAGTGGCGGGGACCGTGAACGGGCGTGAACTGCCGTTCGATCGGCTGGCGTTGACCGTGGGGGCCCGCCCGAGGCGACTCGCCGTGCCCGGGGCGGACCTGGATGGGATCTGTTATCTGCGTGACCAGGGCGATGCCGCGGATCTGCGGGCGCGGCTCGCGGCCGCTTCACAGGTCGTGGTCGTCGGCGGCGGATTCATCGGCTTGGAGGTGGCTTCGGCGGTCCGTGCCCTTGGCGGGTCCGTCACGGTGGTCGAGGCCGCGGAGTGGCTGATGGCCCGGGCGGTGGCACCCCTGGTCTCGGAGTTCTACCATCAGGCGCACCTGCGCCGCGGCGTCAATGTGCGGCTGTCCTCGGCCGTGTCCGGTTTCTACGGGGACAGAGGCCGGGTGACCGGCGTGGAACTGTCCGACAACACGCACCTGCCGGCCGATCTGGTCCTGGTCGGGGTCGGTGTCCTGCCGCGGACCGAGCTCGCCGAGCAGCTGGGGCTTGTGTGCGACCAGGGCATCGTCGTCGATGCCCACGCCCGCACCAGCGTCCCCTCGGTGATCGCCGCCGGCGACTGCACCGTGCAGCCGCACCCGATGACCGGGCAGGGAAGGGTACGGCTGGAGTCGGTCCAGAACGCCGTGGCCCAGGCCCACGTGGCGGCCGCGACGCTCCTCGGCCGCCTCCAGGAGGTCAAATCGGTGCCGTGGTTCTGGTCCTACCAGGGTGACCTGAAGCTGCAGATCGCCGGCCTCGCCGCCGGCTACGACGACTACGTCGTGCGCGGTGAGCCGGATGACGAGCGCTTCTCAGTCCTGTACTACCGGCACGACCGGCTGCTGGCCATCGACGCCGTCAACCGCCCGGCCGACTACATGGCCGTCCGTAAGGCGCTCGGCCAGGGAGCGACCATCGCCCCGGACCGCGCCGGCGACACCGCCACTCCCCTGAAGTCCCTCATCGCCGCTCCGGCCACCACGGCGCCGGCGGTTCAGCGAGCGGACGCGTGACAGGAACCGCCCACACATGGTCTAATGGACATACCAAAGGGAGGCGGCACTTCACAGAGCGCGCGTCCGTCACTTGCGGAACGACCGTGAGAGGACATGAGGGATCTTGTCCAAAGTGATCTACATCGGCAGCGCCGGCCGCGAATACGCCGTCGACGCCGCGGTCGGTGAGACGGTCATGGCGGCCGCGGTCAAGAACGGCGTCCCCGGGATCGTCGCGGAGTGCGGCGGGAACTGCTCCTGCGCCACCTGCCACGTCTGGGTGGGCGAGGAGTTCGCGCCGATCGTCGGACCTCCCAATGACATGGAGGAGGACCTGCTCGACATGGCGGTCTCAGAGCGGCGCAGCACCAGCCGCCTCTCATGCCAGATACGCATCACCGAGGCCCTGCACGGTCTGACGGTCCAGATCCCCCCGGAACAACCCTGACCCCCCATCCGTAGCCGATACCCGGCCACGGGCGCACCAGCTGAAGGCATGTCGGCCGCCGGCGGGACCGCGGACCAACCATCGCGAACCACTCGATCGCAACCACTCGATCGCGAACCTCTCGATCGCAACCTCTCGATATCGCCACTGCGGTGACGGTCCATCAGATGAAAGGGCAACGGCCGTGCTTAGGCAGGACATCAACGAGCTTCTGACACAGACCGGTCCTGGGACGCCGATGGGCGACTTGTTCCGGCAGTACTGGATTCCCGCGCTGCTCGCCGAGGAACTCCCCGACAACGACTCGCCACCGGTCCGGGTGAAGCTCCTGTCCGAGCGCATGCTCGCCTTCCGTGACAGCCAGGGGCGCTACGGCCTGGTCGATGAGTTCTGTGCACACCGGGGCGTTTCACTGTGGTTCGGCCGCAACGAGGGATCCGGCCTGCGCTGCTCCTACCACGGCTGGAAATACGACGTCACCGGCCAGTGCGTGGAGGTGCCTTCGGAATCGGAGGGCAGCAGCTTCTGCCAGAACGTGAAACTCACCGCCTACCCGCTGGTCAGGGTCGGTGACGTGCTGTGGACCCACATGGGTGACCCCGCCAAACGGCCGGACCTGCCCGAATTCGAGTTCGCGCACGTCCCACCAGAACAGACCTACACCTCCAAACGGTGGCAACAATGCAACTGGCTACAGGCATTCGAAGGCGGCATCGACTCCAGCCACGTCACGTTCCTGCACTCCGGCGGCCTCAGAACCGACCCGCTGTTCAAAGGCGCCAAGGGCAATGAATACAACATGAAGGACACCAAACCGTTCTTCGAGGTCGCCGACAGCCCGGGCGGGCTCTTCGTCGGCGCCCGCCGCAACGCCGAGGAAGGCAGCTACTACTGGCGGATCACACCATGGGTGATGCCGGCCTTCACGATGGTGCCACCACGCGGTGACCACCCCGTACACGGCCACTTCTGGGTACCGATCGACGACGAGAACTGCTGGACGTACTCCTTCGACTACCACCCGGTCCGGCCACTGACGACCACCGAACGCCAAGCCATGACCGACGGTCACGGCGTACACAGCAAGAACATCCCGGGAACCTACCGGCCCCAGGCCAACATGGACAACGACTACCAGATCGACCGCGACGCACAAAAACGCGGAGACACCTACTCCGGCGTCGCGGGCATCGCCATGCAGGACGCCTCGCTCCAGGAGAGCATGGGGCCCATCGTGGACCGCACGAAAGAACGACTGGTCCCAGCCGACAGCGGAATCATCAAAGCCCGCCAGAAGCTACGCAAAGCAGCGATCGCGCTACGAGACGAAAACCTGACCCCTCCAGGGGTCGACCCCGCACACCACCGGGTGCGCTCAGCGGCCGTCGTGCTCCCACAAGCAGAATCCTTCCTCGACTCCTGCCACGACGCCGTCACAGCCACCCCCGGCACCCCGCAAGCCTCGATCTGAGACACCCACAACGCCGATGTATCCCAGCGAATCCGCCAGAGCCGCCTCCGCAAGCGAAGCACGCCACCGGATCACCGCGCCCATCACACCCGCAACAGCAGCACGCATCATCGCCCTGGACCCAACAGCCACCGCACTCACCCGCCGCCTCGCAAGCCGACCATGGGCCAACGCCAAGTTCTACACCTACCAGA
>JAOPYG010000392.1 GCA_025964685.1 Actinoallomurus sp. | reverse complement strand
GCCTTCCACAGCCGGCAGCACACGACCCACGGCGTCGCACCCAGGCTGCGGGAGGTGAGCGATTGAGCGACCACGCGGTCAGGTTCGGCATGCTGGGTCCGCTGGAGGCGTGGTCCGGTGATGTTCGCCTGGACCTGGGCCCGCCCAAGCGCCGCGTGCTCCTCATACGGCTCCTCGTCGCGGGAGGTCACCCGGTATCGGCGGATCGCCTGTGCGATGACCTGTGGGAAGGACATCCGCCCGCCGGCGCCGTCTCCTCCATCCACGCCCACATCAGCAGGCTGCGCGCCGTACTGGAACCGCGTCGCGCGCGGCGCGGGCAGGGAACGGTTGTGGTCAGCGGGCCGGCCGGGTACACGCTCAACGCACCTCCCGACACCCGCGACGCGACTCGCTTCGAGGACGCGGTCCAGCGAACCCGGGACCTACTGGCCCGCGGACGGCTCCTGGACGCCCGCCGCGAGATCGAGCACGGCCTGAGCCTGTGGCGCGGGGATGCCCTCGCCGACGCCATTCACTACCCATTCGCCGCCCGCGAGATCGCCCGGCTCGAGGAGATCCGGATGGCCGCCGGGGAGCTGAACGCCACCGTGCTCCTCCAAGACGGCGAGCAGGACAAAGCGGCCCTCATCGCCGAGGAGCTCACCACGCGGTCGCCGCTGCGCGAGGCGGCGTGGGCGTTGCTGATGCGCGCCCTTTACCTCGCAGGCAGACCCGCGGAGGCCCTGCGGCGCTATGAGGCGATCCGCGCGCTACTCGCCGAAGAACTCGGTACCGCCCCCGGCCCCGAGCTGAGCGGCGTCCACCTGGCCGTCCTCCGTCAGGACATATCCGCTCTGGCGCCCTTCCTTCCCCACACCTCCCCCGTGGTGTCCCCGGCGCGGCCGGCAGGTGTACGACCGCTCGTCGGCCGCGCGGATGAGCTGGGCAGACTCGATGAACTCCTGTACGACGCGGCTCACGGTCGTACCGGCTGGGCCGTACTGTCCGGGGAGGCCGGCATCGGCAAATCCCGGCTCGCCGAGGAGTTCGCGTCTCACGCCACGGACGCCGAGTTCAGGGTCGTATGGGGTCGCTGCGGCAATGACCTCGAATCGGACGAGGATACGGACGAGGGCGGGTTTCACCCGCTCGGTCAGCTGCTGTCGGCCTTGAGCCCACAGATCCGCATGGACGGACGGCCCGAGGCGATCGCTCGCGAGCTGGCGGAGCGGCTGGCCGGACAGCCCACCGTCTGCCTGATCGAGGACCTGCACCGTGCCGGCCGTCGCTTTCGGCGCCTCCTCGGCATGTATGCCACGTTGCTCCGCGACGTACCCCTGGTGGTGGTCTGTACCACTCAGGACACCGACGACGTCGGCCTGCGGGAGCTTCTGGCGCTGCTCGTCCGCCAGAGCCACGCCGTCCTGCTGCCGCTGCGCCCGCTCACCGTGGGGGACGTCCACGAGCTGCTGGTACGCCACTCCACCCCGTTCACGCCGGGCCTTCCCGGCAGCGAACTCCATCAGCGTGAGGCGGCGGCGCTGCACCGGCGTGGTGAGGGCAATCCCTTCCTCATCACCGAGATCCTCGAGATGCCCAGCGACCAGCGTACCGGCCCCGGCGCGCAGATCCCCGCGTCCGTCAGCAGGGTCCTGCGCGCGCGGCTGGATCAGCTGGACCACCGGGTGCTGACGATGCTGGAGGCGGTGGCGGTCACCGGCGGGGACCTTGACCCCGAACTCCTCTTGCAGATCCGGACGATCACGCGCGAGGAGCTGCTGTCCCTCATCGACGCGGCCGTCATCGCCCGGGTACTGAACTGGGAGGAGAGCTCCGTTCCGGGCCGCCCCGGCAAGTACCTCATGCCCGATCTCGCCCGGGAGGTGGTGCTGCATGAGCTCACCCCCGCGCGCCGGCAGGTCCTGCACGCGGGGGCGGCACGCGCGCTCGCCGAGCTGCCGCGCCGCCATCCCGTGCAGATCGCCCGTCACCTGGTGGCGGCAGGCCCGCTGGTCTCCCGGGAGGAGCTGACCGACGCGGCACTGCGGGCCGGCAACCGCTGCACCGAGGACGACCAGCACGCCGAAGCGGCACTGTGGTTCGACCACGCGTCCGAGATGGCCGATGACCCCGGCGTACGGGCCGAGGCCCTGCACGCGGCGAACGCCTCTCGCCGTCAGCTCGACCAGCTCCAGCGACTGGGCGGCCACCCGTGCGACCCTTCCGGCATGCCGGGCGACGATTCCGGCTGGTCGGCGGATCCGGAGCCTCGGGTGGGCTGACCACCGGTCGACACCCTCGCAACGTCTCCGGACCTGCCGGTCAGGAGAAGGACCACAGATGGTCGTCCTTGGGGTCGCACTGAACGACGGTGAGCGCGGAGTCCTTGCCCCCGGCGCCGTCAACGCCCAGCACGTCCAGGCACCACTTGTGGATGTAGTTGTTACGGATCCAGAAGCGGTGGCTCGACCTCTTGTCCAGGTACCACATCTGGTTGTCCCCACGGCCGGGATAGCAGAGGTTCTCCGACACGTGGGTGCCGCGGTCCACCGTCCCGGTGCCGGGC
>JAOPYG010000384.1 GCA_025964685.1 Actinoallomurus sp. | reverse complement strand
GGAGTGTTCGCCGGAGTCCTGGTCGCGGCGGCGGTGTCCTTCGCGGTCGGTTCGGTCCTGCTCGGCTTCGGCCGGCTCGCCGGAGACCCCGATGACGAGGAACCCGAGGCGGTGGCCGCCGAGGCCGGCGAGGAACCGGCCCCGGCGACGACAACACGTACCGACGAAGCGCCGGCCACCGAAACAGCACCCCATGGAGCGTGACCGATGAACGGCAAAGACGTACACAAGATCGTCGTGGCCTGCGACGCCGGAATGGGCAGCAGCGTCATGCTGGCCAGCCAGCTGCGCAAGGAGCTCAAGAAGTACTCGGTCGTGGTGGAGCACACCCCGGTCAACACCATCCCCGATGACGCCGACGTCATCGTCTGCCACCGGGGCCTCGCCGCACGCGCGGCGGTCGGCGCGGGCGGCAAGCCGATCGTCAAGTTCCAGGTCTTCCTCGGCGACCCCGCGGTGACCGGCCTGGTCTCCGCGATCAAGAACGGTGGCGAAATCAGTGTCTGAACTACTCCACCGCGGCGCCGTACGCCTCGACGCGACCGCGACCGGCCGCGACGACGCCATCCGCCAGTGTGGCGAGGCGCTCGTACGGACCGGCGCGGTGGACCCGGCGTACGTCGACACGATGCTCGAACGTGAGCGCTCCGTGTCGACGTACGTCGGGGAGGGCGTCGCGATCCCGCACGGCACGCTGAACGGCAAGGACTCGGTGCGCCACGACGCGGTCTCCTTCGTCCGCTTCCCGGACGGCGTGACCTGGGAGGACGACCAGCAGGTGATCCTGTGCATCGGCATCGCCGCGACCGGGGACGGCCATGTACGGCTGCTGTCCGAGCTCGCCCAGATCCTGCTCGACCCGGATCGCGCCCGGGCCCTCCGCGAGACGACAGATATCGACGAAGTGGTACGGCTGCTGCAGCCGGCCGGAGAAGAGGAACCAGCGTGAAGGTCGCCCGTTTCTATTCGCCCGGAGACATCCGTGTCGAGGATGCCCCGGAGCCCTCGCCCGGTCCCGGAGACGTCAAGATCCGGGTCCGCAACTGCTCCACCTGCGGCACCGACGTGAAGATCTCCAAGTTCGGGCATCACCACATCCGGCCGCCGCGGGTCATGGGGCACGAGATCGCCGGTGAGGTGGTCGAGGTCGGCGCCGAGGTGACCGGCTGGCAGCCGGGCGACCGGGTGCAGGTCATCGCCGCGATCCCGGACGGCACCTGCGAGGAGTGCCGCCGCGGCCGGATGACCGTGTGCCCGAACCAGGAGTCGATGGGCTACCACTACGACGGTGGCTTCGCCGAGTACACGATCGTGCCGGCCAAGGTGCTCGCCGTGGACGGGCTCAACCGCATCCCCGACGCACTCGGCTTCGACGAGGCGTCGGTGGCCGAGCCGCTCGCGTGCGTGCTCAACGGCCAGGAGCTGGCCCGCATCGGTGAGGGCGACGACGTCGTGATCATCGGGGCCGGGCCGATCGGCTGCATGCACGTACGCCTGGCCCGCGCCCGCGGTGCCGCACGCGTCTTCTTGGCCGACCTGAACCCCGAGCGGCTGGCCATGTCCGCCGAGCGGGTCAAACCGGACGCCGCCATCCACGGCACCGACCTCGTCGACCAGGTGATGAAGCTGACCGACGGGCGGGGCGCCGACGCCATCATCACCGCCGCCGCCTCCGGCGCCGCGCAGGAGCAGGCGCTCCAGATGGCGGCACGGCAGGGCCGGATCAGCTTCTTCGGCGGGCTGCCGAAGGACAACCCGGTGATCGCCTGCGACTCCAACCTCGTGCACTACCGCGAGCTGACGATCGTGGGCGCCAACGGCTCCAGTCCGCGGCACAATGCCCGGGCACTCGAGCTCATCGCCTCCGGCGCGGTCCCCGTAGCGGATCTGATCACCCATCACCTGCCGCTCGCGGACGTGCTCGAGGGCATCGACATCGTGGCCCGCGGCACCGCCATCAAGGTCACCATCGAACCCTGACGAGGGAGCAAGCATGTCCGAGCGAACCGTGATCATCGCCTCCCGTACGGGCCTGCACGCCCGGCCCGCGGCCCTGTTCGTCAAGGCCGCCGCCGACCAGGGCGTCCCGGTGAAGATCAGCGTCGGCGACAAAAAGCCCGTGCCGGCCGCCAGCATGCTGGCCGTGCTGTCGCTGGGCGCCGAGCACGGCACCGAGGTCACGTTGCAGGCCGAGGGTCCGGGCGCCGACGAGGCACTGGATTCGCTGGCCGCCCTGCTCGCCCGCGACCTGGACGCGGAAGAGTCGACCGATGCCTGAGGAGCTGCGGGGCATCGGGGTCAGCCCCGGTCTCGCGGCCGGCCCCGTGGCGCGGATGAGCCCCCCGCCGGCTCTTCCACCGGCGCGTACGGTCACGGATCCGGAGCGGGAGGCCGCGGTGGCGGTGCGCGCGCTGGCGACGGCGGAAGCCCGGCTGCGTGACCGGGCCGCCGCGACGACCGGCGCCGCCCGTGACATCCTCGACGCGCAGTCGATGATCGCCGCCGATCCCATGCTGCGGGACGGCGTGACCGCGCGGATCAAGGACGGCACGGACGCGCCGCACGCCCTGCGCGACAGTTTCGACGAGCACCGCACGACGCTCGAGGGGCTCGGCGGATACCTCGCCGAACGCGCGGCGGACCTGGACGACATCGCCCACCGCGCGATCGCCGCCGCCCTCGGCCTGCCGATGCCGGGAGTTCCGGAACCCGGGCACCCGTTCGTCCTGGTCGCCGATGATCTGGCGCCGGCCGACACGGCCACTCTCGACCCGGCGAACGTCCTCGCGCTGGTCACCGAGCGCGGCGGCCCGACCAGCCACACCGCCATCCTCGCGCGCTCCCTCGGCCTGCCCGCCGTGGTCGGCTGCGCCGGCGCGCTCGATGTCACCGACGGGACGGCCGTGACGGTGGACGGCACGACCGGGATGGTGCACACCGGCGTGAGCGAAGACGAGGTGACCCTCGTACGCGAGCGAGCGGCCGAGGAGCGGGCCCGGATCACGGGCGGGAGCGGGCCGGGACGGACGTCGGACGGGCATCCGGTCGACCTCATGCTCAATATCGGCTCGGCGGCCGACCTCGTCGGCGTCGACCTGAGCGACGTCGCGGGCGTCGGCCTGTTCCGTACCGAGTTCTTGTTCCTGGACCGCCACGACGCGCCCGGCCTGGACGAACAGGTGGCCGCGTACGCCGAGGTGTTCGGCTTCTTCGAGCAGGGCACGATCGTGGTCCGCACCCTGGACGCGGGCGCCGACAAGCCACTGCCCTTCCTCGGACTGTCCGGCGAACCGAACCCCGCGCTGGGCGTACGCGGCCTGCGCGTGTCCCGCGACCGCCCGGAGATCCTCGACACCCAGCTGAAGGCGATCGCGCTCGCCGCGTCCCAGACCACCGCCGACGTGTGGGTGATGGCCCCGATGGTCGCCACGCGACCGGAGGCGGAGGTCTTCGCCGCCCGCGTACGCGACCACGGCCTGCCCACGGCCGGGGTGATGGTCGAGGTGCCGTCCGCCGCGCTGCACGCCGGGCGGCTGCTGGAGGTCGTGGACTTCCTCAGTATCGGCACGAACGACCTGAGCCAGTACACGCTCGCCGCGGACCGGCAGACCGGTGCCCTCGCGGACCTGCTCGACCCGTGGCAGCCGGCGATGCTCGAGCTGGTCGGCGTCTGCGCGGCGGCGGGGAAGGCCGCGGCCAAGCCGGTGGGCGTGTGCGGAGAGGCGGCGGCCGATCCGCTGCTCGCCCCGGTGCTGGCCGGTTTGGGCATCACCAAGTTGTCGATGAGCCCGCGCGGCCTGCCCGCGGTACGCGCGGCCCTCGCCGGCCACACCCTCGCCGACTGCGAACGGCTCGCGGGCCGCGCGCTGCAGACCGGTGACGCCGCCGGCGCGCGCGCCGCCGTACTCGCCGAGACGTCCTGAGGTAGGCCCACGGGTCTGTGTACGCCCCCCTGCGCGCGGCAGGGGGGCGTACACACCCTTGGGACGAGTTCGGCGGCCGCACTCTCGAGACGGGACCTGCCCGTGTAGGCACGGCCGGGGTCAGGCGCGGACGACCTCGGGACCGGCGGCGGCGAGGTCGGCGGCCAGCCCGCTGTCGAGTCCCGTGTCGGTGATCAAGACGCTGATGTCGGACAGCGACGCGAACTTGGCGAGGTAGTCGTTGCCGACCTTGGTGTGGTCGACCAGCAGCACGGTCCGCTGAGCGGCCCCGATCATCGACTGCTTCATGGCGGCCTCGGCCGGGTCCGGCGTCGTCAGGCCCACCTCGGCGGAGATGCCGTTCGTGGCCATGAACGCGACGTCGACCCGCAGCCGTGAGAGCGGCCGCATCGCCCAGTCGTCGACGGTCGCGAGAGTACGCCCGCGCACCCTGCCGCCGAGCATGATCACGTTGAGGTTGGAGCGCGTGGCCAGAATGGTCGCGAGCGGCGGCGAGTTGACGATCACGGTCAGCTCGCGGTCGCTGGGCAGCACCTGGACGAGGCGGCCCGTCGTGGATCCCGCGTCGATGATGATCGAGCCGTCGGCGGGCAGCTCGGCCAGGGCCGCCTTGGCGATGCGTTCCTTCTCCGCGGTCATCACGGCGTCGCGCGCCGCGAGCGCCGGCTCGAAACCGAGGCGCTCGACGGGAATGGCGCCGCCGTGCACGCGGCGCAGCGTGCCCGCGCGTTCGAGCACGGTCAGGTCCCGGCGGATCGTCTCCATCGTGACGCCGAAGTCCTCGGCCAGCGTCACGACGTCGACCCGACCGGCCTCCCGCGTGCGCCGGAGAATCTCCTGTTGTCGCTCTTCGGCGTACATGCTGTTGGGAAACCACCGTTTCAACGTTGTTTCACCTGTGCTTACCGCCATCTCTGTGGCCCGTCAAGAGGAGAGCCCCAGCACTTCCGGCCCCGGCATCGCGGTCCTCACCGTCGCGGGCGACCGGCCTGGGGCCTCGCGCTGATGCCCGATCCTCGTGGCGACGGCGGTCCCTGACGGGTGTTGACATGGCTTGACCCCGCCGTTACCGTCAGGTCTACTGAAAGGAAGGTTTCTTAATTATTTGGCTTCGGGGGATGCCACACCATCACTTCATCCCGCCGAAGGGACGTGCCATGACGGACCGCATCCTCTCTCCCCAAGCGATCCTCACGGCGCCCTGCTCCCCGACCGGCCGTCGGTATCCGACGAGGTCCGGCCGTACGGGATCCAACCCGGCGGGTGGCCGGGCCGGACTCCCCACTCGGTCCCGCCTCTGTGACCTGCTCCCGCCCGGTACCCCCGCGTACGCGCCCGCCAGCCCGTACGCCGCTGGACCGGGCGGCCCGCCCCCTACGGCGCGTGCCTGGCTCGGGGCGATCCTCCACTACGGCCGCGGGCCGCCGGAGCACAGACCACGCCTGCCGCCACAGGCGCAGTGTCTCCTCCGCCATCGACCTTGGAAGCCGAGCCCCCATGACCAAGAAAGTCCGCCGCGCCGGCCGTCGGCCCGCCCGGTTGTTCGCCACCTCCGCCGCCCTCGCTCTCGTCGCCGCCCTGTTCACCGGCGGCCTGTCACCTGCGCACGCCGCGGGGGAGAGCGTCAACATCTGGCTTACCACCACCGACGACTCCGGTGGCCGCCACGTCACGCGCGGGCTGCAGCAGCAGACGCCGATCGCCTTCGGGAACGGCGGCAGTGGCGCGCAGAACATCACCGTCAACGAGAACACCCGGTACCAGCAGTTCACCGGCGCGGGCGCGTCGTTCACCGACACGGCCGCCTGGCTGATGAACAGCAGCGGAGCACTCAGCTCGACCACGCGCACGCAGGTGATGCAGAACCTGTTCGACCCGAGCAGCGGCATCGGCCTGGACTTCCTCCGCAACCCGATGGGCGCGTCGGACCTGGCCCGGAGCAACTACTCCTACGACGACATGCCGGCCGGCCAGACCGACGCGAGCCTCAGCCACTTCTCCATCTCCCACGATCTGGCCGACGTGTTGCCGCTGACCAAGCAGGCCC
>JAOPYG010000383.1 GCA_025964685.1 Actinoallomurus sp. | reverse complement strand
AATCGCTACGCTGGACAGCTCATACGTCGTCCAGAACCGAGAGACATCCCATGGCGCTTGAGCGACCCGAGATCGATTTTCCCGAGGGCAACCCGCCCGCCGACCTGGAGATCACCGACATCACGCTCGGCGACGGCACCGAGGCGACGCCCGGTTCCACGGTCACCGTCCACTATGTGGGCGTGTCGCACTCCACCGGCGAGGAGTTCGACGCCTCGTGGAACCGTGGCGACCCGTTCGCCTTCCCGCTCGGCGCCGGCCGGGTCATCCAGGGCTGGGACCAGGGCGTGGCCGGCATGAAGGTCGGCGGGCGCCGCAGGCTGGTCATCCCGCCGCACCTGGGCTACGGCGACCGCGGCGCCGGCCGCTCCATCAAGCCCGGCGAGACGCTGATCTTCGTGGTGGACCTGCTCGGCGTCAACTGAGGACCGCTTCGTTCAGTACGCCACCGAGACGTGGTGGCGTACTGACGACTCGTCGGTGACCAGGCCGAGCAGGCAGCCGGCCAGATCGCCCCGGGAGATCGTGCGGCCGCCGCGCAGGTTGAGGTCGGTCGCGGTGCGGTAGCGACCGGTCGGCTCCTTGTCGGTCAGCCGCGGAGGCCGGACGATCGTCCAGTCCAGGTCGGAGGCCCGCACCTCCTCCTCACACAGGCGCATGTCGGCGAAGGCGCCCTTCAGCAGCCGCTCGAGGATGAGCGGCTTGACGACGTACCGGGTCACGAGGCCGTCCCCGGCGTCGGTGACCAGACCCGCGGCGCTCACCACGAGCAGCCGGCGGACGCCCGCCTTGCCCATCGCCGCGGCGATGGCGCGGCCGCCGTCCGCGCAGACCGTGGCGGACCCGGGGCCGCGGTGGCCGAGCGCCGACAGGACCGCGTCGGCGCCGTCGACGGCAGGCCCGACGTCGGCCGGGTCGGTGACTTGGGCGGTGATGACGCGCAGCCTCTCGTGCGCCGGCACGTCGAGCCGCGCCGGATTCCGTACGACCGCCGTCACCTCGTGGCCCTCCTCCAGCGCCCGCCGTACCAGCCGGGTGCCGGTGCCTCCCGTCGCTCCGAAGATCGTGAGTCGCATGTCCGCCTGCCTCTCGCCATGGATGAGTAGGTTAGTGAGCACTCACTGACCACCATACTGGGTGAGCACTCACTAACCCAAGGAGGCTTCCGATGGAGACGCGCGACCGCATCCTGGACGCCGCCGCGGAGCTCATGCGCACGCGCGGCATCCTCCGGACGACGACCAAGGAGATCGCCAAGGCGGCCGGCTTCTCCGAGGCGACGCTCTACAAGCACTTCCGCGACAAGGAGGAACTCCTTCTCCGCGTCCTGCGCGAGCGCATGCCGGGCTTCGCCCGCGTGGAGGTCACGGCCGGCGAGGGGAACCTCGAGGACAACGTGTCCCGGCTGATCTGGGGCGCGCTGGAGTTCTACCGCGAGGCGTTCCCCATGTTGGGCTCGCTGCTCTCAGAACCGCAGCTGATGGCCGCGCACCGAGAATCCATCAGCCGGTACGGCGCCGGCCCGCAGCACGCCGTGGACCGCGTCGCGGGCTACTTCCGCGCCGAACGGGAGTGCGGCCGGATCGCCGCCGGCACCGACCCCGACGCGGCCGCCGCGCTGCTGGCCGGGGCCTGTTTCCAGCAGGCGTTCCTCCGCTACTTCGCCCACGGCCTGGACGCGCCCCCGGCACCGGACGCGCTCATCACCGGCCTGACCCAGACCCTCATGCGAGCCCTCACCTCGATCTGACCCGGGCGCCGCTCACCTGCGGCGGGCGCGGCGGGCGCGGCGGGCCAGGGTCCAGCCCAGGGCCACGCCCGCGAGCGCGATGACGCCGCCCGCGCTGAACGCCGAGGTCATCGCCCATGCGTCCGAGGACGGACGCGGCGCGGCGAACACCGGCGCCGCCGGCGCACCGGGAACACTCGGCACGCTCGCCACCACGTCCGCCGGAGCCGGCACCGGACGCAGAAGGGCGTGCTCGACCGCGGAGAAGAACTCCCCCGCCGTCCTCTTGCCGACGCTCGCCAGCATGCGCTGGCCGACTCCGCCGATCATGCCGCCCACCGTGGCGTCCGCATCGTAGTCCACCTGCGTGCCGCCGTCGGCCTCGGACAGGCGTACGCGCACGGTGGCGTCGATGGTGCCCGGCGCGCCCTGGCCGCGCGCGCGGAGCGTGAACGCGTGCGGCGGTTCCGGGTCGGACAGCGCGACCTGCCCGGCGTAGGTGCCCTTGATCGACGCGACCCCGGCCCTGATCGTCATCGCGTACGTGTCCGGGGCCACCTCGTCGAGGCGCTCGCACCCCGGAATCGTGCGGACCAGCACGGCCGGGTCCTGCAGAGCCCGCCACACCTCCGGTACGGGTGCGGCGACGCGAACACTGCCGTTGACCTTCATCGGCGACCTCCTGTGAGCCCCGACACTAGAGAACCCTGTACGCGGGGCGAACGGCAACATCTGCCGAGCGGCCCCGGCGGTGTTCGTCACCCGCACCGACGGCCGGAACGCGCCGACTTCGGGCAAAGCCCTCGTGGGGGTACCCCCAGCATGAGATAAATCCAGACATGCAGTGACCAGC
>JAOPYG010000382.1 GCA_025964685.1 Actinoallomurus sp. | reverse complement strand
GTGAAGCGCATCGCCGAGGCCGGCGCCTCGTCGGTGTCGGCGATCGTTTTGCACCTGCGGCCCGGCGCGCGGGAGTGGTTCATGAGCTGGCTGCGCGAGTGCCGCCCCGAGCTGGTCGCCCCCTACGAGCGCCTGTACGGACGCGGCGCCTACGCGCCGAAGGACTACCAGCGGCGGATCTCGGGCAAGGTCGCGGAGCTGGCCACGAAGTACGGCATCGGCGGCCGCCGCAACCCGCGTCGCCTGCGTCCCCCGCCGGCGCCGCCGGCCGCGCCACGGCCGGTCGCCGAGCAGCTCCCCTTGCTGTGACCCTCGCGAGCGGCGCGGTCAGGGCTGGATCATCGTCACGCCGGTGGGCGGCGCGGTGCCCATGGCCATCAGCGCGGCCGGCGTCCCGGCGAGGCCGATAGTGCCGGTGATGAGCCGTCCGGGCCGCAGCGTGCCGGCGGCGACCAGGTCCATCATCGGCGCGTACGCGCGGGCGGGCATGCCGTGGCTGCCGAACAGCTGGAGCTCATAGGCGATGACGCGGTCCATCGGGAGCCCGGGAGCGCCGGCGGGCAGCAGCCCGACCTGGACGTGCCGTCCGCGGCGGCGCAGGCAGCCGATGGAGTCCGCGCAGGTCCGCGGGTCGCCGAGCGCGTCGATGGAGACGTGCGCGCCGCCCCCGGTGATGTCCCCGATCGCCTCGGTGACCCCCTCGGGACCCCGCACGCAGGCACTGGCGCCGAACTCCCGTGCCAGCTCCAGGGCGGCGGAGGAGACGTCGACGGCCACGACCCGGGCGCCGATCGCCGCGGCGATCATCACGGCGGACAGGCCGACGCCACCGCAGCCGTGCACGGCCACCCAGTCACCCGGCCCGGCCCGCCCGTGCACCGTGACCGCGCGGAAGGCGGTGGCGAAGCGGCAGCCGAGCGCGGCCGCCGCCGGGTCCGTCAGCTCCTCCGGCAGCGACACCAGGTTGACGTCGGCGTTCTCGATCGCGACGTACTCCGCGAAGGACCCCCAGTGGGTGAACCCGGGTTGCGTCTGACGTTCACAGACCTGCTCCTCCCCGGCCGCGCACGCCGCGCACCGGCCGCACGCGCACACGAACGGCACCGTCACGCGGTCGCCGGGCCGCGAGCCGGTGACGCCCGTGCCGATCGCCTCGACCGTCCCGGCCAGCTCATGCCCGGGCACGTGCGGCAGCGCGATGTCGGCGTCGTGGCCCATCCAGCCGTGCCAGTCGCTGCGGCACAGCCCGGTGGCCGCGACCCGGATCACCACGCCGCCCGCCGGCGGGACCGGGTCGGGCACCTCACGCACCTCCGGCGCGCGCCCGAACGCCTCATAGACCACCGCTCGCACCGGCCGCCCCCTCCTGTCCGGCGCCACCGTACCGGGCGAGTCAGCCGTAGTAGCCCTCGACCGGCACCCGCGCCTCCGCGTACAGCGCCGGGCCCTCCTGCGGAACGTCCGGCCAGTCCCCGCCGGGCTTGAGACCGGAGAGCTGCTCACCGGACAGCGCGAACACCACGCGGCCGAGCCCGGAGCGTTCGATCGCGCCCGCGCACATGCGGCACGGCTGGCAGCTGGTGTACATGGTGGTGGCGGCCGCGGTGGCCGGGTCGAGCTCGCGGGCCGCCCACCGGGCCAGCTTCAGCTCCGGGTGCGCGCTGATGTCGGCGTCGGTGATGGTCGTGTTGCGTTCCTCGGCGAGCACGGTGCCGTCCGGGCCGACGAGCAGGGACCCGAACGGCGGGTTCCCGCCGGCCCGTGCCGCGGCGGCGAGTTCGATGACTCTGCGGAGAAGCGTCTCCTGCTCGGTGCTCATTTGGCCTCGTTCTGATCGTCGGGGAGGGAGGCGGCGACGGTCGCGAGTGCCCGCCATGCCTCGCGGGGACGGCGGGTCTCTTCCGGGTCGCCGTTGTACGGGTCCAGTACGACGGCGCCGGCGCCCAGCAGGCGCAGTTGCTCGATGTCGTCCAGGACCTGGTCGATCGTGCCCTCGCCGGCGAGGCGTTCGGGGCCGGTGAGGGGTGATTCGGTGAGCCGCAGTGCGATGCGGGGCGCCAGGCCGGGCACGGGCCGGCGCTGCTGCTCGGCGGCGGCCTTCATCCGCCCGGCCGCGTCGCGCAGCCAGGGCACGGTGCACCGCAGCGGGTGCCAGGCGTCGCCGAGGCACACCGCGCGGCGCAGGCCGGCGTCGCTGTTGCCGCCCACCCAGATCGGGACCGACGCGCGGCCGTAGTCCGTCTCGTCCTGCCACGCCGCGCGTACGGTCCGCAGGTGTTCATCGGTCAGCCTCCCGCGCTGGTCGAACGGCACGCCGAGGGCCGCGAACTCCTGCCGGGCCCAGCCGACGCCGACCCCGAGTACGAGACGTCCGCCGCTGAGCTGCTGCAGGTTCGCGGCCATGCGGGCCAGGAGCAGCGGATGCCGGTAGGGCACGATGACCACGGTGGTGCCCAGCCGGATCCGGTCGGTGATCCCGGCCAGCCAGGACAGCGTGGTGAAGGGCTCATAGAACGGCGGCGGGTACTGCTCGGCGACGTCGGGCGTCACCGCGATGTGGTCCGAGACCATCAGCAGGTCAAAGCCCAGGCCCTCCACCGTGTGCGCCCAGTCGCGCAGGACGCCGGGGTCGGTGCCGGGGCCGAAGTTGGGGACGTTCACACCGATCTGCACTGGTTCAGGCTATCCAGGCGTTCCCCGCCGCTGGAAGCGACCAATCGCCGCATACGGCCGGGTGCGCCGTGGATCTGCCGGTATATTCGCCGGATGGCCGAGAGTCTTGACGCGACCGACTGGGCGATCCTGGTGGAGGTCCAGCGCGACGGCCGGATCCCGCTCACCGAGCTGGGGCGGCGGGTCAGCCTCAGTGCCTCCGCCGCGACCGAGCGCGTCCGGCGGCTCGAGGCGCTCGGCGTCATCGCCGGCTACCGCGCCGACGTGGACCTGGCGAAGGTCGGCTTCGCCGTGCTCGCCGTCGTCCGCCTCAAGTACCCCGGCAGCCGGCACCAGCCCCTGCACCGGCTGCTCGGCGAGCGCCTGGAGATCCTGGAGTGCCTGCGGACCACCGGCGATGACTGCTACACGCTGAAGGTGGCCGCGGCGTCCATGGCGCACCTGGAGACGATCGTGGATGAGCTGGCCCAGTTCGGCAGCACCACCACCAACATCGTCTACAGCCAGACGCTGCTCTTCCGCGGACCGCAGGGGCCGGCGGAGGCCTCAGCCTGAGTCCGTCCGCCACCAGCGGGCGGCCAGCGCGTCGAGGGTGGGTGCCGGTGGCGCGGGAAGCTCCTCCAGATACCAGGGCAGGTCGCTGTAGCGGTGCAGCAGCGTGTAGGCGAGCAGCCGGCGCCGCAGCTCCCCGTCGAGCCCGCCGGCGGGCCGGCCGTAGGCGATGAGCACCCGGCGCAGGAAGCGCGTGTCCCCACGGGAGACGACGAACAGCCCCACCGAGGCGAACTCATACTCGCGCGCGCCCATCATCGCGGGCTCGAAGTCGTACAGCCCCGACAGCGTCCACCCGTCCGGACCGCAGGTGATCAGCAGATGCTCGCGCATCACCTCGGTGTGCAACAGCGCCGGAGGTGAGGCCGGCAGGCGTACGGAGTCCAGGAAATCCGGGATCTGCGCCAGCCACGGCTCGGTCAGGCCACGGGACCGCTGGCGCGCCACGCATCCGGCGCGCTGCCCGGCGACGAACCGCCCCCAGTCCGGCGGCCCGAGGCCCGGCACGGTGATCTCGTGCAGCGCGGCGAGCGCCGCGCCGAGCTGGTCGGCCAGCCGGTCCCGGTCGTGTTCGGCCGTACGCGGCCACACCTCGGTGAGCGGCTCGCCGGCCAGCCGCGTCATGAGCACATAGCCCCACCCGTCGAACTCCCCCGAGTCCCGCACGCCCGGCGTCGGCACGGGCAGCCGTCCGGTGACCGCGCGCAGCACGCGGTCCTCCACCGTCCAGCGTTCACGGGCGACGGGCGGGAACAGCTTGAGCACCAGCCGCTCCCCCACGGCGTACACGGGCACCGGCCCCACGGGCATCCGGGTGAGGCTCTCACCGCCGAACCCCAGCCGCCGGCACAACGCGAGCACGCCCGGCCGGAGCCGCGCCTCGTCCCGGCGGATCCGCGCGAATCCGGCCTCGGTGCCGGCCGCCGGCAGGCGATCGTTCGCCACCCGGCCACCGTAGGTGGCGCGGTCGCCGGGGTCACCTCGTTTTCCGCCCGGAGGGAGTGTCCTGCGACGCCGTACGGCGGGGAGGCTACGGTCGAAGACGTGCGATTCGCCATCTGCATCCCACAGTTCACCGACGACGGCACCTTCGACCCCGCCGCGTTCCGCGCCTACCTGGCACGGGCCGAGGCGCTCGGCTTCGACAG
>JAOPYG010000373.1 GCA_025964685.1 Actinoallomurus sp. | reverse complement strand
GCCACTCCCGTACGCACCCGGCCAGGATCAGGAGCATCCATGTCGCTGACCGTTTCCCCCGACCTTCTCCAGCAGGCCCAGCACGGCGAGGTCGACGATGCCGCCTTCATCGACTGCATCGCCGGCTCACTGCCGTACGCGTGGAAGCTCGTCACCGGCCTCGTGGGCGACCTGCACGCCGGAAACGCCGACTTCGCCGACAACCGGACACCACCGCCGGACGAGGCCGCCCGCGGGCAGTTGCTGCGGATGATGGCCAGCGACGCCATGCGCGCGACCGTCGAACGTCACTTGGGTGTCCGGCTGGCCTTCCAGAACTGCCACCGCGTCGCCGTGTTCCGCCCGGACGCCCACACCGCCCACCGCGACTTCACCACGGCACGCGCCCAGCTCCTGAACCAGACGCCCGAACTCGTCGACTGCTAGGAGCCGAACGGACGGCCCCGTGGCCGGGGCCGTCCGGACCTGCTGAGGCCGTGCGGTCAGTGATCGTCCCAGTGGTCGCCGTGGGCCGCGTGGCGATGACCGTCGTGCACGTAGTCGGTGTGGTCATCGTGAGGAACGGCGACATGGCCACAGTCCGGGCCGTGTCGGTGGTCGTGCCCGTCATGGACGACGTGCTCGTCGGCCCGGCATTCGTCGCTATGCCCGTCGTGGTCCCGGTGCACGTGGCCGTCATGGGCGTAATCGACGTGATCGTTGTGAGGGAAGGCCACATGACCACAGCCCGGCCCGTGGTCATGTGGGTGATCCGTATGCGCGTGGTGCGCCGTCATGGTTCGCATTCTCGACTCCTCAAGGCTCAGGGCCTCGTCCCCCGGCGGTGACCGCGGGTCGCAGTGTGTTCCGGCGGGCCCGCCATGCGCTCGATCTCCAGGCGGTGGTGACCAGTGCCCAGGGCGTCAGGTGTGACGGGTTTTCGACGCCGTACGCCTTCTGAGTGCCCCGGATCTGCGGCGAATCCACCGTCTTGGCGACATGGGGGGATTCGGATTGGCGTGTTCTTGTTGGCCGCGCGGTTTCCGGGCCAAAGTCATGGTGAGGTCTTGTCCGCCACCGTGAACGCGGCCGTGGCCGCCGAGAGAGCCGGCTTCGACGACGTGTGGTTCGCCGAACACCACTTCATGTCCTACGGCGTCTGCCCGTCCGCCGTGACGCTCGCCGGTTACGTGCTGGGGCGGACCGAACGCATCACGGTCGGCACGGCGGTCAGCGTGCTCTCCACTCAGCATCCGGTCGCGCTCGCCGAACAGACGGCGCTCCTGGACCTGGTCACCGACGGTCGCTTCCGCCTGGGGGTCGGCCGTGGTGGTCCGTGGGTCGACCTGGAGGTCTTCGGAACCGGACTGGCCCGCTACGAGACCGGTTTCGCCGAGAGCCTCGACCTCCTGCTCGCCGCGCTGACCCGGGAACGCGTCTCCGCGACCGGACCGACCTACGCGTTCCGCGAGGTCCCCGTGGTGCCCCGACCCCACTCCCACAGCCCGCTCGTGGTGGCATGCACCTCCGAGGCGACGGCCGCGCTGGCCGCCCAACGCGGCCTGCCGATGCTGCTGGGAATGCACATCGACGATGACGGCAAACGAGCGATGATCGACTCTTACGCCGCCGTGCGGACCCGGCACCCGCCGGTCGGGCACATCGCGGCCGTCATGGCCTACGTCGCGGACACACGAGCCGAAGCCCAGGACACGCTGCGCGCCGAACTGCCGCGATGGCTCCGCCCCGGCCTGGCCGGGTACCGTGCCGTGGACGGCCGGCCGCGCGGGCAACGCGACCCTGACGACTACGCCGAGTTCCTCTGCCGCGTTCACCCGGTCGGCACGCCCGACGACTGCCTGCGGACCATGGCCACGACCGTGGAGCGCGCCGGCGTCCGGCACCTGATCCTCATGGTCGAAGGCGGCGGCGACCCCACCCGCACCGAGACCAACATCACCCGCCTGGGCGCCGAGGTCCTGCCCCGCCTGCGGACGTTGTTCGGCAGCCGGTGAAGGCCGAGGGGGTCACGATGGCCGGTACCAGGGCGGGAGGTAGACCGACCAGTGGCGGCCGAGCCCGGACAGTGGGTGGCGGGTCCAGGAAGTGGCATAGGCGGGCGGTCTGGTGCCGTGCACGAGGATCCCGGTCGGTTTCTCGTGCGCGATCTGGTTGAACCGGGCCGGGGTCATCGATTCGAGGATCCCACCGGTCTGGCCGGTCTGGCAGTCCAGGTAGAAGGCGACGGGGACCGCGCGCGGGCCGCTGAGCAGGCAGGGGGCCCGCATGCCGAGCCGTTTGAGTCCTTGCGCGCCACGCGTGTAGATCTGGCGCTGGGCGGCGTTGTCCCGCGCCGCTTTGAGGAGCTGGAACTGCTGGGTGCCCACCTGGGCGACGAGAGCGGCGCAGATGAGGGCGGCCAGCGGCCACCGGAACTTGGGGAACAAGGCGGGGAGCGCGGCCAGGCATCCGGCGGCGGGCAACGCCAGCAGCGCGTACGCGGGGAGCAGGAAGCGCGGCGCCGCGTACCCGAGCATGAGCACGTAGGGAGCTGCCGCGGCCAGCCCGCACACGGTGGCCACCACCGCGGGTGCCGGCCGGCGGGCGTGCACGGCCACAAGCAGCCCTCCCGCGACCAGCAGCGGGACGGCCGCCCACCACAGGACGAACGCCGGATGCTGGACGCCGACACCGCACGGCCGGCACAGCAGTGGCCCGTTCAGCGCGTGCAGCTCATAGAGGATCGCCCGGGGATGCCAGCCGAGACCGCCCTGGATGGCGCTGGAGCGCTTGAGCCGTTCGAGTGGCCCGCCGTACCGGAGGAACGCCTCGATGATCCACTGTGCGGCCCCGAGTGCCGGTCCGGCCAGCACGGCGACGATGAGGGAGGGCCGCCGCCACTGACGGACGACTACTGCCGCTACCGGGAGCGGCAGCCAGATCCAGAAGGCATCTCCGGGCCGCATGAGCGCCGCCACGGCTCCGCTGACGATGAGGCCGATGAGAGCGGTTCTGCCGCCGGAGCGGGCGAAGCGCAGGAACCATCCGGCCATGGCGACGCCGGCCACCGCGACCCAGAAGTTCGGGATCACCTCCGCCCCGTAGAACCCGGTGACCCACAAGGTGGCGAACAGCAGCGCCGCCAGGGGAACGACCACCCGTCGTGAGGTCAGGGCCAGCCATGGCCAGTACGCCACGATGATCGCCGCGCCGCTCAGGACGGCCAGGTACGCGCGCAGCAATGTGAGGGAACCGGTCACCCACACGGCCGGCGCGATCAGGTACGTGATGCCGCGCGCCCGTGGCGCGCTGAAGAAGGCCGCCGGGAACCGCGGGCTCACCTGGCTGATGTACAGCGCCTCGTCCCAGCCCACACCGGCCCGCCGGACCACCACCGCGAACTGGATCGCCACCAGCAGGACCGCGACACCGATGAGCCAGGAGGCCGGCCGCCCGGCCAGCCCGGTCAGTCTCGAACGCGGGGTCACCACGGACGCCATGCCTTCATCCCCCAAGTACTTGACCTGTGACTAGGACCAGCCACCTTCCCCCGTGTACGCGAATGGCCGATGTCCCCGAGGTGAACGAATCGGAGTCCTTCGCGAACTCAGACGCCGGGGAGCAGCAGCGTGAACGTCGGAGGTGACGGGCTGGACAAACGCAGGCGTCCGCCCTCTGCCTCGGCGAGGCTCTTGGCCATCGCCAGGCCGATGCCGTGGCCCGTGGCGGCCGCGCGACGGCGGAACAACTCATCCGCCCGGCGGTCGATGCCCGGCCCGTGATCGATGACGTCGATGGCCAGTGCGTCGCCCGCGTCCCGGACGTTGACGATGACCGTGCCCCTGCCGTGGCCGGCGGCGTTCGTGAGGAGCACGCCGAGGATCTGGCGTGCGGCCGCCGTGGACGCGTGAGTGGCGGGAAGATCGGGAGCGACGCGAATCCGCAGGGGGCGTCCTTGCGCTGCGAGGTCGGCGTGCCACGTCTCACGTACCTCCTCGAGCAGACCGTCCAGGTCGAGTGGCTCCTGGTGGCGGGGCGCGTCGCGGGCCAGCGTGAGGAGATCGTCGATGGTCCGTTGAAGGCGATCCACCTCGGCCATGGCCTGAACGATCCCGTCGTCGCCGGGCCCGCGCGGAGGATCGAGCATGCTCTCCAGCCTGAGCCGCAGGCCGGTGAGCGGAGTACGCAACTGGTGGGAGGCGTCCGCGGAGAAGGCGCGCTCACGGCTGAGAAGAGCGCCGAGGCGCTCGGCCGTGGTCGATAGGCTGGCACCGGTCGAATCGATCTCGGGTATGCCGCTGGGCCGGGAGCGCACGCTGAAGTCGCCGTCGCCGAGCCGGCCGGCGAGAACCGACATCTCCTCCAACGGCCGGGCGAGCCGCCGTGCCTGCCGTCGGGCGAGCAGAGCGGTGACAGCGACGGCGGCGCCCGCCACCGCGAGCATCAGCAGCCAGGTCCTGGTGATCCGCCGGTACACGAACCTCTTGCCGGCGGACGCCCGGATCACGCCGGTGACGCGCTCGTTCTGCGCGAGCGGCACCGTCACGACGATGTCGGACCCGGCGTGTCCGTCGGCGGGAACGCCTCGCAGCGCGGCACGTACGGCGGCGTCGGCCGTCGCGGGTCCGTGGCCACCGACGCGTCGTCCCGCCACGTCGTAGACGCCCAGCTCGACGCCTGGTTCGGTTCTGGGGAGCTCGGCGGGGTCGAGCCCGTTCAGCCGTCCCGCCGAGACCGTCACGGTCGCCTCGGTGGCGAAGCGGGTCAGCTCGCTTCGCTCGTCGGCCGTGTAGTAGCGCGCGACTCCGGCGGCCAGCGGAATGCCGAAGAGGCTGATGGCCAGGACGGCCGACAAGACGGTCAGGATCACGATTCGCCTGCGCACGCCGCTCCTTCCGGGGTCCCCGCGACCGGTGCTGTCCGCCAGTCTGCCTTCCCGACCTGCTAGGGAACGCCGTAGATGCCCGATTTTGCCGTCCGCTGGCCCTCGATGAGGCGTCCGCTGGCCGACGTCTCCCTAGCGTCGTCGCATCGAACACGTCTCCCAGATCGGAGGGCGACCATGCCCACGGTTCGCCGTACCCCCCTCTACGCCGGAGGCGTCCTGGCCGTGATGGCGGTGCTGGGCGCCTGCGGCGGCGGCTCGTCCGGGTCATCCGCCGGCTCGGCGGCCCCGAACCCCTCTGGCCCGGCGCGGTCGTCGACGCCGGAGACGAACCCTGCCGGTGACATCCCGGACAACCAGGTCTACGTGCCCTTCTCGCCGCCCGGCGGCCTGTTCTCGGTCAAGGTGCCCGAGGGCTGGGCGCGAAGCCAGAGCGGGACGGCGACCACCTTCACCGACAAGCTGAACGGCATCGGGATCGAGACGCATCCCGCTTCGGCCGCTCCCACGGTCGCATCGGCGACGAGCCGGGAGCTGCCGGCGGTCAAAGCCGCGGCGCACGGCTTCGTCCCCGGAAAGATCACTACGGTCCGGCGCAAGGCCGGTCAGACGGTGCGGATCACCTATCGCGCCGACTCGGCGCCCGATCCGGTGACCGGCAAGACGATCGCCGACGCCGTCGAACGCTATGAGTTCTGGCACGCCGGCCAGGAGGTCGTGCTCACCCTGTCCGGGCCGACGGGAGCCGACAACGTCGATCCCTGGGCGCTGGTCAGCGACTCGTTGCGGTGGCTGCGATGACCTCAGGGGACGCGGACACCGCCGCGCTCCAGGCCCGGACCCTGTACAGGTTCTTCCGGGCCGGCGAGGAGGAGACACTCGCGCTGCGAGGCGTGTCGTTGACACTGGAGCCGGGAGAACTCGTCGCGGTCGCCGGGCCGTCCGGTTCGGGCAAGTCGACCCTGCTGTCCTGCCTGGCCGGCATCGACGAACCCGACGGTGGTGCCGTGCTGGTCAGCGGGCAGCGGATCAGTCACCGGCCCGAGCCGATCCGCGCCCGGCTGCGTGCCCGGCACATCGGCCTGCTGTTCCAGTCCGGGAACCTTTTCGAGCACCTGACCGTGCGCCAGAACGTCGGCCTGGCACAGCGCCTCGCCGGCCGCCGCGGAGGCACGGACATCGGGCCGCTGCTCGACTCGATGGGCCTGGCCAGGCGAGCCCACGCCTACCCCGGTCAACTGTCCGGAGGGGAGTCGGTACGAGCGGGCCTCGCGCTCGCGCTGGCCAACGACCCCGCCGTGCTCCTCGCCGACGAGCCGACCGGAGAGCTGGACTCGGTGACCGAGACCCAGATCCTCGACCTGCTTCTCAGCCGTTCGCGCGAGGGGATGGCGATCCTGGTGGCCAGCCACAGCCCGGCCGTGTCCGCCGCCGCTGACCGCGTCATCGGGCTGAGCGACGGGGAGGTGCTGTCATGACCTCCGCCGACTCGGCAATGGTGCGCTGCGCCCAGGTCGCCCGTACGTTCGGGGACGGGGCCGCGGCCGTCGTCGCCGTACACGAGGTGTCCTGTGAGGTGCCACCGGGCGCGCGGATCGCGCTGACCGGACCCTCGGGCTCGGGGAAGTCGACCCTGCTCCACCTCATCGGGGGGCTGGAGACGCTGACCGGCGGCACGATCACGTGGCCCGGACTGGGCGGTCCCCCGCACGGGCGCGCCGGTGTGATCGGCATGATCTTCCAGGGGCCCAGCCTGCTCCCCACCCTGAACGTCATTGAGAACGTCGCCCTGCCGCTGAGGTTCGACGGCGTCCCCTCGGCCACCGCGGACGACCGCGCGGCGCGGACACTGGACCGGCTCGGGATCGCGGAACTGGCTTCCCGGCTTCCCGAGGAACTGTCCGGCGGCCAGTCCCAGCGTGTGGCGGTCGCCCGCGCGGTGGCGAGCCGCCCCAAACTCATCCTGGCCGACGAGCCCACCGGCCGGCTCGACCACAGGGCCGCGGGCCACGTCATCTCGGTGCTGCTGGAGGCAGCGGACGAGCTCGACGCGGCCCTCATCGTCAGCACCCACGACGCCGAGATCGCGGCACGCCTGCCGCAGCGATGGACCATGTCCGACGGCGCACTCAGCTCGCGAGAGGTACACAGCCGATGACCCTGACCTGGTTGCGCGGCCTGCTCCGCAAACGCGCGTCCCGGCTGAGCATCGTCGCGGCCGGCATCGCCGTCGCCGTGGCACTTCTCGGTTCCCTGGGCACCTTCCTCGCCGCGTCCAAGGCGACCATGACCAAACGCGCCGCCGCAGAGGTGGCCGTGGACTGGCAGGTGCAGGAGAGCGGCGACGCCGATCCGAACGCCGTCCTCGCCGCCGTCCGGTCCGCCCCGGGAGTCCGTACGGCAGTCCCCGTGTACTACGGCCGGACCAGCGGGTTCTCCACCACCGGCGCCACCACCCAGACCACCGGTCCGGGCGTCGTCCTGGGCATCCCGGACTCCTACGCCCGGACGTTCCCCGCAGAGCTGCGCCCACTCGCCGGCTCCGCGACCGGGGTGCTGATCGTCCAGCAGACCGCCGCCAACCTGCACGCGCTTCCCGGCGACACCGTGAGCATCGGCCGCGCCGGGCTCAGTCCGGCGCGCGTCCGCGCCGGCGGCGTGGTCGACCTGCCCCAGGCCGACTCGCTTTTCCAGAAGGTCGGCGCGCCCGTCGGTTCGCAGCCGTCCGCGCCGCCGGACAACGTCCTCCTGCTGCCGGAGGCGACCTGGCACCAGGTCTTCGACCCGCTCGCCAAGTCCCGGCCCGACCTGGTGAGCACCCAGCTTCACGTCGCGCGCTCGCACGCGCTGCCCCCCGATCCCGCGGCCGCGTACAACGCCATCACGGCCGCCGCCCACAACCTTGAGGCACGCACCTCCGGCCAGGCCGTCGTCGGCGACAACCTGGGCGCGGCGCTGGGGGCCGCGCGCGAGGACGCGGCGTACGCCCAGGTGCTGTTCCTGTTCCTCGGCCTGCCCGGGGCGGTCCTCGCCGTCCTGCTCACCGCGGCCGTCACCGGCGCCGGCGCCACCCGGCGGCGCAGAGAACAGGCGCTGCTGCGAACCCGTGGGGCCTCCTACCGCCAGCTCATGTGGCTGGCCACCGTGGAGGCCGCCCTGGTCGGAGTGGCCGGCTGCCTCGCGGGGCTGGCCGGTGCCGCACTGGTCGGAACCCTGGCGTTCGGTTCGGCGAGGTTCGGGGGGACCACCGCGACCGCCGTCGGCTGGACGACCGTGGCGGCGGCCGCGGGCCTGGCCATCGCCGCGCTGACCGTGATCGTGCCCGCCCGACGCGACGCGCGCACCGCGACCGTCGCCGCCGGACGGCTGACCGTCGGCCGGGTACGGGCGCCCTGGTGGCTCCGGTACGGACTGGACCTGGTTCTGCTCGCCGCCGCGGGCGTCATCGTCGTGATGACCGGCAACAACGGGTATCAGCTGGTGCTCGCGCCCGAGGGAGTGCCGACCATCTCGGTGTCCTACTGGGCGTTCGCCGGGCCGGCGTTGCTGTGGGTGGGCGCCGGACTGCTGACCTGGCGGTTCTGCGACCTGTTGCTCGGGCGCGGCCGCCGCGTCGTCGGCGCCGTCCTGCGTCCGCTCGCCCGTGGCCTGTCCGGCACGGTCGCGAGCGGCATGTCCCGGCAACGCCGCGCACTGGGCCGCTCCATCGTGCTCGTCGCCCTCGCCGTGTCATTCGCCGCCTCCACGGCTGTCTTCAACGCCTCCTACCGGCAGCAGGCCGAGGCGGACGCGCTGCTCACCAACGGGGCCGACGTCACCGTCACCGAGTCGCCGGGCGCCCTCACCGGCCCCGGTGCGGCCGGGACGCTGGCGGCCATCCCCGGGGTCAACGGGGTCGAGCCGCTCCAGCACCGGTTCGCCTACGTCGGCTCGGACCTGCAGGACCTGTACGGCGTGCGGCCCGGCACCATCACGAAGGCGACCGCGCTGCAGGACGCCTACTTCACCGGCGGAACCGCACGGCAGCTCATGCACACCCTGGCGACCGAACCCGACTCCATCCTCGTGTCGGCCGAGACCGTCAAGGACTTCCAGCTCAGCCCGGGCGACCTGCTCAACCTGCGTCTACAGGACGGGCGCACCAAGCGGTTCACGACGGTTCCGTTCCACTACGCGGGCGTGGTCAAGGAGTTCCCGACCGCGCCCAAGGACAGTTTCTTCGTCGCCAACGCGTCCTACGTCGCGGGGCGTACGGGCGGTGACGCGGTGGGGGCGTTCCTCGTCGACACGGGAGGCCGGCACATCGCCACGGTCGCCGACCGGGTTCGCGCGAGGCTCGGGCCGGCCGCGACGGTCACCGATCTGGCCACGACGCGCAAGGCCGTGGGGTCCAGCCTCACCTCCGTGGACCTGGCCGGCCTGACGCGTGTGGAGCTCGCATTCGCCCTGTTGCTCGCAGCCACGGCCGGAGGACTGGTCCTCGCGCTCGGCCTGGCCGAACGGCGCCGCACGTTCGCGATCGCCACGGCGCTGGGCGGGACCGGGCGCCAGCTGCGGGCGTTCGTCTTCGGCGAGGCCGTGGTGCTCACGGTCGGCGGACTCATCGCGGGTGCCGCGATCGGGGCGTTGCTGTCCCGGATGCTGGTGACCGTGTTGACCGGCGTCTTCGACCCCCCGCCATCGGCGCTCGCGGTGCCCTGGTCGTACCTGATCGTGGTCGGCGCCATCACCGTCGGAGCTCTGGCTCTGGTGTCCGCGATCGCCGTCCGGATGGCCCGCAGGCCGGCCATCAGCGTCCTGCGGGAACTGTGAGCCACCGGCCGCCGGGCGGTTCAACCGTGCGGGCCGTCCAGGCGGTAGCCATGGCCGCGAAGCGTGACGATCTGCGGCATGGCGGTCTGCTCGTCGGCGGCCGCGCCGGCCAGTTTGGAGCGGAGCGCCGCGACGTGCACATCCAGTGTCTTGGTCGGCCCGAACCAGTTCTCGTCCCACACGTCGGACATCAGGTCCTCGCGGCTGACCGCCTTACCGGTGTCCGCGGCGAGGCGGCTGAGCAGGTCGAACTCCTTCGCCCGCAGCCGGACCTCACGGCCCGCGACGAAACACCGGCGGGCGCCGGTGTCCACCACCAGGTCACCGATCCGGAACTCCGGCCGCACCGGGCCGGCCGGTGCGGCGCGCCGCAGGTGCGCCCGGATACGGGCGAGCAGCTCCGCCAGCCCGAACGGCTTGGTGAGGTAGTCGTCGGCGCCTGCCTCGAGCCCCACGATGACGTCCATCTCGTCCTGGCGAGCGGTCAGCATCACCAGCACGCACTCCGGCTGAAGACGTCGGATCCGCTCGCACACCTCGATGCCGTCCAGATCGGGCAGGCCGAGGTCCAGCAGCACGAGATCGAACCCGGCGGCCGTCGCCTCCCGGATGGCGCCCTGTCCGGAACGCTGCCAGACCACCTCGTGATCGTGCATGCGAAGACCGGACTCCAGCACTCTCCCGATCGTCTCGTCGTCTTCCACGATCAGCAGTCGCGCCATGTCCACATACTAGGTGGGGGCGACGGCAGGAGGGCTGACGGTGAGCGGACATACTGACCGCGTGACGGCCCATCGGGTGCTCGTGGTGGAGGACGACCACGGCGTACGGGACGTGATCGCTCGCGGGCTCCGTGAGGAAGGCTTTGCCGTCACCACCGCCGCCGACGGCGGCTCCGCGCTTCGCACGGTCGAGGGTGGAGCCGTGGACGCCGTGGTGCTGGACGTCGGGTTGCCCGACTCGGACGGCCGTGACGTATGCCAGGCCATGCGCGCTCGCGGCGTCGAGGTTCCGGTGCTGTTCCTGACCGCCTATGACGGCGTGACGAACCGGCTTTCGGGGTTCTCCGCCGGTGGCGACGACTACCTGGTCAAGCCCTTCCACATCGCCGAGCTCGTCGCGCGGCTGCGGGTGGCGCTGCGCCGGACCGCCGGCGACGCGAGCCTGCGGGCGGCGGACCTGCGACTGGACCCGGCGACCCACGACCTGGCGCTGGCCGGGCGGTCGGTCGCGCTGTCGCCCACCGAGTTCCGGATCATGGGGTGCCTGATGGCCGCCGGCGGGACGGTGGTCGCGCGGCGGACCCTGCTGCGGGCGGGCTGGCCCGAAGGGGCCATCGTCACGCCGAACACTTTGGACCAGTACGTCGCCAAGCTTCGCCGCAAGCTGCGTGAGCTGGACGGTGACCGCAGCATCGGCACCGTCCGCGGCGTCGGTTATCGATTCGGGTGAGGCGCCTCGTCCCGGCGTTCGCCGGGCCCACGAGCTTGCGTGGCCGGCTCACGCTGCTGGCCCTGCTCACGACGGCGTGCTGGATCGTGCTTCTGACCGCCGGCTTCAACGTCTTCCTCGCGGCGCGGCTGCGGGCCGACGCGGACGGCCTCCTGCGTACCAGGGCGGCCGCGGTCTCCGCCACGGTGCAGTCGACCCCCACCGGCGCGCTGACCGTACGGGAACCACGCGATGACTCGGCCCTGGACACCGACACCTGGATCTACCAGGGAACCCGGGCGATCGAACGACCTCGTGCGGCGGCCGCCGTGCAGCGGCACGCCGACGAACTCGCCGGCGTGGGGGAGCGGTTCGGGCGGATGTCCGACCCGGTCGCGGTGCGCTTCTATGCCCTTCCGATCATCGACCGGCGGTCCCAGGTCGGTACGGCCGTCGTCGCGGTGACGCTCGATCCTTACCATCGGGTGGCCCGGCTGACGCTGGTCGGCTCGGCCGGGCTCACGCTCCTGATCCTCGCCGGCATCTATGTCGTGACCGGCACCGTGATCAGACGGGCACTCGGGCCGGTCGCCCAGATGAGCTCGCAGGCGGCCGAATGGAGCGATCACCAGATCGGTCAGCGTTTCGGAACCGCGAAACGCCCGGCGGAGCTCGCCGCCCTCGCCGGCAACCTCGACGAACTCCTCGACCGGCTGGCCACCGTGCTCCGTCATGAGCGGCAGCTGTCGGCGGAGCTGTCCCACGAACTGCGCACGCCTCTGGCGCGGATCGGCGCGGAAACCGACCTCCTGCTCTCCCGGCGACGCAGCGCCGCCGAACGCCGAGCGGCGCACACGGCGATCGCCGCCGGCGTGGAACGAATGCGCGAGATCCTGGAGACCCTGCTGTCCACGGCCCGCGCCGACGTCGCGGAGACGCCGGGCCGATGCGACGTCACCCCACTGGTCGCACGCCTCGCCGAAGGCACGCACCCCGGCGCGCCGCCGATCCGCCTGGGCGCGGTTCCCGACCGATGCGTCGCGGGCGTACCCGGCGAGATCGTCGAGCGCATCCTCACCCCGATCCTGGACAACGCCCGTCGTTACGCGCGGACCGAGATCACTGTCGCCGTCGAGAGCGTCGCCGGCGACGGCCGCGGCCTGCGGATCGCGATCGCCGACGACGGGCCCGGCGTGCCGGCGGGCATGGAGGAAGCGGTCTTCGAACCCGGCCGCCGTGGCGACCCCGACGACGGGCACGACGGTGCCGGCCTCGGGCTGCCCCTCGCCCGGCGGCTCGCGCGTGCCGCGGGCGGCGACGTCGTCCTCGCCGAGACGGTGTCGGGCGCCACCTTCGACGTCCTGCTGCCACCCGGATGACGTGGTCAGGTGGCGTTCAGGTGCGTCCTGCCAGCCTCACGCCATGACCACGAACACCCAGCGGTACGTGGCGCCGCCACAAGGCCGCCAGATGTTGAACAAGGTCCCCGAGATCACGATCTACTTCTGGATCATCAAGATCCTCTGTACGACCGTGGGAGAGACCGCGGCCGACTTCCTGAACACGAACCTGAAGCTGGGTCTGACCAACACCACCCTCCTCATGGGTGTCCTGCTGATCATCACCATGGTCTTCCAGTTCCGGGCCAGAAAATACGTACCGGGGCTCTACTGGCTCGCGGTCGTGCTGATCAGCATCGTCGGCACGCTCATCACCGACAACCTGACGGACAACTTCGGCGTCGCCCTGACGACGACGACCGTCATCTTCGCCATCGCGCTGGCGCTGACGTTCGCGGTCTGGTTCGCGAGCGAGAAGACCCTGTCCATCCACACCATCTACACGCGCAAGCGCGAGGCCTTCTACTGGGCGGCGATCCTGTTCACCTTCGCCCTCGGCACCGCGGCGGGCGACCTCGTCTCGGAGAAGATGAACCTCGGCTACGTGGTGGCCGCTCTCATGTTCGGGGCGCTGATCGCGCTCGTGACGGTCGCCCACTTCGGCGTCCGCCTGAACGCCGTCCTGGCGTTCTGGATCGCCTATATCCTGACCCGTCCCTTCGGAGCCTCCATCGGTGACTACCTCTCCCAGCCTTCCGGCGATGGTGGTCTCGGACTGGGCACGGTCGTGACCAGCGCGCTCTTCCTCGTCACCATCCTGGCTCTGGTGATCTACCTGGCCGTCACGCGGAAGGACACGACCTCTCCCAGGGCCGTGGACCGCGACCCGGCACCGGCCGGCCGCCACACCCGGTAACCGAGAAGCGACCCGAAGTAAGCAACTGTTAACCCTGTGTGATCGCGGCGCTAAGGTGTCCGCTCCTATCGTGGGGTTCGCTACCGCTCCACAGGCGGCGGCTGAGCTTCGGGGGGAGCCATGGGTTCGATCAGGGAAGACATATCGGTGCGTCCGGTCGGTGCACGTGACCAGGTGAGACGCCAGACGGTCCGGCCAGGGCAGCGCCTGCGTGAGGCGATCGGCTCACAGGATGTGACCGTGCTCATCGGGATCTTCGACATGTTCTCGGCGTCACTCGCGGCACGGCACTACGACGGGTTGTTCGTCTCGGGGTTCGGGTTCGCGGCCTCGCACTACGGGCTTCCCGACATCGGGTTCATCGCCTGGCCGGACATGGTGGGTTTCGTGCAGCGGCTGCGGCTGGCGTTCCCGTCCCATCATCTGCTGGTCGACATCGATGACGGGTACGTCGACCCGGAGGTCGCCTGTCATGTCGTGCGGCACCTGGAGGCGATCGGCGCCTCCGGGGTGATCCTGGAGGACCAGAAGCGGCCCCGCCGGTGCGGCCACGCCGACGGCAAGCAGATCCTGCCCCTGGAGGAGTATCTGGCCAAGCTCGAGCTCGTCCTGGGCACGCGCGACGATCTGGTGGTGGTGGCCCGCACCGACGCGACCGACGAGGCGGAGATCCTGCGCCGGGCCGAGGCGCTTGCCGCTACCGACGCGGACGTCGTGCTGGTCGATGGGGTGCGCAGTGTCGAGTGGATCTCCAAGGTCCGTGCCGTGACCGGCACCAAGCCGCTGTTGTTCAACCAGATCGCCGGTGGCAGGTCTCCGCGGCTTTCGCTGCCCGAGCTGCAGGATCTGGGGGTCGACATGGCGATCTACAGCACACCGTGCCTGTTCGCGGCCCAGACGGCCATCGAGGAGGCGCTCATCGCTCTGAAGGACGGTGACGGGCGGCTCCCCGTGCCGCACCCGAACGCCATCGGGGTGGCCGCCGCCACCGCCCTGCTCGAACACAACATCAGCCGGCATCAGGGCCACCCGTACGTCCCCTCCCAGGCCTGAGGCGTCCGGCGTCACCGGGGTCGTTGACCCGGTGGCGCCGGACGTGTCCTTACGGCGGCCACTTCGTCGACGGGAGACGCGCAACTGTGATGTCGCTTCGCCACCGCGCACTGGCCGCGATGGTGGCGGTCGCCACCCTGTCGATCGTCTTGTTCGCGATCCCCCTGGGTCTGGCGGTACGGCGGCTCTACCGGGCGGAGGCCACGACCGCCCTCGGCGCCGGCGCCACCCAGATCGCCGCTCAGGTGCCCGAGTCGATCGTCGGCCATCCGAGGCCGCTCCGGCTGTCGTCCGGCCTGCCGAACCACATCACCGCGGGGGTCTACACCACCGGAGGCATCAGGCTGGCCGGTGCCGGACCGGATCGCTCGCCCACCACGAGAAGGGCGACCGACGGGCGCCTCCACCCCGCCGTCGAGGCGGGCGATCTCGTCGTCGTCGCTCCGGTGCCGGGCGATCCCGCCATCGCCGCCGTCGTTCGCACCGCCATCCCGTACCACCGGGTGACCGAACGGGTATGGCGGACCTGGCTTCTCATGGCCGCGCTGATCCTCGGTGTCCTCGCCGTGGCGGCGGCCCTCGCCCGCCACCAGTCCGCCCGCCTCGCCGCGCCGCTGGAGCGGCTGACCGAGGCCGCCCAGGCGCTCGGCAATGGTGACTTCACCATCCGCACCGAGCGCTTCGGACTGCGTGAGGCCGACCAGGTCGGTCACACGCTGGAGGCCACGGCCCGCCGGCTCGGTCGTACCCTCGACGCCGAGCGCGCCTTCGCCAGCCACGTCTCCCACCAGCTACGGACCGCGCTCGCCGGGCTGCTCCTCGGCATCGAGTCCGCGCTCGCCCACCCCGACACCGACCCTCACGCGGCACTCCTGATCGCACAGACCCGGGGCGAGCACCTGAACACCGTCCTGGAGGACCTGCTGCGGCTCGCCCGCGAGTCCGATCATGTCCACGAGCCGGTCGATCTCACCGCCATCCTCGACGACGCTGACCGGCGATGGCGTCCACGACTCGAGGGAGCGGGCCGTGCGCTGCGCCTCCGGCTCGAGGACGAGCTGCCCTGCCCGCGCGTCTCCGCGCCCGCGCTCCGGCAGGTACTCGACGTCCTCATCGACAACGCGCTCATCCACGGGGATGGCCCGATCACGGTGGCCGCGTCGGGTGTCGACACGGGAATCGCCATCGACGTCACCGACCAGGGCGCGGGGATCTCCGATGGAGACGGCATCTTCGACCAGCGCCGCAACCCCGACTCGCGCCACGGCATCGGGCTGTCACTCGCCCGCACACTCACCGAGTCCCAGTCGGGACGGCTGCTCCTCCGCCGGGCGAACCCGCCGACCTTCCGGGTCCTCCTGCCCGCCGCCGCTCCTGACGACCGGCCTGCGGGCTCGTCGACACACCGGTGATGCCGCCGGAGATGGGCCGACCCAGGCCGTGATCAGCTCGGTTGCTTCGCGAAGGAGTCCGGCGACGGTGCGCCGTCGTCGAGTCGGCGGCCGATGTCACCGCGCTCATCTCGCCGAGGCGTGGCCTCGTTCTCGACGCCGGAGGCGGCGAAAGATCTCCGCGGGAGTGCCGCTGTGCCTGCCGGAGACCGCCATCGCCGGCGCGGGCTTCGCCGAGGCGGTCGACGCTTGGCGAAGAAAGGACGATATCGCTCCGGAGAATGTCAACTCGTCCCGCCGTGCTCTGGCTGTGTGGCCGTCATCGCCGCGGCTTGGGGTGTTTGCGGTAGTTCGCGGACCCGGTGCTCGGGGACTCCGGTGATCGCCGCGAGGTCCGCGCCGTCGATCGTTTCGCGTTCGAGGAGGAGGTCGATGACCCGATGGAGTACGTCGAGGTTCTCCCGGATCAACTTCGTGGCCGTGCCCTCGGCTGCTCGTAGCAGCCGGGCGACTTCCTGGTCGATGGACCGTTGCGTCTCCTCGGCGTACGGACGACCGGCGAAGGGATTGTCGCGGCTCGGTCCTTCGGGTCCGTAGCTGATGGGCCCGACCGTGGTCGAGAATCCCCACTCTCGCACCATGCGCGTCGCGAGTTCGGTGGCGGACAGCAGATCGTTCGACGCGCCCGTCGACGGCTCGGCCAGCACGACGATCTCCGCGGCGCGGCCACCGAGGCGTACGGCGAGAGAATCGGTGAGATGGCTTTCGGAGTACAGGTGGCGCTCGGACTCCGGGAGTTGTTCCGTGACGCCCAGGGCGGCGCCGCGGGGCAGGATCGTGACCTTCGCGACGGGGTCGGCGTGCGGGGACAGGACGGCGACGAGCGCGTGGCCGGCTTCGTGCACGGCCACGGCGTGTTTCTCCTCGGGCAGGAGTGCGTTCGAGGCGTCGCGGCGGCCGATGAGGAGACGATCGCGGGCGGCGTCGAAGTCGGCGGCGCTGAGAACGTGGCGGCCGTCGCGTACGGCGTTGATCGCCGCTTCGTTCACGAGGTTGGCGAGGTCGGCGCCGGAGAATCCGGGCGTGCCTCGAGAGACCACGTCGAGGTCGACGTCGGGTGCGAGCGTCTTGCTCTTTCCGTGGATGGCGAGAATCGCCGTACGTTCCTCGCGGTTGGGGAGAGGAATCTCCACCGTCCGGTCGAAGCGCCCTGGCCGCAGCAGTGCAGCGTCGAGGATCTCGGCTCTGTTGGTCGCCGCCATGACGACGACGCTGGCGCCCGGTTCGAAGCCGTCCATGTCCGACAGGAGCTGGTTGAGCGTCTGCTCGCGTTCGTCGTTGGAGCCGAACCCGCCGGGGCCTCGCCGGCCTCCGATCGCGTCGATCTCGTCGATGAAGATGATCGACGGGGCACGCTTGCGTGCTTCGGTGAACAGGTCCCGGACCCTGGAGGCGCCGACACCGACGAACATCTCGACGAAGCTGGAGCCGCTCAGGGCGAAGAACGGGACGCCGGCCTCGCCGGCGACGGCTCTGGCCAGCAGTGTCTTACCGGTCCCGGGCGGTCCGACCATGAGCACGCCCTTCGGGCCGACCGCACCGGCGCGCGCGTACCGCTTCGGGTGCTTCAGGAAGTCCACGACCTCCATGACCTCGGCCTTGGAGCCCTCGTACCCGGCGATGTCCGCGAACTGGGTGGAGGGCCGCTCCTCGTCATAGACCTTGGCCTTCGACTTGCCGACGCCCATGATCCCGCCGAGCCCGCCGAGCTGTTTGCTGCCGCGGCGGCCGATCCAGATGAAGACGCCGATGATGAAGAGGAACGGCAGCAGGGAGAGGAGCACGCTCACCACCGAGGACTTACCCGGGCTGGTGCCTCTCACCTGGACCTTGTGCTGGACGAGGAGCGCGGAAAGGGCGTTGTCGTTCAGGGCGGTGGGGATCTGGGAGGTGTAGGCGACGCCACCCTTGAGCTTGCCGCTCACCGCGCCCGTCGAGTTGATCGTCGCCGTCGAGACCTTGTCCGTCGTCACTTCGCTGACGAAGCCGGTGTAGCTGAAGTTCTGCGCCGTGGTCTTCTTCTCGAACGGGTTGAAGAACAGCACTGCCGTGAACGCGATCGCGACCCCGATCGGCAGAACCCACCGCCGCCAGCCCGGTGGCGAGGGCGGTGCGGGCGTCGGAACGCGGTCCTTGGGCGGACCTGGTCGTGCCGACGCCGTACGGTGCGAGGCGCTCACGAGCAGTACCTGCTTCCTGGTCGGCCGGCTGCCCTGAACGCTGGTCCTGAAGCCATCAACGGGTAAGCGGCCCGGACGCCACGGCGCAGACGCAATCCCGGTGCAGGTCGCCCGAGGCGGTTGCCCGGCAGAAGCGCGCAGCCACCGAATCGTGTTCGTCCATGGGGTGGCCGCACGCGCACACGGTGGGCAGCGGCGCCTCAACGCGCGATTCCATAGTCATGAGGTCACCACCTCTCCGAACGGTCCATGCCGGTAACGCCAGGCGACGCCGCCATAGATCATCTGCCGGCGGCAGGAGGGCAAGCATGCACGAAGGTACATACCAACAGTTAATCGCGATGTGACGCGTTCGGAAACCACGAACCTGGCCAAGGCTCATCACGCAGGCTGATGAGCGGGAGTCACGCGGTGGCACAGGGCCTCGGAGCTCGCCTGACAGGGTCATCGGCCGACCTGACGGGCTGTTCAGACCGCGCGCTGGTGCACGTAACACCATCTCCATGCGGGGCCTGCCCGCAGTGCGCGTGCCAGCGGATGATCGGTCTCCTCGTAATGGGCGCGTGCGTGCCGGTGAGGCGAGTCGTTCGAACACGCCACCCAGCCGCACGTCAGGCAGGTGAGAAGGCTGACCCAGTCCTCTCCGGTCGTCCGGCAGTCGCGGCAGATGGTCCCGAGAGGGGGCGCCGGCAGGAGCGCGTCCAGGTGCTCACAGTGGGGTGTCGACCCGTTCAGGCTGTGGGCCTGCACATCCAGGGTGAACCCGGATCTGTCCGAACTCATGGCGGCCCTCCTCATCAGCTCGGCGGCTGACATCCCTTTCAGTCAATCGTCCTGGCGATCCGGTGGAAACAGGCAACCAGAGCAAGCCTCATCACCTGCCCTGATCGGCAGTTAACGGCCGTCGGCCGAGGAAACGTGTCAGAGACGTGTGTCCGTCCTGACACGTTGTTACGCGGACCACGGTGATATACGTGACTGAGGGCAGGGGTGGAGGTGGCGGTGCAGGCCCGGTATCCGGATCTGGTGATCCATCAGGTCGAGGCCGGCGTGCCCGAGCAGTATCAGCAGCTCCTCGACGGTCGCCTGGACGTCGGCATCGGCCGAGCCGCCTTCGCGCCGGCCGGGGTGGCCTCATTTCTCTTCCGCGAGGACCCGCTGGGAGTGCTCGTGCCCGACGGTCACCGCTTCACTGCCCTGGACGGCGTGCCGGTGGCCACGCTCGCGCAAGAGCCCTTCTTGCTCGCCGAGGACGTACGGGCGCCGGAGTTCAACCAGTTCGTGGTTGAGACCGAACAGCCGGCTGAACGCGACGCGCCCTGATCGCCGGGGCCGCATGCCCCCTTCCGGCGGGGAACGAGAGAGGCATTTCCGATGTGGCATGACATGTTCGTGATGGGGATTCCGGTGCTGGAGAAGGTGCTCCGCACCGTCCTGGTGTACTCCCTGATCCTCATCCTGTTCCGCGTGGCCGGGAAACGGGACCTGGCCAGCCTCAGCACCTTCGATTTCGTCGTCATCTTCCTGCTGTCGAACGTCGTGCAGAACGCGGTGATCGGAAACGACGACAGCCTCCTGGGCGGCGTCGTCGGGGCGGTCACTCTCATCGCGCTCAACGCCGCGATCAACCGGTGGGTGGCGACCAGCGACCGGGCGTCACGCCTGCTGGAGGGCACTGCCACCACCGTCATCGAGGACGGCCGGGTGCTCTCCAAGACGTTGCGGCGGCTGGCGCTGCGTCCCTCGGCCCTGGAGCATGCCGTCCGTATCCAGAACGGTGATGATCTCAGCGAAGTCCAGACCGCCCGGCTGGAACCCAACGGTCAGCTCGTCATCACGCTCAAACCCAGCGAGCAGAACGCCAGCAAGGGCGATATCGCCGAACTGCACGCGCGGCTCGACGCCCTCGATGCCGCTCTCGCCTCCGTGACCCCGCAACGCCGCAAGTCCTGAGCTCAGCTGCGGTCGAGCCGGGGGAAAGCGATCTCGTTGAGGGTCAGCCGGATGGCGGCGGCGACGAGCCCCAGCCGCCCCGGGCGGCGGGCCCGTACTCGCGCCTGCGGTCAGCCGCCACGCGTACCGCGCCACGTCGGCGCGTCAGGCAGCGCGGGATAGATCGTGAGAACCCGGTCCAGCCCGTGAATACGCAGCAGCCTCGCCAGCGGGGGACGCAGCGCCGTCAACCGGAGGGTGACGCCCATAATCAGGGCGCGGCGGTGACTGCCGACCAGCACCCCCAGGCCTGACGCGTCACAGAAGGAGACTCCGGACAGGTCGAGGATGACCAACCCCATGCCGGGTCGCAGCAGAGCGGACAACCGCTCACGTAACCCGGGAGCGGCGGCGACGTCGATCTCGCCGCGCAGCCTGAGGAGAGTGTGCGTTGATCGGTTGAGGACGGAGAGCTCCATGTCGGTAGAGATCTCAGCGGAGTCCTCGGCGGTAAGCACGGTGGTGATCCCCGATCCCTCGATGGTTCCCGGAAGCTCAACTCACCAGTACCGCCCTGGACCGGATCCGGCGGATCCGAGCCCGGGAGGCAAGGGCGCTCGTCCGCGCGAACGCGGGCGCCGCCTGTTCGGTCATCCCTGAGCCAACCTCCTCCGTGGCGCGCGGGAAACAGTGGATCCGGGAAGGACCGATCACCACAATCGATAGCCAGGCGCGCGTCTCTGCCCACGGCGGCCGGCCGCGGGCGGTAATCGGTTGTGGTGATTGGTTGAGCACGGATCGCCTGTTTCCCCCGGCGGGCCGGTGGAGTTGTCTCAGGCTGAACGAGTACGACGGCTTTGTGCCGGGTTCCGCGGGGGCGGGGACCTGCGGCAGAGGTCGGTCCGCGTGACCGACCCGCCGCAGGTCCGGTGCGGCGTCCCGGGCAACCAACTCATTCGCGCATCGATCGGAGCAGTCCGGTGAAAGCCTTGATAGTCGTCCTCATCATCGTGGCGGTGGTCCTGCTGCTGGCGCTGGCGCTGGCGGTGCGGATCGTCAAGCAGTACGAGCAGGGCGTGCTGTTCCGGCTCGGCCGGGTACGCGGGGCGCGGGAGCCGGGCCTGCGGCTGATCATCCCGGTGGTCGATGTGATGCGCCGGGTCTCGCTGCGGATCGTCACGATGCCGATCCAGTCCCAGGGGATCATCACGCGCGACAACGTCAGCGTCGATGTGTCGGCGGTGGCCTATTTCCGGGTGGTCGACGCGGTGAAGTCGGTCGTGGCGATCGCGGCCGGGCTGGAGGCCGACGAGGCGACGCGCCAGCTCGTACACGCCGCC
>JAOPYG010000372.1 GCA_025964685.1 Actinoallomurus sp. | reverse complement strand
TGCCGTCGGTGCCGCGCAGGGTGACGAGGCTCGCCGCGCTGGCGGGCGCGTAGAGCGAGTCACCGGTCTGGGAGCCCAGCGCCGCGGCGGTGAGGCTGGTGGCCGTGGCGACGGCCGACCCGCCGCTCGAGGCCAGCGCGGAGCGGGACGGGTCGAACGCGTTCCAGACCGTGCCATAGGCGCTGTCGGAGTAGTTGCCGCTCGTGGCGTACTCCTCCATGCTCGCCTTGCCGATGATGACGGCACCGGCCCCGCGTAGCCGTGCGACCTGGTAGGCGTCGTGCGCCGGGTGGTAGCCCTCGAACGTCAGGCTGCCGTTCGTCGTCGGCATGTCCTTGGTGTCGTAGAGGTCCTTAACGGCGATCGGGATGCCCAGCAGCGCCCCGCGCTTGCCGGCCGCACGCTGCTTGTCAGCGTTGCGCGCCTGCGCCATCGTGTCCTTGGCGACCGTGATGTAGGCGTTGAACCCGAACTGGCCGGTGTCGTAGGCGGAGATCCGGTCGAGGTAGGCACGCGTGATCTGCTGGGACGTCGTCCAGCCGGCCTCCATGTCGGCCTGCATCTCCTCGATCGTCTTGTCCACTACGTTGTAGGGCGACGTCGTGACCATCTTCGGCGCGGGAGGCACCGGCGGCTGCGGCACGGGGTGGGAGGCCGCGCAGTTCTTCGGCTTGGCGCCGGCACCCGACGGCGAGAGCGCGGCGAAGTTGGCCACCGAGCAGATCTGCGCCGTCGAGAGCCCGTCGACGACCGGCGCCTTGGCCAGCGCCGCCGCCTTGTCGCGCACGCTGGCGATCTCCGCGGCCGCTGTGGCCGTCGTCACCTGCTTGCCGACGACCAGGAAGTGCAGCAGCGAGCGGCTCTGCCGCGGCTGCAGCGTTAGCGTGTTGACGTACGCCTGATAGTTGGCGTCGTGGCCGCTCGTCGCCAGCGGCGCGGTGAAGGTGTCGCGCAGCCAGTTGCCGGTGCGGTCCATCGCTTCGGCGAACGGGCTTGGATCGCCGATCACCGTGGCGGTCGGCCCGCCAGTCGTCTGGCCGTCGGCGGTACCGCTCGCGACGGCCGCCCAGGAATCCTTGGGCGAGACCGTCGCATCGCCGCTCGAGGTAGCGACGACCTGGCTGTGCGTCGTGCCCGTCGCGCCGTAGCCGGTCTGGCCTCCGAAGGCGACGTCGATCGTGATCGGGGCCCCGGTGGTGTTCGTAAAGGTGTCGAGCCACCGCCCCCACGCCGCTGGGCGGTCGATGCGGATGGAGCGCGAGATGCGCACGCCGCCGAGCTGCACAGAGCGGGTCGTGTTCCACTCGTCCTGGCCGTCGAAGCGGAGGCCGAAGCCGCGCATCATGGCGCCGTCGAAGCGCGGTGCGGGGGTCGTACGGATGTGCATCCGGATGCCGCCGTAGCCGTTGAGCATCGTGCTGTACGGCGCCTGTACGCCGGTGCCGCTTTGTGTGGCACGGATGCTGCCGGTGTCTGCCCCGGGCGGCGCGGCGTCCTGGATGCCCCACGCGATGCCGTTCGCGTCGGTGACGTAGGTGAACGCCGATGCCGGCGTGGCCTGCAGCAGCGCGAGCCCGAGCGAGGCCACGGCTGTTGCTTCCAGCAACCGGGCACGGGTACTGCGGTTCAAGGGAACTCCTTCGCGGGGGAGGGGACCGTGTCCAAGACCGTGGTGTCAGAGGATGCCGACTGGCATGTGCGAAATGGCGTGGCAGACGCTAAGGTCGCGGTATTTCAGCATTTTTGCCGGAATGTAAAGGCCAGGGTTCCTTCCGCTGCATGCGGCGGACCGGCGTAACCTAGGCGCATTCGAAGCGGCACCAGCGTCAGCCACGAGGTGCCGCTCCCTCGCCCTGTCGTACGGTCACGTCGCACCGGAGCGCCAAGCCGCCGGTACGGCTGGACGCATTACCGCCGAGATGTTCCCTAGGCGGCCGCCTTTTAGGTCGCCCCGGCGGAGGCAGCCGGGGCCGAGGCGCCGACACCCGAAATGGTCCCGCGATCGATTTCGTAGCCCGACTCCGCGTGGACCACGGTTCCATTCCATCCTGCTCGGCGTGGGGCGAGAAGCTGCGTCCTCAGGTCAAGCGCGTGCGGTACGAACCCGCCGACCGGGTGTGGCTGGCGGCGCTGTCACGGCTGATACCGGGGCGTCGTCGGGCGCAGATCACAGCGCCGATGACGCATCCGAGGTCGTTCGTCCAGTCGGGGCGCTCCACCGCTACTGCCGGACCCTGGCCCGCTTCCCTGACGTCTCTTTCGCGTGCCGTCGTGCCCCCGGGGCAGTAGGTCGCCCGGGGGCACGACGGTTATCTGGTCAGCGTGTTGGGAGCGGAGGGGTTGTCGAGGGCGGCTTGCGGTGGCTCGTGCCTTGCTCGTAGGCGTAGCCGAGCTGGAGCAGCGTTTCTTCGGTGAAGGGCCGTCCGAGCAGGTCGATCCCGACGGGAAGGTTCGTGCTGGTGAAGCCAGCGGGGACGGCGAGGTCCGGGAAGCCGATACTCGGGCTGAGGTAACGGTTGGTCCCGGTAAGTACACCGTTGGTCGCGTCGGGGTTGGTGAGAATGTCATCGGGGATGACCGGCGGCTCGTGGTAGGCGCCCGGGTACGCGATCGCGTCGAGGTGGTTGTCGGCCATGACTTTGAGCATTGTCTGGCGCAGCTCATCCCGGGCCTGCCTTTCCTTCTGGTAACCGGGATCATTTGTCGTCTTGCCCCGGGCGCTACGAAGTCCGGCGCGCCGGGTCGGCGTGACGAGCGGCGAGTTGGCGATCTGTGCGAAGGAGGAGACGGGTGCGTGTGGCAGCTGCTTGAGGTAGGCGTTGACTGCCGCTTCGGTCTCGCCTCGGTAGTCCATGGCGGCGGACAAAAGTGATTTGAGGTTCGGCACCACGATCGGATCGATGACGGTGGCGCCGAGGCGCGACAGGTCGGCGTACGCCTTGTCCGTGACGGCCTTGACTCGTGCGTAATCCGGAGTCGTGGGGTCGGTGTCCGTTGCCATCGTCTCGCGGATGACGCCGATGCGCTTGCCCTTCAGGGCGTTCTTGCTGAGGTGATCGTAGTATTTCCCGTCCGCCGGCGTTCTGCCCAGGCTTTGGGCGGTTAGGGGGTCGTTCGGGTCGTAGCCGGCAATGACGCTTGTCACGATGGCGGCGTCCTTCACGGTCCGGGTGAGCGGGCCGAGGGTGTCGCGGGTTGGCGTGGCCGGCATCATTCCGTAGCGGCTGATCAGAGGAGTGGTTGGCCGCAGTCCGACCAGGTCGTTCGCCCCGGCCGGTCCGCGGACGGATCCGCCGGTGTCTTCGCCGATTCCGACTGCGCCGTAGTTGGCGGCCACCCCGGCGCCTGTACCGCAGGAGGAACTGCTGGGGCTACGAGTCAGGTCATAGGGGTTGCGGCACACCCCGAAGGAGGAGCCGGCATAGCCACTGGCGTATTCGCCCATGTTGGTCTTGGCGAGAATGACGGCGCCAGCGGCTCGCAGCCTGGCGACGACGGTGGCGTCACGGCCGGATTGGAGGCCCTTGAATATCGCCGAGCCGTAGGTGGTGGGCATGTCGGCGGTTTCGACTTGGTCCTTCACCAACACGGGTATGCAATGCAATGGCCCGGTCAGCCGTGCGGACTTGGCGTAGGCGGCATCAAGCTGTGCGGCGCGGGTGAGGGCCGTGCGGTTTACCGTCTGGATCGCGTTGGTGGCGAGCTTACCCCCGGCCGGCTTGTCGTAGGCGTTGATGCGGTCGATGTAGTCCTGTACGACCTGTACGCACGTCAGCTTGTGGGAGGCAAGCGCCTTGTGGATCGAGTCGATCGTCGCCTCGGTGACGTCGAACGACGGGCGCTTGGCCGCGGAGGCTGCTTCCGTTCCCTGGGCAAGGGCGGCTGTTGCCAGCTGCGGGGGGAAGCTGAGGAGGAACCCCGCGAGTGCTACTGCCGCGCCCCATGCTGCTAGGGATCGTCTGTGTCTCACACCAAATCCTCTGGTTCGTCCGATATGGGTGCGAACGCTGAGGGTAGGAAGATCTTGTTTCAGCGGCGCTAAGAGCTTGTTTCGGTTAGCCGTTTTCAGGATTCCGGCCCGGGCCGGCAGCGAAGGGCTTTGCGGCATGTGGTGGGCAGACCTTGTGGGGCTCGGAAAGTCATCGCCGCAGGTGGGAGTCGGCGATGTACCTTCGGGTGGCATCCTGCGCGGATGATCGCGTCGCTGCTTTACAAGGTGGACGGCTGTTCCCGCACGCCGCCCAGGCAATCTGCATCACCTGCCGGATCCGTCAGGCTGGCACCAAGAGGTGGAAGACCATCACCGTCTACGCCGTCACCGGCCTCGCCGTCCACGAGGCGACACCCGCCCAAATCGCTGGCTGGATTCGCGGCCGCCGCAGCATCGAAGCCTCCACCACGTCCGTGACGTCAGTTTCGGCGAAGACGCTTCCCAGGTCAGGGCCGGAAACGGTCCCCGCGTCATGGCCACGTTCAGAAACCTCGTGATCGGGATCCCGAAGCTGACCGGCCACGACAACATCGCCACCGCCCAGCGACACCACAGCCGCGACGCCGCCCGCGTCCTGATCACCCTGGGCATCAGCCCAGCATGATCGAAACGGACACTACGCGACTTGCCGGAGCCCTGCAGGACCTTGTCCTGCGGCTGAGCGCCAGGTACATTCGGCGTCACGTTTTTACCTAACGTAACAAAACCGAAAAACGGCGCGCCTACTGTAACGGCCGTTACGACCTGGTCGACCGATGAGCCAGCCGTATGCAGTGCACTGAACCAAGAACCCAGATCGACTTTCACGGCAGGAGTGGAACGGTGAAACGATCCGTGGAACGGGCCGCATCGAGGGCGTGGTCAGGCAGGGCGATCCGGCCAGGGGCGGGACGATGAACCGTGCTGGCGCGGCATGACGGCGTACCTGCTACGCCGGCTTGCGGGACTGGTCGTCCTGCTATTTGGGATCTCCGTCCTCATCTTCCTGATGATCCGCCTGATTCCCGGTGACCCGGCGACCGCGATCCTCGGACAGAACGCAACCGATCCCGCGCTCGTCGAGCGGCTGCGCAGCCAACTCGGCCTGAACCAGTCGTTGTT
>JAOPYG010000371.1 GCA_025964685.1 Actinoallomurus sp. | reverse complement strand
CCGTGCGCGACCGCCTGCCAGCTCCACAGCCGCATCGCGCCGGGCGGCTTGGCGGCGTTGCGCGGACGCCAGTTGACCGCGCCGGGGGCCTGTTCCATCAGCAGCCACGGCTGCCCGCCGCGCAGTGAGCGCATGACGTCGTAGGAGAGGGCGACCTTGGCGGCCGCGTCCTCATCCAGCGGGTCCGGGTAGGCGTCGTAGCCGACGACGTCCACGTGCGGGGCCCAGGTCCACTGGTCGACCGGGCGCAGCGACGGCGGGAAGTTGGTGGTCACCGGCGTGTCCGGCGTGACGCGGTCCAGCACCTCCTTCTCGGCGAGATAGCAGGCCAGCAGCTCGTCGGAGGTGAACCGGGCGTAGTCGAGGTCGTGGGCGGGGTTGGCGAACGGCGCAGGCGAGCGCGGCGGCAGCACCTCCTCGAACGCGTCGTACCGCTGGGCCCAGAAGCTCGTCGACCAGGCGTCGCCCAGACCTTCGACGGAGCCGTACCGGTCCGCGAGCCAGCGCCGGAAAGCGACCGCGGACACGTCGCAGTGGCACGGGATGACGTTGCCGTACTCGTTGCCGACGTGCCAGATCGCCAGCGCCGGATGCCCGGCGTAGCGGCCGGCGACCTGCTCGACCAGCCGTACGGCGTGCGAGCGGTAGACCGGGCTGGAAGGGCAGTAGTGCTGCCGCCCGCCCGGCCAGATGGTGGAGCCGTCCGCCCGTACGGTGAGCATCTCCGGATGGCGCGTGGTCAGCCAGGGCGGCGGCGAGGCCGTCATGGTCGCGAGGCAGGCCGCGACGCCGCCCGAGGCCAGCCGGTCCATGACCTGGTCGAGCCAGCCGAAGTCATACTCTCCGGGCCGTGGCTCGACCGAGGCCCAGGAGAAGATGCCGACGCTGACCAGGGAGACGCCGGCCTCCTTCATCAGCCGCAGGTCCTCGTCCCATACCTCCTCGGGCCACTGCTCCGGGTTGTAGTCGCCGCCATAGGCGATGCCGAGGCGGTCCCGCAGGCCGTCGATCCGGCTCATCCCTCACTCCCGATCCGGTCGAGCGGGAGCGAGAGGCGCAGGCCGCGGCGGGCGGTGGCGAGTTCGTCGTCGGGGACGGCGCGAGAGTAGATCCGTACGTCGGAGATGGACCCGTGGAAGCGCTGAACCCCGTCGAGGCGCTGGCCGACGTCGATGCCGTCGATGGCGAACTGCCGGCCTTCGGTGACCGATCCGCCGGGCGCCGCCACCGACGTCGCCTGCCCGTCGACCGTCAGGGTGAGCTGTCCCTTCGCGCGCCGCAGGACGACGTCGTGCCACTGGCCGTCGTTGTAGGCCTGGGTCGTGGTCACCATGGCGGTGCCCTCGCCGGTTCCGAGGGTGGCGATGAGCCGTTTGCTCGCCGGTTCGGCCCGCAGCCAGATCTGCGGGGCGCCGCTGCCTACCCGGTAGGCCCACAGGATCACCCGGGTGCCGGTGGTGTCGCTGTAGCGGATCCGCGCGTTCCAGGTGAAGTCGCCGGCGCCCAGGTCGAGGGACCGCGCCCAGGGCACCTGCACGTAGTCGTCGACGCCGTCGAACTCGCTCGGCGAGGTCATCCCGCCCCGTACGTAGCCGTCGTTGCGGTACCCGGACAGGTCCGGCGTCGTCGGGCCGGGCTGCGGCGGCTTGGGCAGGCCCGGGGGAGTCCCGTTGGGGGTCTTCAGGTACGCGTCGTTGAACTGGGCGTAGCGGATCGCCTCGTACGGGCCGGCCTGCCCGGCTTCGTACAGCAGCCCGAGGTGGTCGCCGCCCAGGTCGACCAGGTCGGAGTACGCGGACGGCCCCCAGTAGATGACCTTGCCGACCTTTTGGAAGTTCCGCCCGTCGTCGTCCGACGTGCGGACCGCCATGACCTCGCGGGTCACCGGGTGGTCCGGGACGGACAGGAAGATCCGGTGCCCGACGCTCAGCACCGAGCCCTGGACCTTGGGCGCGTCCAGCTTCGGCAGCGTGCGGAACGGCGCGTCGAAGGTCTGCCCGCCGTCGCTGCTGGTGGCGGTGTTCCGGTTGCCCGGATCGGTGCCGGTGTTGTCACGCGCGTTGACGTAGATCCGGCCGTCGGCGAGCTCGGTGGCGCTCAGCTCGCCGGGGCTCACGTCGTTGGTCGTACGAGTGTCGTCCGAGCCGATCTTCCAGGTGGTGCCGCCGTCGTCGCTGTAGTTGAGGTGGCCGCCCTGCGGGCCGCCCTTGAGTGCGCCGCCGTCGCCTTCATGGTTGGCCGGGACGATGAGGCGCCCCTTGTGCGGCCCGTGCCGCAACTGCACGGCGTGGCCCGGTCCGGTCGCGTACCAGGAGTTCCACGCCGGCTTCACGATCTGATCGGTGAGGTCACGTGCCGCCGACCAGGTGGTGCCGTCGTCGTCGCTGTACTGCACGAACGGATGCCGGATGGTGTCGTCGTCGCCGGGGTTGTAGGTCGTCATCAGGACGACCCGGCCGGTCCGCTGGTCCACGACCGGCGCCGGGTTGCCGCGCGTGTCGCCGTTGCCGGGCAGCACGACCTGGAGCGGGCCCCACGTACGGCCGCCGTCGGTGGACCGCTTCAGCACCAGGTCGATGTCGCCGGAGT